>JAIRYW010000075.1 GCA_031267645.1 Propionibacteriaceae bacterium
AGGTCTGCTTCGTCGATCCCTCCTCCACCTCCGGCTACCTCTTCCCCTCCTACAGCCTGCTCGAGATCGGCATCGATCCGGAGACCGACGTCGAGCCGATCTTCGCCGGCAAACACGACGTCTCCGTGGCCAAGACGGGCGAAGGTCGTGAATGCGAGGCCGGTTTCGCCGAGGACAGCGAAGTGGCCAAGTCCGACGCCGTCCGAGTGGTGGAGCAGACCCAGGTGCCGGGCGCGCCCATCGTGGTGTCCGGCAACCTGCCGCAGGCCATGCAGAACCAGCTGCGTGACATCTTGCAGGAGGTCACCATCGACCAGATCATCGCCGCCGGCGTCAGCTCGGCTGACTCGGACGGTTTCCGGGCCGTTTTCTACGCCACCCGGCCGGTCGACGACGCCTACTACGACATCATCCGCGGCATCTGCGCCAGGACCGGGGCCAAGCAGTGCCAGGCTTAGCCGGCGCCAGTCCTACGGTCGACCAGGACCGGTCGGGCGACGCCCCGGCCGGCCTGGTCCCGGCTCCGCCGCCCCTGGGCCAAGTCCTAGCCGAGCCCGAGCTCGGTTCGCCTGCCGTCGGCAGCGGTCCGCCCGCCGCCCGCCCTGTCCGCCCCGGCCCGGGCGCGCCAGGGCGGGCCGGCCGGATCGGCGTCGGCCAGATCAGAGCCACTCGGAGCGGAGCCGACCGGATCAAGGTCGGTCCGCCCGAGAGTGGCCACAGCGCGGCCAACCGGCTCGAAGCCGGTCCGGCCGGGGCCGATCAGTCCACGCCGCCGATCCAGTTCTTCGGCCTGGGCAAGTCTTTCGGGGCCGACTGGGCTCTGCGCGAGGTCTCTTTCAGCGTCCAGCCGGGCCAGATCGTGGCCTTGCTGGGGGCCTCCGGCTCCGGTAAATCCACTCTGCTGCGTCAGGTCGACGGGCTGGAGCGGCCCAGCGCCGGTTTCGCCCTGGTGCTGGGGCAGCCGGTCTACCGCCTGCGGGGGACGGCCTTGCGCCGCTTACGGGCCCAGGTCGGCATGATCTTCCAACAGTTCGAATTGGTCGGTCCCCTGAGCGTGCTGGAGAACGTCCTGACCGGCGCCTTGGCCCGCTTGCGGGGGCCACGTCTGAACCCGCTGGCGTACCCCAAAGCGCTCCGTTTGGAGGCCATGCGCCAACTCGACCGGGTCGGGCTGGCCCAGATCGCCCACCAGCGCTCCGACACCCTGTCCGGCGGGCAACAGCAACGGGTGGCCATCGCCCGCGCCCTCATGCAGTCGCCCCAGATCCTGCTGGCGGACGAGCCGGTGGCCTCGCTCGATCCGGAGTCGTCGGCCGACGTCATGGCGCTGATCCGTCAGATCGCCCAGCGCGACCGCTTGACCGTGCTGTGCTCGTTGCACCAGGTCGACCTGGCTCTGAGTTGGGCCGACCGGGTGGTCGGGTTACGGCAGGGCCAGGTGGTCTTGGATCGGCCGGCCGACCGTCTGAGCCGGGACGAGGCCATGGCCATCTATCAGCGCGGCCCCGCGGCGGCGATCCGACCGGTCGGCCCCGAGCCCTATCTGATCCGGCCGGCCGGGTCGGCGACCGATCTGATCCGGTCGGACGGGCCGGAGACTGATCCGAGCTGTCCGGTCGGGTCGGGGGCCAGTCCGGTCGACCGGGCGCGGGCCACCGTATGACTGCCCTCGCCCCGCTCACCGGCCGTTCGCCCGCCGGCGCCTTGGCCGCCGGCGACCTGGCGGCCGGCGGCTGGACCGCCTTCAGCTGGTTCCGCCGCCGGCTCGACCTCAACGGACTAGTGGCCCGAGCCACCCTGCTGGTCCTGCTCTTGGTCGGGGCCATCATGTTGGCCCAGATCGACGTCAGCCCGTCTGCCATCCTGGCTTCGCGCGGCAACGCCGTCAATTTCTTCCACCGGGTCAAAACCTTGGACTTCCCGCCGCTGGGCGACTTGGCGTATCAAACCGCTCTGACCTTGGGCATCGTCGTCACCGGCACCTTGTTGGCCGGCCTGATCTCCTTGCCGGTGGCTTACCTGGCCGCCGCCAACACCAGCCCGGGGCGGGTCTGGCGGGTGGTCGGCCGGTTCATCGGGGTGTTCTGCCGGGCCCTGCCCGACGTCGTCCTAGCCATGGTCTTCGCCCTGATCTGCTCGCTCGGAGCCCTGCCCGGCATCTTGGCCATCGCCATCCACTCGGTCGGCATGATCTCCCGACTCTTCGCCGACGCCGTCGAGCAGATCGACCAAGGGCCGCTGCTGGCCATCCGGGCCGCCGGCGGCTCCCGGGCCCAAGAGTTCTTCAGCGGGGTGCTGCCCCAGGTCTTCCCCTCCTGGTGCGCCACCGTCCTGCACCGGGCCGACATCAACCTACGCGGCTCGGTCATCTTGGGTTACGTGGCCGTTCCCGGCCTGGGCTTGCAGATGCGCAACGCCTTCGCCACCCTCGACTACGGTCGGGGCTTGGCCGTGGCGGTCGTCATCTTCGGGCTCTGCGTCGGCATGGAGGCGCTGTCCTCCAGCCTGCGCCGCCGCTTGCTGTCCCCCGCCGACGGCCGCCGACCGGTCGGTTCGCCCCGCCGGTCCGGTCCGACCGGTCGGCGGCCGCGAGCCGCTCTCGTCCCCTCTGCCTCTGTCGCCGCCCGGACCGCCTCCATTCCCGCCGCCCCCGGCTCCGCCACTCCCGTGCCCGCCGTCTCAGCCACTTCTGCCGCCGCCCCCGGCTCAGCCAGCCCGGCTCAGTTGGCGGCTTGGCTGCGACGACCTTGGACGGCCGCCCGGCTGCGCTCCTGGATCGGACGCGGCGTCGGGGTCGGTGTCTTGGTGGCGTCGGTCTGGGTCTGTCAGATCACCTGGAGCGACCTGTGGACGTCCTGGGGCCGGGTGCCTCGGGTGGCGGACTCCTTCTGGCCGCCGACGGCCGGCAACTACGGCCTGCCCCGACTGCTCGAAGCCATGGGCCAGACCGTGGCCGTGGCCCTGGCGGCCGCCGTCATCACCTTGGTCGGCTCCTGGGTGGTCGGCTCCCTGGCGGCCCGCAACGTCGCCCCCAACGGCGGGGTCAGAACCTTTTGCCGGCTCCTGCTGGTGGCCATCCGGGGAGTGCCGGAGCTGGTCTTGGCCATCGTCTTGATCATCGTCACCGGCCTGGGCTCGCAAGCCGGCGTGCTGGCTCTGGGCCTGTGCCACATCGGTTTGCTGGGCAAACTGATGGCCGACTCTCTGGAGGAGGTCCCGCACGGCCCCGAGCGGGCCCTGACCGCCGCCGGCGCCAGCCGGGCCCAGGTCTACCTGGCCGCCACCTTGCCCCAGAGCCGGCGCGCCATCATCGGTCACATCTGCTACGTCCTCGACACCAATCTGCGGGCCGCCACCATCTTGGGGCTGGTCGGCGGCGGCGGTATCGGCTACTACCTGCTGAACGCCTCCCAAGGCTCCAATTACGGCCTGGTGGCGCTGATCGTGGGCATGATCGTGGCCGTCGTGATGGCGCTGGAGGGCCTGACCATGTGGTGCCGGGCCGCCTTGCGCTGAGGACGGACCGAGGAACGCGGGAGGGATCGATATGAGGAAGAGCCAATCCGGCCCGGGCCCGGTCACAGGGTCGGTCGGTTCGGGTCGGGTCTCAGAGTCCGCCCGGTCGGGCCGGGCCATGGTTTGGACCGGAGTGGGCCAACCACTTCAGCTCCAGCGTTGGCGTCTACCCCGGCCCGGCCCGGGCGAGGCTCTGGTGGCGATCGACCTGGCGGCCGTCTGCGGTTCCGACCGTCACAGCGTGAGCGGCCGGAGGCCGGCCCCGGCGCCGTCCGTCCTGGGCCACGAGCAGATCGGCCACGTGGTGGCGGCCGATCCGGAGGCCAGGAACCTGGACGGGCGCCAGCTCCAACCGGGCGACCGGGTGGTGTGGTCGATCTGCCTGGCTTGCGGCGACTGCGACCGCTGTCGGCGGGGGCTGAGCCAGAAGTGTCGGAGTTTGTTGAAGTACGGGCACGAGCCCTGGCGGGACGGGGCCGGCCTGGGCGGCGGTTTCGCCAGTCACATCTTGTTACGGGCCGGCACCGCCGTGGCGTCGGTGCCGGCCGCGCTGCCGGACGCCGTGGCGGTGGCCGCCTCCTGTGCCACGGCCACGGCGGCGGCCTGCGTCGAAGCGGCCCGGGCCCGGCTCGACGGTCGGCCCGATGGTTGGGCCGCAGTGCCGGTGGTGGTCTGTGGGGCGGGCCTGTTGGGGCTGACCGTGACGGCCATGTTGGCCGACGCCGGCGCCGAAGTCTCGGTGGCCGAGCCGGATCTGGCCCGACGGGCCTTGGCCCGCCAGTTCGGGGCCGTCCGAGCCCTGCCCCCGGCCGAGTTGGGCCCGTCCGACGCCTCTGAGGCCGTGTTCGAGTTGTCGGGCGACGCCCAGCAGGTCTCCCGCTGTCTGCGCCTGGTCGAGGTCGGCGGCGTGGTGGTGCTGGCCGGCACGGTCTGGCCCAGCCCGGCTGTGCCGGTCAAAGCCGAGGACTTGGTGCGACGGCTGGTCTCCCTGGTGGGCGTGCACAATTACCGACCCGAGCGGTTGACGGACGGGTTGGCCTACCTGGCCGGTCCCGGCCGCTCCCGGCCCTGGGCCGACCTGGTGGCCCCGCCCCTCCCGCTCGAACGATTGGATCGCTGCCTGGCTCGTCCCGCCCCGGGCGACCCGCCCCGGGTCAGTCTGGCGCCGTGACGGACCAGGCTTCGGTCTGTCCGGTGGCTCAGAGTTCGGCCACGGCGGCCAACAATCCGGGCATGGCGGCCTCGACCCTGGTCAGGGTGGCTTGGAAGGCGGCCGGCGGGCCGCCCCAGGGGTCGACGATGGCCTGGCCCAGATGGGCGGGGTCGTAGTCGCTCAACAGCACGATGTGGTCGGCTGCCGGGGCCAGCCGGCGCAAGCGCTCGACGTGGTACGGCTCCACCCCCACCACCAGGTCGGCGCTTAGGATCTCGGCCGGCGTGATGGTGTGGGCCCGGTGGCCGGCGGCGTCGTACCCGGCCCGCTCCAGCGTCCGCCGGGCCGGCGGGTCCATCGGGTTGCCCTCCTCCTCGTCGGACAGGGCCGCGCTGGTGAACTCGACCCAGTCCAACCCAACCCCCGGCGCCATCCCGCGGGCCACCCGCTCCGCCATCGGCGAACGGCAGATATTGCCCCAACAGACGAAGACGACCCGGACCGGCTCAGCATCAGCATGGCTCATGGGCTCCAGTCTGCCCCACGTCTGGCCGGGCCAAAGGGCGGCCCAGCGGATAGGCGACTGGCGGAGCAGAGGTCAGGCCGGTCGGAGGACGATGCCGAGACCCGCGCCCAGGATGTCCCCGAGGCCGGCCCCGGGCGCGGGTGGAGCTGGACCGGACCGTCGCTCAGATAGACGTGAACTTCTCCGTACGAATGTACGTGGAGGGCGACGTACGAATGTGTTCGAGCGGAGTCTGGCTGATGGGCGGCTGGTTCGCGGGCCGCCGGTTCCCTCCTCGACGCGGTGAGCGAAGCCGACCAGGCCGGCCACTTGCGGCAGCCACCCCTCCGTATGAGTCAGGAGCAAGCGCCGCTGGCGACGCTGTACGCCCCTGAATCTCCTTCCTTGGGGACACCGACCCGGTACTCCAAGGCGCCGCCTTCCTCGACTACCTCGGCGGAGATGGGCGGACGGTCTTGGTCGAACGCCGTCATGACCATGTCGAGTAGGCGTCCGCACCGTGTGACTTCCCGCACCGGCCACGGCTCTGAGAAGAAGTCGGGCCGGGCCGCGGCGGACATTATCAGAGCCGGTGCCTGGTCGAGCAGGAACTGTTGCCAACGGCCCAGGTCGTCCGGCTTCACCGAGTCGATGTCGAAGATGACGTTCCCGGACTTGGCCCGGATAGTGGAGATTGTGTCGTCGTCCACGGTCTCCCAAGTCCAAGCTGATAGCGAAACCGACCCTTCAGCGAGTAGGGCCGGCGGCGTGTCGCCGGCCAGGGCGCCGCAAGGTCCCGCCGCGTAGACGGCCGTGGCGGCATCGTCGCGCATGAACACCGACACGGTCACTCGGGGGGTGTGCAGAGGCACCTTCGTGCCGGCGGGGGCGTCGCGATGCCATTCTTCGGCCTCCAGTTCCACATACGCGGAGGCGAAATGGTCTCCGGCGTTGGCGTCGTAAGCCGTGCAGGAAAAAAGGTGCCAGGCGCTGTCCCCGTCGCCGACCACCTTGTTCAGTCTGAACTCGTCACTGTCGAGCGCGTCCTTGATCCCCTCGAGCAGGTTGAAGTATCCGGCGGCGGTCAACGTCGCGTCCGAAGCGGGTTGGTCGGTGGCGACTTCGGAGGTCCGCTCGGCTGCGGGCGGCGCGGAAGGATCTCCGTCGATGCCGCTTCCCGCCGAAGAACATCCCGCAAGCGTGGAAATACAGATAAAGAGCGCAAGCCTGGCAAGAGCACGGTTGGTGGACACGGGGATGAATATAGGGGAATCGGCCATGGGTGCGGGGTGTCTCGTCTCCCCGGCGCCAGGTATGTCGGCGTGGCCAAACGGCTACTCGACGGGCGCTCTAGGAATCAGGCTCGACGACCGCTGCTCGCTCCGATCGCCTCCGACCCGCTGACCGGACCGACAGTGCCCCCTAGCGGCCCCAGGTGGCCCGGTCGTATGGGTCGACCAAACTCAGTCCGAGGTCGGCGAAATCTTTGACGTTCCGGGTGGCTAGGGTCGCTCCGGCGGTCAGGGCGATGGCGGCGATCTGGGCGTCCAAGACGGAGATCGGGTGGCCGGAGCGCTGACGGGTGGCCACGATCAGACCGTACTGGTCGGCCGCCCGCGCCGTGAAGGGCAAGGTGGCCTCGGCCATGGTGGCGAAGAAAATGTTCACGGAACACCGCAGGTCGTCTTTGCGCGCGCCGTCGGGCATGGACTCGACACCAGCCTTGGCCTCCGCTCTGGTGATGGCCGTGGTCCGGATGCTGTGAGCGTCGCAACTCGCGAACCACTGGTCGACGATGGCGTTGGCCGGATGGCATCTGGCCGCCGCCAAGACAGAAATGATGTTGGTGTCGAGGATGATCACGGGAAGCGCACTTCGCGTTGCTGCTCCTGATTCCGGGGCGGCAAGTCCCAACCGCCGTCGCCCATCTCCTGACGGGCTAGGCGGATCGCCCGGATGATGGCTGGTTCAGGATCGGGTTCGGGGACGGCCTCCAGAATGGCTCTGATCTCGGCCTCCATGGAACGGTCGTGCGCGGCCGCCCGTCGTTTGATGCGCTGTTTCGCCTCCGGGTCCAGGTTCCGGACCGTGATCACACTCGCCATGGCGTAGACCCTCCCAAGAATGAATGCACTGCATTTATTTTGTCTTCTAGGGCTGAGACGGGCAAGCCCGAGCCGAGGAATCCCGCGACCCCGGTCTCCCAAGTCGGTCGAGGGGTGGCTGTCGGCCCTCTGGCGTACATTGGTAGCTCCACTCCAACGAGGGACTAGGTAGAGGGATCGATGACACTCCAGGGACGTAATTTCCTCAAAGAGCTTGATTTCACGCGCCAGGAATGGCTGGGGCTGGTCGAATTGTCGGCCCAGCTGAAGGCGGACAAGCGGGCCGGGCGAGAGCGGGCCCGCCTGGTCGGGCGCAACATCGCCTTGATCTTCGAGAAGACCTCGACTCGGACGCGCTGCGCCTTCGAGGTGGCGGCGCACGATCAGGGGGCCCACGTCACCTACCTCGACCCGGCCGGGTCTCAGATCGGCCACAAGGAGTCGATCGCCGACACCGCCCGGGTGCTGGGGCGGATGTTCGACGGCATCGAATACCGCGGCTTCGGCCAGCAGGTGGTCGAACAGCTGGGCCGTCACGCCGGGGTGCCGGTTTGGAACGGGTTGACCAACGAGTGGCATCCGACCCAGTCGTTGTGCGACGTCCTGACCATGATCGAACACTCGGGCAAGCCTGTGCGCGATATCTCCTTCGCTTACGTCGGCGACTCTAGGTACAACATCGGCAACTCGTTGCTGGTGACCGGCGCCCTGCTGGGCATGGACGTGCGGGTGGTGGCGCCGCCGGGGTTGCAGAACTGGCCCCACATCATCGAACAGGCCCACCGGGTGGCGGCCCAGTCCGGGGCTCGGGTCCAGGTGACGGACGATCTGGCGGCCGGGGTGGCCGGGGTCGACTTCATCTACACCGACGTCTGGGTCTCGATGGGCGAGCCGAAGGAGGTCTGGCTGGAGCGCATCCCGATCCTGGCCCCCTACCGGGTGACGACCCAGGTGTTGGAGATGACCGGCAACCCCGAGGTCAAGTTCATGCACTGCCTGCCCGCCCTCCACGACCAGGAGACCTCGATGGGAGCCGAGATCATGCGTCTGGCCGGCTTGCCGGACGGGCTGGAGGTGACCCACGAGGTCTTCGAGTCGCCCGCCTCCATCGTTTTCGACCAGGCTGAGAACCGGATGCACACCATCAAGGCCATCTTGGTGGCGACCCTCGGCCAAGAGGTCTGAATGGCTGGGCCGGAGCCGGGGCGCTGTCACGCCCACCCCGATCGGGAGACTCGCATCGCCTGCCGCCGTTGCGGCCGGCGGATCTGTTCCGAGTGCATGGTGCCGGCCTCGGTGGGGTACCAATGCCGCGACTGCGTGCGCCAATTCGCCCGCCGCACCCGTCAGGGCCAAGGGCCGTACGGCGGTCGCGTCAGCGTCAATTCAAATTTGACGACGATCGTCATGATCGGGGTCAACTTGGCGGTCTGGATCTTGATCCAAGCCACCGGCGGCAATCTCTCGTCCTTGGTCGATCTGCTCGGCCTCAGCCCCCAAGGCCGCTGCGGGATGGCCGACGACCCCTCCCGCTATTACCCCAGCCTCGGCCCAGCCGCCTGTCAGGCCATGTCCGGCACGGTCTGGCAGGCCGGCGTCGCCACCGGCGCCTATTGGCAGATGTTGACCAGCGTCTTCACCCACATCGATTGGATCCACATCGCCTGCAACATGTTGACGCTGTGGTTCCTCGGGCCGCCGCTGGAGCGCATCCTGGGCCGGAGCCGGTGGCTGGCGTTGTACCTGCTGTCCGGCTTGGGCGGCTCGGTCTGCGTGCTCTGGCTGAGCCGTCCGGCCAGCCAGGCGGTGGGAGCTTCGGGGGCCATCTTCGGCCTCCTGGCCGGCCTGGTCCTGATCATGCGCCACCTGCGCCAAGACATGCGCCAGGTCCTGATCTGGCTCGGGGTCAACGTCCTCGTGACGGTGGTGGCCCGGGGTTCCATCTCTTGGCAGGGCCATCTGGGCGGCTTCCTGGTCGGGGCCGCCGTCACCGCCATCCTGATCTACCTGCCGGCCCGCGACCGAGACCGCCGTCAGTGGTTGTCCCTGGGCGGGGTGGCGCTGGTCTTGGTCGGTGCGACGGTGGCGCGCTGCCTGATGCTGGCCTGAGCGGTCCGTCGATCGGCCTCAGCCCAGGAAGCCGGCCTCGGTCGGCCCGACCGCGCAGTTGGCGTTCGACCCGTTGAATCCGGCGAGTCCTCAGTCCAGGAAGCCGGCTTCGGTCAGCCAGGCCGCGGTGTCGGCGTCGTCCACCCACTGGTGGGCTCGCCAGCCCAGGGCGGCGGCGGCCTGGACGTTCTCGGGCCGGTCGTCGATGAACCAGAGCTGGTCGGCCGGGCGGTCCAACGCCGCTTCGACGTGGTGGTAGATGGCCGGGTCGGGTTTGGCCAAGCCCAGCTCGGCCGAATAGAAGGCCTGGTCGATCAAGCGGCGGAAGGCGCAGGCGTCGGCCGCTTGGGCGAAGCTGAGCGGGGCGTTGGACAAGATGACGGCTGGCACGCCGCGGCGCCGTAGCCCGACCAAGACGGCCTCGGCCGCTGGGCGGATGACCGACCAGTTGGCGATGTCGGCCGCCACCAAGCGGGGCAGGAGAGACTCCAGGTCGACCGTCAGATCCAGCTCGGCCAGGGTGCGCCGCCAGTAGTCACGGTCGGACAGGCCCTGGTCGTAGGGGCGACGGTGGACCCAGACCGCCTCGGCCACCCGAGCCGGGTCGATCCCCAAGATCTGGCCCAGCCTGGGGTAGAGCGGAGCCGGGTCGGCCAAGACCGACCCCAGGTCGAAGACGACGGTCCGACTCATCGCGGCGGCAGCTCGACCGAGATGGTGACCGGCGGCTGGGCCAGAGGGTTGCGGGCTCGGATCAAAGACACGTCGAGGGGGGCGTCGATCATGATCGAGCCGGCCGCCCGCCCGCCGGCGTCGTATTCCAGGCTGACGCCGTCGGCGGGCTCCAGGCACAGCCCGGACACCACCGCCATCTGCCCGTCGTGCTCCTGGCCGGCCACGTCGACCGTCAGCCAGTCGTACACGGCCAGGTCGAACTGGCCCGACTCGCCCACCCGGTGGGCGGTCAGCTGGATGGCGATGAACTGGCCCTGGCTAGGCTCGATCGCCCCCGAGGGGCAGGTGGCCTGCTCGGTCACGGCCTCGACGCTGACGATGGCCTTGGGCAGGCCCCGGGTGCGGGAGAGGTCGACCGCTCGACCGACGGTCAAAGTGACGGGCTCCTCGGACAGCCAACCGGGGGAGGTGTCCTCGGACGGCGTCTGGGAAGGGGCGGGGCTAGAACCGGGCGGCGCCACCTGGGCGCAGCCGGCCAAGCACAGGACGACGGCAGCGGCGATGGGCACGAGGAAGGCACGCATGGGCCCATCTTGCCTCGGCCCCTCCCATCGGCCGCCGTTCCCGCGCCGAGTCCGGCCCAATGGGCCGCCCCGGCCCCCGCCGCCCGGCTCCGGGAGGACCGTCTCGACGGCGTTCGGCCGAGGCCGCCCCGGTCCCATCTCGAACGGGCTCGAAGCCGCCCCCACCTGGAGGTCTCGACGGCATCCGGCCGCCGACGCCCCGGTCCCCCGTCCGGGCCGTCGGCCAGCCGCCGGACCGGCTCTGCCGTCCCAGCCGGCGGGCCCGGGGAAGGGTCGGCCAGTGGGGGCCCAACCCGTCCGCGGGAGTACGGCAGAGCCGGCGGCGAGCGCCGCCGGGGCGCTGAGAAATAGTCGATCCTATGGAATGCTGGTTCCCATGAAGCGGTATGAGACCTATGCCCTGGTCGACCTCACGGCTTTAGGGCGCAACTTGCAAGCGATCCGTTCCCAGGTCGGCCCTCGGCTGGTGCTGCTGCCGGTCAAAGCCAACGCTTACGGGCACGGCCTGGCCGAAGTGGCCCAGGCCGCCGAACGGAACCATTGGGCCGACTGGTTCGGCGTCGCCACGGTGTCCGAGGCGGTCGCCCTACGCCAAGCCGGACTGACCTCCCCCATCTTGAAATTGTCGGTGGCGGCCCCCGAGCTGCTGGACCAAGCCCTAGCCGCCCGGACCCGTTTGGCCATCGTCGACCAGGCCGGCGCCGCCGCCGCCCAAGCGGCCGCCCGACGAGCCGGCCAAGTGGCCCCAGTCCACCTAAAGGTCGACTCTGGCATGCGCCGGTTGGGCGTCGAGCCGGCCGCGGCGGCTGATTTGGCGGCCTTCGTCGAGGCCCAACCCGACTTGGCTTTGGAAGGGGTCTTCACCCATTTCGCGGTCTCCGACGACCCGGCCCAGGACGACTTTACGGCCGAGCAGTGGGGTCGTTTCCGAACCGCCGTGGACGCCATCCAGGAGCGTTTGGGCCGTCGCGTCGAGCTGGTCCACGCCGCCAATTCCGGCGCCGTGCTAGGCCACCCCGAGACCTGGGGCGACATGGTCCGTCCAGGCATCATGAGCTACGGCTACTACCCGGACCAAGCCAGTCCGCGCACGATCGCCGTCGAACCGGTGCTGTCCTGGATCTCGCTGACCTCCTTCGTCAAGACCGTGCCGGCCGGCCAGACCGTCAGCTACGGGCGGACCTGGGCGCCGACCGCCGACACCCGGGTGGCGACGGTCCCGGTCGGTTACGGCGACGGCTACTCTCGCCGTCTGTCGGGCCGGGCCAGCGTGCTGGTGGGCGGGGTCCACCGGCCGGTGGCGGGCCGGATCTGCATGGACCAGATGATGGTCGACCTGGGGCCGGACTGTGACCTCGGCCCCGGCCAGCCGGTCGTCCTGATCGGCCGGGACGGCGACCAGAGCATCAGCGCCGACGACCTCGGCCAAGCCACCGGCACGATCAGTTACGAGGTGCTCTGCGCCATCGCCCAGCGGGTGCCCCGGGTCTACCAGAGCTGAGAGGCGGGGCGACTCCCGCAGGTCGCCGCGGTCGGTCCGACCGGCCGGCGGTGGGCGTCCCCGGGTCCACTCGGGCTGGAGACGGATCCGGGCGGGTCAGGCCCGGGGCGGTCCTGGATCTCGCCCGCTCCGAGCCGTCCGAGCGTCCACAATCCGGGCCGAAACGGGCTCGGGGAGGCTCAGCGATGTGGACAGGAAGCGGAAAGTTGGGGAAGAATGCCCACTGTTCTTCTGTGAGGACAGCTCCGATCGACCGCCGGCCCGTACGGCCACGAATGAATATCTTCAACATGTCACCCCGCCGCATCGTCCGGACGGCGCCCGTCTCGCCGTCCCAGGTCCAGCCGTGACGCCCTGGATGGATGGCGCCCTGTTGGGCGTGCTGACCTTGGCTGGTTTCTTGATCGGCCAGGGTCTGCGACACAACCTCGGCCTGCTCGGTTATCGCATCATCTTGGCCCGTCACGACGAGCGCAGCCACCCCTATCCCGGCGCCCGGCGCTGGGTGCCGGTCAGCCTGGCCGGGGCCTGGCTGCTGCTGGGCGTGGCCTTCTCCGGCCCGGACTGGCCTTGGCTCCTGCTCTGGCTGCCCTTCGCCAGCGGCGGCGTCTGGTTGGCGGCGGTCGACTTCGACGTCCACCGGCTGCCGGACCGGATCCAGCTGCCTCTGGGCGCCTACAGCCTGGTGGTCGGCGCGGGTTTGGCGGTGGCCGGCCTCGGCTCCTGGCGGAGCGGCTTGATCGCCGCCCTGGCCTGCGCCCTGGTCTTCTGGGGAATCAACCTGATCAGCCGCGACGCGGTCGGCTTCGGCGACGTCAAGCTGGTTTTCATCTGCGGTTGGTGTCTCGGCCTGCTGGACTGGGTGGCCGTCCTGGTCGGTCTGGCCCTGTCCTGCATGTTGGCCTTGGCCTACGCCTCCATCCGCCACAGCCGCCGCTTCGCCTTCGGGCCCTGGCTGATCGCCGGCAGCGTCCTGTCGGCCTGCGCCTTCGGCCTCAGCTGGGGCGGCGAGATCGTCATCAGTCTGACTCGCTGACCCGGCCCCAGAGGCCCGGCGGCGGCGCGACGGGCGGGCGGTTGGGCGATGGCACTAAAGTCATGTCCCGTCCGCAGGGCGGGATCGGCCGTCCGAGCCGGCTCGACTCGGCCCGACGGTGGCCGGGCGGCTCTGGCGGCGGTCCGGGGACGACAGTCCAGAGGGGGGATCGATGGCTTTGCGTTGGCCAATCGTCTTGTTCGACTTCGACGGCACCGTGGCCGACACCATCGAGGTGATCGTGACCGGCTACCAGCACGCCCTCCGCACCGTGGTGGGGCGGGAATGGGACGAGACCGAGGTCAGGGGTTGGATCGGCACCACCTTGGACGAATCCCTGGGCCAGGCGGCGCCGGAGCAGGCGGAACGCCTGATCGCCGAGTACCACGCCTGGAGCCGACAGAACACCGACCGTTTGGTGCGTAACTACCCTGGTGTGCCGAGTTTGATCTGGGACCTGGTGGCGGCCGGAGCGCGCTGCGGCATCGTGACTTCCCGGCGGCGGGTCTCGACCGACCACATCCTGGCCTTGCTGGGTTTGGAGCGCCTGTTGCCCGTGCTGGTGGCGGACGGCGACGTCGAGCGGGCCAAGCCCGACCCCGAGCCCGTCCTGGCCGCTTTGGAGGCGCTGGGGGCCGAGCCCGAACAGGCCGTCTTCGTGGGCGACACCAACTTCGACCTGCGGGCCGCCCAGGCGGCCGGGGTGGCCGCCATCGGCGTGACCTGGGGTTCGGGGAGCGTGCCGTCCCTGGCCGCCCACCAACCCTTGGCCTTGGTTCCGGACGCCGACCAGCTCCGCCACTGGCTGTTGCCGGAGTGATCGGCTAGGCCGGGCCAGGACGGGCGCCGCGGGCCGGTTCCGGGGCCCGTCGCCGGCCTGATCGATTAGATCGATCAGTCAGTCCTGGCCTTCGGGCGGCGCCGCCGGGGGTGGCCGCCGCCGGTCCCGGGCGGCGCTCCAAGTCACCCCGACCGAGGCCGTCACCACGCAGGCCATGGCCAACAGGTCGACGCCGGACAGCCGTTCCCGGAGGACCAACCAGGCCGCCAGGCCGGCCATGGCCGGCTCCAACGACATCAAGATGGAGAAGATGTGTTTCTCCAACGAGCGCAGGGCCTGGATCTCCAACGAATAAGGGATGACGGAGTTGAGCAGGCCGACGCCGAGGCCGGCCAGCCAGACGCCAGGTCGGGCCAGCACCTGGCCGTGGCTGATCAGGACCGGGGCCAAAAGGGCGATCGAACCGGCCAGGTTGGCCCAAGCCACCGCCTCGACCCCGGGCCAGCGGCGCCCGGTGGCCGGGCCGACCAGGATGTAACAGGCCCAGCCGGCCCCGGCCAAGAGGGCGAAGCCGACGCCGGCCCAGTTCAACGAGCCGGGCGACCAGCCCAGCAGGGCGACGCCGCCGGCCGCCAGCAAGGCCCAGATCAGCTCGCGGGCCCGTCGGCCGGTGGCCAGGGCCACCGTCAATGGCCCTAAGAACTCGATCGTGACCGCCATGCCGACCGGGATCCGGGCCATGCTCTGGTAGAAAGTCACATTCATGCCGGCCAGGGAGGCGGCGTAACCCAGCAGCACCAGCCAGTCCCGCCGGCTGTGGCCGCGCAGCCGCGGCCGGGCGATCAGCGTCAAAACCAGACCGGCCGTGGTCAAACGGAGCCAGGCCATGGTCAGGGGACCGGCCTCCTGGAACAACGATTTGGCGAAGACCGCCCCCAGCTGGACCGTGGCGATGCCGGCCAGGACCATGCCGATGGCGGCTCGCCGGCTATTGCCCCAGGCCCGGTCCGCGCCTCCTCGGTTCATCGGAGGGACCGCCGATCAACCATCGCCCGGCTATTCCTGGCTCGGAACAGCCTCGGCCGCCGCGGCCCGGGGGGACCGCCGTCCGGTCATGCCTCGGCCGCCGGGGCCGGGCCGGCTTCCAGGAAAGCGCGTTGGACGGCTTGGCTGAGGCGGGCGTATTGGCCCGCCTCGAAACCCCGGCTGGGGATGGTCGAGATGCGGCCTTGGCGGTCGATCAGGCGCAGCGGGGGGTCGGCGGTCGGGCCGGCCGGCGCCACTCGCTCGACTTGGTCGAACAGGAAGGGCTGGACCTGGCTGCCCCGGAAGACCTCCAGGCGGTCGGCCGCGACGTTGACGACGACTGGCTTCCAGCGTCCGGCCAGCGTCAGCAAGGCCATGGCGATGGCGAAGACCACCAGCAGATGCGCCCCCACCTCGGCGTAGTCGGCTCGCGTCCAAGGGTTGCCGCCCGGCCCCGGCCGCAACTGGGTCAAGACCAGCCAGGGGTAGACCAAGGACAGCCCGACGGCCAGTCCGAGGGCGACCAGGTACACGCTACGACGGCTGCGGAAGGATTCGAACGGCACGGTCTGCATGGCCCCATCGTAGTGTCCGGGCCCGGGCCCGGGGCCGGAGTCCGGATCAGCTCAGCAGGGCCCGGATCAGGGGGCCAGCCACGCCGGAGCCGGAGTCGCCGTCGTGCACCCAGACCGCCACGGCCAGATCGTGGTCGGTGTACGCCACCATCCAGGCGTGGGTGGGCAGGGGCTGGCCGCTGCCGTACTCGGCGGTGCCGGTCTTGGCCCCCAGGACGACCCCTTGCAGGCTACGGGCGGCGCCTAGGCTGACGGTGGCTTGGAGGACCTGGCGCAGCTGGGCGGCCTCGGTCTCGGTCAGGGGCGCGCCGGTCGGGCTGGGGCGGACTTGGGACACCATCCAGGGCACGACCGTGCGACCGGCCGCCACCGAGGCGACCACGCCGGCCATGGCCAAGGGCGAGACCAGCACCCCGCCCTGGCCGATCACCTCCTGGCCCTTCATGGCCGACGAGTCGGCCCTCGGCACGATCCCGTAGAAGACCGGCGCGCCGGCGTCGTAGTCGATGCCCAGGCCCAGGCTGCCGGCGGCTTGGGCCAGGTCGGCGTCGCCCAGGCGTCCGATCTCATTGACAAAGGCGGTGTTGCAGGAGTGGGCCACGGCGGCGGTCAGGCTGATGCCGCCCAGCTGGCTGGACGGGTAGCCGGAGTAATTGGTCATGGTCAGGCCGCCGGCGTTGGCGCTCCGGCTGCATTGGACCGGGCTGTCCGGGGTCAAGCCGTGGCGCAGCAAGGCCAAGGTGGTGACGATCTTGAAGGTCGAGCCGGGGGCGTAACGGCCGAAGTTGGCCTCGGCCTGGCCCTGGGCGGCGGGCGATTGGGCGGCGGCCAGGACGGCGCCGTCGGAGGGGCGGATCAAGACGACGGCGGCCGAGGGGCCGACCGTGGCCAGGACCGCCTCGGCCTTGAGCTGGAGCGAGGGGTTGAAGGACAGCTCCAAAGGTTGGCCGGCCACCGGATCCTGCTGGTGCAGGACGGCTTGGGCGGGCGGGATCTCGTCCGGTTCGGCCGGCGGGGCCGAGCGGTCGCGCAGATAGACCGAATCGCCCGCCACGCCCCGCAGCTGGGCGTCGTAGCGCCGCTGCAAGCCGGACTGGCCGACCTGGTCGCCGGCCGCCACCGACCCGTCGGAGGTGGCGATGTCGTCGGCCGTGGCCGGGCCGAGTTGGCCCAAGATCTCGGACATGAAACCCGGTTTGGGTCCGAGCAGGGCGCTGTCTTTGACGCCGCGCACCCCCGGGATGTCGGTGATGTTGGACGGAACCTCGTCTTGGCGCAGGGTGATGGCGGTGACGAAGGCCTTGGGCCCGGCTTGGGCGACCCGTTCGACCAAGCGGTCGGCGTCGATTTGCAACAGCTCGGCCAGCTGTCGGGCCGAGGCCTCGGCCTGGGCCGGGTCGACCAGGGTCTTGTCCAGTCCGACGTCGACCACGACGTAGCGTTCGATCAGGGGCTGGCCGCCGTCGCCCACGATGCCGGCGCGGGTGGCCGGCCAGCGGCGGTGCACCAGACGGTTGCTGGAGTCCAGCTGGGGGTGGATCAGGCTGGGGCTCCAGAGGGCCCGCCAGGCCTCGCCGTCATGGCGCAGCTCGACCGTCGACTCGTAGAGCCAGACGCCCGACGGCCAAGTCCATTCGAAACTCAGCCCGCCGACGGCGCTGGGCTGGTCGTCGGCGTAGGTCAGCGCGCCGGGTAGGACGGTGGGCGAGGCGCCGTCCATGCCTTTCATGATCTGGTCCAGCTCGGCCTGGGCCTCGGCCGTCGATCCGGCCAGGGGAGCGTCCTGCAGGGACAACTGGCCGAGGGCCTGGGCCAGCTCGGCCAAGACCGGATCGGCCGTCGGCAGGCCGGCGCTGGGCTGGCTGGGGTCGTGGCCGCAGCCGCCCAGGGCCAGGACTAAGACGAGGGCGGTCGAGACCAGTTCGAGCCAGCCCCGCCGCCCGACCCCGCCGCCACGGCGCCCACCGTTCCCTGCCATGACCTCAGGTTAACGCCGCCGGGGCCTCAACGGGCGCGTCGGCGGCCCGGCCCGGTCGCGTCGTCGGCCCGCCCGCCGGAGCCCGGGCCGCCCGCGATGGCCCGGTCGTCGGCCAGTCGCCGGCGACCAGCTGAGCGGCGCGCTGGCGGGCTGGTCCGGCGGTAGGTTGGGAGAGGTACGGCCCCGGGCCGCCGTTTCCGAGCCGCCCGAGGCCAAGTCTCAGGAGGTCCCATGTCGCAGTCCGCCGAGCCCGCCCAGGTCGATCTGAGTCGGGTCCGCCCGACTGGTCGGCCGGGCCGGACCCTGCTGATCGTGGGTCTGATGGTGGCGGTGGTCGGCCCTGTGATCGGACTGATCGCGCTGCGGACGGTGGCGGGCGGCGCCGGCGACCGCTTCCAGGGGGCGGTCCAAGTCCCCGGCGGCGGCGTCCATCAGGTCGAGTTGGCCGCCCAGACCACCTACGCCCTGGCCGCCAGCGGCGCGGCCGGCTTCGCCTGCTCGATCTCGTCCGCGGACGGACAGGTCCTGGCCGTCAGCCGGTCGGGCGCCCTGGCCGGGCTGATGAACCAATACGAGGTCACCACCACGGTCGCGGGCCCCTACTCGGTGCGCTGCGACCCGACAACCCCCGGCGCTTCGATCACGGTCCTGATCACGGCCGGCGACGGACTGGTCGGTTTCGCCGCCACCTTGCTGTGGCTGACCATCGCCACGGTCGGCCTCTTCGTCCTGGGCGGCCTCCTGGTCTTGATCGCGTCGATCCGCCTCTTCCAAGCCCGGCGGCGTCGAGCCGTCGAGTGAGCCCGAGCGGCGTCGATTCGTCGGGCGGGCCGGAACGGGGTCGAGTCGTCGGGTGACCCCGAGCGGCAGCGAGTCGTCGGTTGAGCCAGAGCGGCGTCGAGGCGCTGGAACGCGACTGTTCGGCTGGTCTGGAGCGTCGAGCGGGTGGACACTGCTCGCCGCCGTCCGGGGCTCGACCACACCCCTCCCATGATGGTGGCGGAGCGACCGGCGGGGTCGGCCGGGGGCCGTCCACCGCCCTGATTCGGCCCCTGATCGCCTGGTCAGGGCTTTCCTTGGGACACCGACCTAGGCCAGACTGGGGGGCAGTCGTCTGGAGGAGGGCAAGTGTCAACGCCGAACTCATCGTCTTACCCCTACACCGGGCCGGTTCCGCCGGTCAAAACCAAGAAAGCCGGTCCAATCGTCCTGCTGATCGGGTTGGTGTTGTTGGTGGGCGGCTTCTTCGCGGTGGGGGCCAAGGTCGGCCCGCTCAACTCCCTCGACGCGACCCCCTCGGTGCGCGACGGCAGTCCCTCCAAGGTCCAGTTGCGGGCCTCGACCACCTACGTCCTGACGGTGGTCGACTCCGCCCCTGAGATCGACCTGACCTATCGGATCACCTCGCCCGACTCAGAGGACATCGCCCTGAACCGGCCCAGCAACAAGATCACCGTGGGTGGTTTCCGCACGGTGGCCGAGTTCAAGACCACGCGAGCCGGGTTCTATGACTTCGACATCGACACCACGCCGGCCGGCCTCACCCTCCAGGTGGTCGACCAGACCGTCATGGTGGACGCCCAGAACAGCGTCCTGATAGTGGGGATCGGCGCCATCGTCGCCGTCGTCGGTCTCGTCGTCGCCTTGGTCGGGGCCATCTTGACCATCAAGGCCAAGCGGGCCCGGAATAAGGCGGCCGCTCTGGCCGCCGCCCAGAGCCAGCCTTGGCCCGGGGCCGGCCCGGCTTGGGATCCGAACCAGCCCCAGGGCTGGGATCCGAATCAACCCCAGGGTTGGGATCCCAATCAAGCTCAGGGTTGGGATCCGAACCAACCCCAAGGCTGGGATCCCAATCAGCCCCAAGGCTGGGATCCGAACCAGCCCCAGGGTTGGGATCCCAACCAAGCCCAGGGCTGGGACCAGGGCCAAGCGGCGGCGCCAGCTTGGGGCCAGTCAGCCCCTTCAGCCGCTCCTCCGGCCTGGGATCAGAGCCAGCCAGCCGGGTCCTGGGCTCCCGCCCAAGCCTTCCCGGCCGCGCCGTCTCAGCCGGCTCAGCCCGCTCAGCCGAGCCAACCGTCCCAGTTCGCGCAGCCGGGGCAACCGTCCCAGCCGGGTCAGCCGTCCCAATTCTCCCAGCCGGGTCAACCAGCGCAGCCCTCCCAGCCGTCCCAGTTCGCCCAATCGGGTCAGCCCTCGCAGCCCTCCCAGCCGGGTCAGCCGGGCCAGCCGTCCCAGTTCGCCCAGTCGAGCCAGCCTGCGCCGCCCTCGCAGTCGGGCCAGTCTCCTCGGCCGGCCCAGCCGCCGTCGATGGCGTCGAGCCAACCGAGCCAGGGCCAGCCGGCTCCGGCCGCTCCGGCCCCGATCCCGGCCCGGGCCTACGAGCAGGCCCCGCCGGCGCAGCCGTATCCCGGCCCGGCCGCCGCGGCCGCCCAGCCGACTCCGCCGGCCGCCCCGGCTGCCCAGAGCGGGGCTTGGAGCCAGCCGCCGGCCTGGGCCCAGCCTCAGACGCCACCAGCCCAGCCCGCCGCGGCCCCCGCCCCATCGGCTCCGACCGCGCCGCCGGCCCCACCGGTCCCGGCGCCGGAACGGCCTTCCACGCCGACCTGGCTCTCCCGGCCGTCCGAGCCGGCTCAGTCGGCCGGCCAGCCTTGGACCCCGCTCAGCGGTCCGGCGGCGGCCCCGCCGGCCGCCCCTCCGGCTTATCCGGCGGCTGGCCCGGCTCCCGCGACGCCGTCCTACCCGACCCAGCCTCCGACGGCCTCTCAGCCGTCGCAACCGTCGGCCCCGGCCCAACCGGCCGCCCCGTCGACCGGTCCGACCCCTTCGACGCCGTCCTACCCGACTCCGGCCCAGCCTGCGCCGCCGCCCCCGGCTTATCCGTCGGGCCCGACCACCGGGCCGACCTCGTACCCTGTCCCGCCGGCTCAGCCGCCGGCTTGGGGCGAGGGGACTGGCTCTCAGCCCAACCAGTGACGTCCGCCGCTGAGTCGCCGGCCCGGCCGGGCCGCGGGCTGAGCGACTGATTTCGGCGCCAACTTGGGCCCGGCCCTGCCCAAATTTGATTTCGACGGCCAGAATGGGGCTGTGCTGATCCATGAACTGGCTTGGCCGGTCCTCGAACTGACTTGGCGTTGGCCGAGCACCGCCATCACCATCGCCACCGTCATCCTGATCGCCCTGGCCGCCCACCTGGTCGTCCGGCTCGGCATCAACCGGATGTTGGCTCAGGTGAAGAAACGGCGCGACGCCCGCCAGGCCCGGTCACGGCCCCGGGCGGGACGGACGGCCAACGCCGCCATCCTCGACTCCGGTCGTACCCTGCAACGCACTCGCGCCATCGCCGCCTTGCTCAAATCGCTTTGGACCTTCGTCTTGTTCCTGATGGTCGTCCTGACCGTCATGTCCACCCTCGGCCTCCCCCTGGGGCCGCTGCTGACCTCGGCCGGCGTGGGCGGCGTGGTCTTGGGCATCGGGGCCCAATCCCTGGTCCGGGACTACCTGTCCGGCATCTTCATGGTGATGGAGGACCAGTACGGCGTCGGCGATCAGATCAAGGTCGGCGACATCACCGGCACGGTCGAGGACGTCAACCTGCGGGTGACTCGTTTGCGCGACCCCTCCGGCCTGGTTTGGTACATCCGCAACGGCGAGATCGTACGTCTGGGCAATATCTCCCAAGGCCATTCGACCGGCCTGATCGACATCCCGGTGGCCTACGACGCCGACGTCGCCCAGGTCACCGAGATCCTGCACCAGGTGGTGGCCGAGGTCGAGGCCGACCAGGACCTGGCCAGCCAGTTGTTGGAGGCCCCCCAGCTGCTGGGGGTGGAATCGGTCTCCGCCACCACTATGACGCTGCGTATCCTGATCAAGACCCCGCCCAATCAGCAATACGATCTGGTGCGCGACATCCGCGAACGCGCCATGGCCGCCCTCAACGCCGCCAACATCCCCGGTCCCAGCCTGGCCCCCGGCCTAGTGCCCCCGCTCTGATCCGGCTGGCCCTCGGTCTGGCGTACCGCCCTGAATCCCGGCCGGCGCCGGCCGGGCGCCTCGCTCCGAATCCGGCTGGCCCCGGCCTGGCGCGCCCGCTCTGATCCAGTTGGACCCCGGCCCACTGTCCCCGCTCCGATCCGACAGGCCCGGCGCCGCGGCCACCCACCGGGTCGGGTCAGTCGGCGGCGGACGACCGTTCGGCCCACCAGCGCCGGAGCTCGGCTTCAGCCGCCTCCGCTCCCAACGGGCCGCGCTCCAGGCGCAGTTCGAGCAGGAAGTCGTAGGCCTGGCCCACCGCCGGCCCGGGGCCGAGCCCCAGCACGGCCATGATCTGGTGGCCGTCCAGGTCGGGCCGGATGGAGTCCAACTCCTCCTGCTGGGACAGCTCGTCGATCCGCCACTCCAACTCCTCGTAGGCCCGGCGCAGGCGGGTGGCCTTGGCCTGGTTGCGGGTGGTGCAGTCGGAACGGGTCAGAATGTGCAGGCGCTCCAGCTCCGGGCCGGCGTCGCGCACGTAACGGCGCACGGCCGAGTCGGTCCACTGGCCGTCGCCGTAACCGTGGAAGCGCAGGTGCAACTCGATCAGGCGCGCCACCGAGTCGATCTGGTCGCTCGGGTAGCGCAGCGCGGTCAGCCGTTTGCGGGCCAGTTTGGCCCCCACGACGTCATGGTGGTGGAAGGACACCTTGCCGTCGGCCTCGAAGCGGCGGGTCTTGGGCTTGCCGATGTCGTGCAGCAGGGCGGCCAGCCGATCGACGATGTCCGGAGCCTGGCCCCGCTCGCGCTCCAGGGCGATGGCCTGGTCCAACACGGTCAGGGAGTGCTCGTAAACGTCCTTGTGGCGATGGTGTTCGTCGATCTCCAGGCGCAGCGCCGGCAGTTCGGGCAAGAAACGGTCGGCCAAGCCGGTCCGCACCATCAGGTCGAGCCCGACCCGGGGCCGCTCGGACAACAACAGCTTGGTCAGCTCGTCGCGGACGCGCTCGGCCGAGACGATGTCCAAGCGGTCGGTCAGGTCCATCATGGCCCGCACCACCTCGGGCGCGGGGCGGAAACCGAGCCGGGCGGCGAAGCGGGCCGCCCGCAGCATGCGCAGCGGATCGTCGCTGAAGGACTCCTGGGGCGCGGCCGGCGTCCGGATCAAACCGGCTTTGAGGTCGCGCAGGCCGCCGAAGGGGTCGATCAGCTTGATCCGGCCGGCCCCGGGCCGGGTCGGGCCGGCCTCGGCCGCGCGCTCGGGGGCGGTGGTCGGCCCGGTCGTCGGGGCGGGGACGGACAGATCCACCGCCATGGCGTTGATGGTGAAGTCGCGCCGTCTCAGATCGGCCTCGATGGTGTCGCCGAAACGCACCTCGGGTTTACGTGAGTCGTCGCGGTAGGTGTCGGCCCGGAAGGTGGTGACCTCGACCTGCCAGGCCCGCCGCTCGGATTTGAGCCGGGTGCCGATGGTGCCGAACTGCCGTCCGACGTCCCAGATCGGGCCGCCCAGCCGCCGTAGGACCGCTTCGATCTGGTCCGGCCGAGCCGAGGTGGTGAAGTCGAGGTCGGCCGAGGTCTGGCCCAGGAAAGCGTCCCGGACCGGGCCGCCCACCAGGAAGAGACTGTGCCCAGCCGCGCCAAAGGCCTGGGCCAGCCGGTCGGTCAGCGGCGCCAGACGGTCCAATTCGGCGCGGGCCTCATCAGGTGAGAACTGGGGCACGACCGAGCAGTCTAGTGCGAGAGAGCGCTCGACCGCCCCTAGGTCGGGGCCGCCGACGGCCCGACTCTCGTAGGATGGCCGGGTGAGCGGTCCTGCAAGGTCGAACCGGCCCGGCCCGGCCCCACGCCGTCTGGCCGCCCGTCTGGTCGGGTTGGCCTTGGTCTTGGCCGGCGGCTGGTTCTGGGTCCCGGGCCAGCTGGCCGTCGCGCTCGAACCGCTGGCGGCCGAGATCGAGTTGACCGCGGTGGAGGCGACCGCCGACGGCCTGTGGCTGACCGGTCAGGTGAGGAACACCGGCTCGGAGCCGCTCTGGCAGGCCGAATTGATCATGTGGCGGGACTCGACCCCGATCCTGACGCGCCGACAGTTGGACGCCGCCCTGGCCCTCGACCCGGCCGCCGGCGCCGGCTCGCGGGTGATCCGGCCCCGCACGACGTATCAAATCCTGTCCGACACCAACACCGCCTTCGAACCCGGCCAGAGCCAGACCTTCACCATCGGTGCGTCCTGGCGGGACCTGGGTTTGACGGCCGACGGGGTCTACCTGGTCGGCGCCCACCTGGTGGCCGGCTCCAGCCCCAGCTCGGACGGTTCCGTGGTGGCGCGGGCCCGCACCTTGGTGGTCCGGCCCGGCGCCTCGGTGGAGGAAGCTGGCTTGGTCTGGTTGTCCAGTCAGCCGGCCCTGCTGTACGACGACGTCCTGAGCGACGACCACCTGGCCGAGGACCTGGCCGGCCGTCTGTCCAATCTGGCCCAGGCCGTCCTGGAGGACCACGATCTGAGTTGGGCCATCGATCCGGCGCTGTATCAGACCGCCCGGATCATGGCGGCGGGGTACCAAGTCGTCCAAGACGGTCAGTCGCGCACCGGGATCGGCTCGGCGGCGGCCCAGGCCTGGCTCGACCTGGTCGACCGGCTGCCGGCCGAAACCGGCTATCGACTGCTCTGGAACGACCCCGACCTGGCCCTGGGGGCCGCCACCGGCGACAGCCGGCTGATCAGTCAAGCCGAGGCCAGCTTGGCCGACCGGCCCGAGGTGGGTCGCTTGGCCAGCCTGCCCCTGCTGGTGCGGGCCGCCAACGGCTTGGCCGACGCGGCCTTCGTCGACTACGTGGCCGCCGCCCGCCCCGCCCTGGTCTTGGCCCAGACGACCGGGGCGGCCGAATTGGCCTCGGGCCACCTGCTGCCGACCTTGACCGATCCTTATCCGGCCGGCCCCGGGCCGGACCGCTCCGACACCGTCTTGCAGGTCCACCAGCGGGCCCTGGCCGAGACCTATCTCGGGCCCACCCCGGACGGGGCCGAACCGGAGCGCGCCACCGTGCGGGTCCTGAGCGGCAGCGCCGACCTGTTGTGGTGGCGGGCCGAGCGGCCGGCTTGGATCGAGCGGACCACGTTGGACCGACTGGCCCAACGCCCGGCCCAGCCGTGGGCCCCGGAGCTGTCCCTGGGACCGGCCCAAGGGCCGTTGAACGGCGAGAACCTGAGCGCCAGCGACCGGATGGCGGTCGAGTACGCCGCCTTCGGCGAACTGATCGGCCAGCCCGACCGGATCGAACGGACCGTGCGGGAGGCCGAGACGGCCGCTTGGTCGCAGGACTGGCCCAACTCGGCCGCCGCCCTGGTTCCGGTCCAGACCAATTGGGAGCGGGCTGCGGGCCTGCTCGGCCAGGCCCAGCTGGTCTTCGCCAGCCAGGTCACCTTGACCTCCCACGCCACCGTCTTTCCGGTCACCATCGCCAATCTAGGGTCCGACCCCATCCACGTCCGCTTGGCCTTCACCTCCTCCATGCCCTTCCGTCTGTCCGTGCCCACCACCGACCTCATCACGGTGGCGCCGGGCGACCGCCAAACTGTGGTCGTGACGCCGACCGTGACCCACAACGGCTCTGTCTCGGTGACGGCCCGGTTGACGACCGACTCCGGCTACCAACTGGCCCAGTCCGACTGCGAGGTCGCCATCAACCAGTCCGGCCGCCTGGCCTGGCTCATCATCGGCGTCTCCGGGGCGGTCCTGCTGGTCGGCACCGCTCTGCGCATCAAATCCATCCAGCGCAGCCGGCAGAGGGACCAGGCCGCCGCGCCGCCGGACCCGGCCGCCACCCCGTCGGATCAAACCGTCCCGCTGGACCCGGCCGCGCCACTGGACCAGGTCGTCCCACCGGACCAAGCCGTCCCACCGGACCAGGCCGGGGGCGAGCATGTCTGAGCCGGCGGCCGCTCCGACGCCCCCTGGCACGGGCACCTCGCGTCTGCTCTCAGCCACCGTCGTGATGGCCTCCGGCACGGTGGTGTCGCGCGCCTTCGGGCTGGTTCGGGCCCTGCTGGCGGCGTACCTCTTGGGCTCCAACACGCGCCAGTCGGAGATCTACGCCGTCGCCACCATGATCCCCAACTCGCTCTACTTCCTGCTGGCCGGCGGCTACCTCAACGCCGTCCTGGTGCCCCAGATCGTGCGCGCCATCAAACACGACAAAGACGGCGGCGAGGCCTACACCAACCGCATCATGACGGCCTTCCTGCTCGTGGTGGCCGGGTTGGCGGTGGTCTTCGTGATAGCCGGTCCGCTCTTGACCGGGCTGTACGCCGGTTCGGGCTGGCGGGCCCCGGAACTGGTCCAGCAATACCGCTCGATGGTGGCCCTGACCACCCTCTGCCTGCCCCAGATCTTCTTCTACGGGGCCTTCTTCCTGTTCAGCCAGATCCTCAACGCCCGCGACCGCTTCGGCCCCATGATGTGGGCGCCGGTGGTCAACAACCTGATCCAGATCATGGTCCTGGGCAGTTACGCCATCGCCTGGGGCTTCCACTCCGACACCAGCCAGGCCTTCGGCCTGCCCCAGATCTGCCTGCTCGGCTTCGGCTCGGTCCTGGGCCTGGCCTGCCAGGCTGCCCTGTTGGTGCCTTTCATGCAACGGGCCGGCTTCCACTACCGCCCCCGCTTCGATCTGCGGGGAGCGGGCTTGGGGCACACCTTCTCCCTAGCCAAGTGGACCATCGGCTTCGTCGCCTTGAACCAGCTCATGGGCCTGATCACGACCCGACTGTTGACCGGAGCGACGGCCGGCGGCGTGGGGGCCGGCAACGCGGCGTACAACAACGCCTATCTGATCTACATCCTGCCCCACTCCCTCATCACGGTCTCGATCGGCACCGCTCTGCTGCCTTCGCTGTCCCGGCTGGCGGCCGACGGCCAGATGGGGGAGTTCGCCCGCGAACTGACCCGGGGCATCCGCCTGACCACCGCCGCCACCGTGCCCATCGCCTTGCTTTTCGTGGCCACCGGTCTGCCCATCGCCACCATGGTCTACCGGGGGGCCGGCAAGGGCGGCGACCTGGTGGGCTGGACCCTGGTGGCCCTGGGGTTGGGCCTGATCCCCTTCGGCGTCCAATACCTCATCCTGCGCGGTTTCTTCGCCGTCGAGGACACCCGGTCGACCTTCTTTCTGCAGATCGTGGTGGCCGGCCTGATCGTGGCGGTGACGGCCGGGTTGGTGGTGGCGGCCCAAGCCCCGCCGAACTGGGTGGCACCCAGTCTGGGCCTGGCCTCGACCGTCGCCTACTCGGTCGGGCTGGTGGTCAGCTGGTCCCGTTTCCGTCGTCGCGCCCCCCAGCTGAGCGGCTGGGGCCTGGTCCGACATCTGGCCCGAGTGCTGGTCTGCGCCCTGCCCGGGGCGGCTCTGGCCGGCCTGGTGACGACCCTCCAAACCAGGCGCTGGGACGGTTTCATCTTCGATTTCCTGGGCCTGGCTACCGGCCTCGGGCTGGCCCTCGGTGTGTACTTGGTGATGGCGAGGCTGCTGCGCTTGACAGAGGTCTCGGAAGTCGTCGCCATGATCGGCAGGCGTCTCCTGCCCAAGAAGGAGAAGACCATGGCCGTGGTCGTGCCCCCGCGCAAACCCCAGCCGGACCCGTCCCGGCCGTCCAGCCCGCCACCGGGTTCCGGCCCGGCGCCGACTGATCCTGTGCCGACTGGTTCCGTGCCATCCGTCCCAGCTGGTTCCGTCCCGCCCGCCCCGACCGGTTCCGTCCTAGCCGCCGCTTCCGGGTCGACCGAGTCCGGACCGGCCGCCCCGCCCCTCGCCCCAGCGGCCGGGGCCGATCCCAGGGACCCGGCCGAGGCCTGGGCCGGGGCCGAGCCGGCGGCCCAGCTCGACGTCACGGACGGGCCGCTGGGCTTGGACGAGCCGTTCACCGCCGTTGACGACCTGACCGAGCCGTACCCCGGATTGGGGTCGGCCGCCGCCGACCAGACCGAGATCTTGCCCACCGGCCCCAGCTCCCCGTCCGCCGCCAACCAACTCGACACGACCGACTCCCAGCCGGTCCTGGACGGCCTCGCCCCCCTGATGGAGGGCGCCCGGGTGGCTCAGCGCTACCGGCTGCGCCAGTTCATCGGCCGTCAGGGCCAGGTCAGCCGCTGGCGAGCCGAGGACGAGGTGCTGTCCCGGCCCGTCCTGGTCCAGGCCATCGAGCAGGAGGAGTCGGCCGACGCCGTCATCGCCGCCGCCCGGCTGGCCGCCGAGGCCACCGACGCCCGCTTCGTCCGGGTGCTCGACGCCGTGGCCGACGGCAACGGCTTCTACGTCATCTCGGAGTGGATCGAAGGGACCTGGCTGTCCGACCTGCTCAAAACCGGTCCGCTGACCGCCATCGAGGCGGCCTGGATCGTGCGCGAGGTGGCCCAACCCCTCACCACCATCCACCCCCTGCGGCTGTGCCACCGCCGCCTCAGCCCGGCCCGCGTCTTGGTCACCGCCTCCGGCCAGGTCCGGGTGGCCGGTCTGATGACCGCCGCCATCTTGGACCCGGAGCCAGGCGACGAGTTCAAGGCCCGGGCCGACTTGGAGGCCGAAGACGTCACCGCCCTGGGCCGCCTGCTCTACGCCTGCCTGACCGGCCTGTGGCCCGGGCCCGAGCACGTCGGTCTGCCCCTGGCCCCGGTCGGCCCGCACGGCCCCGAGCCCCTGCTCCAAGTCCGCCCCGGCGCCTCGGTGGCGCTGGAGCGGATCGTCGACCAGATCCTGTCCGACACCCCGCGCGGCGGCCTGCCCCGGCTGGTCAGCGCCGACCAGGTCCTGACCGCCCTCAACGGCGCCCTGGGCCCGGCCGACGCCTCGGACGACCTGGCCCACCGCTTGGCCGGCGGCGACCGGCCGGTCCGGCTGGGGGCTTACGTCAACGCCGGCGCCGCCGTGCCGCCGGTCATCGTCCCGGCCACGCCCTGGGCCGAGACCCGATCCGACCCGATCGGGTTCGACTCCCAGGGGTCGGCCGCCGACCCGGCGACCGTCCCTTCGGAGGATGAGGACGGCCGCGACCCGGCCCCGGCCGGTCAGCCCCCGCGGCCGTCGCGGGGCCGCTCGATCGGGCTGGTGGTGCTGGCCGGGTTGATCCTGATCGGCTTGCTGACGGCCTTGGTTCTGATCTTGTACAACAGCTCCCAAGACCAGCCCACGGTCGACCCGGAGCCCGATCCGACCGGCGGCGGGGTGACCATCCAGACGGTGCGCGTCTTCGACCCCGAGTCGGACGGCGGCAACGCCGAGGAGAACGACGCCGAGCTCCCCTTGGCTTGGGACGGCGACCTGGCCACGGCCTGGCACACGGTGGTGTACCACCATCCCCAGTTCGGCCGTTTCAAAGACGGCCTCGGCCTGGTCTTGGATTTCGGCGCGCCGGTCGACGTCTCCCGGGTCGATCTGACCTTGACCGACACCCCGACGCCGCTCAAGATCATGGTCCCGACCGTCGCCGACGCGGTGGCGGCCCCGATGGACACGGTTCAGAACTGGACCGCCCTGGCCGCCTCGTCCGGGCAGACCGCCCAGGTCGAGCTGACCTTCCAGACCCAGCGGACCCGCTTCTTGCTGATTTACTTCTACGACTCCCTGCCCCAGGTGGCCGGCGACGACTACCAATCCGGCGTCGCTGAGGTCGCCTGTTCGGGTTGACCGGCCTGGGCCCGGCCCAGCCGCTTGATGAAGAAACAGTCAAGAAGCCCGGACTAGGGCCGGTTTGGCATTGCCCGCTCAGTTCCGGCCCTACATACTCATGCACGGAGGAGGCCCCCCGGACGGTGCTGCGGCATTCCGTCCGGGGGTTTTCTCCTCATCGGCTCCGACCGATCCTGGTCCGACGGGCGGGGCTTCCCGACCTGGACCGCCGCGGACCCGCCCCGCGGTCTCGGGCCCGGGATGGCCCCCCGCTATGATCAGGGCACGTCACTTTGTCGTGGCTTCGTCTCTCACACCCAACCGAGGACAACTGTGCCCGCCTCTGCGCAGTCTGAAACCGGCCCTGCGGCGGCCTCCCGGTTTCCGCGCGCCCTGGTGGTCGACGACGAGCGTCCGCTGGCTCGGCTGGTGGCCGGTTACCTGACCCGCGACGGTTATTCCGTCACCCAGGCCTACGACGGCCCCAGCGCCCTGGCGGCGGTCGAGGAGACCGATCCGGAGCTGGTGGTGCTCGATCTGGCCCTGCCCGGTTTGGACGGGATCGAGGTCTGCCGCCGGATCCGGGCCCGGTCCGATTGCTACGTCATCATGCTGACCGCCCGCGCCCAAGAGGCTGACGTGCTGGCCGGTTTGGCGGCCGGGGCCGACGGCTACATGACCAAGCCCTTCAGCCCCCGCGAACTGGTCGCCCGCACCCGCGTCCTACGCCGGCGCCCCCGCCACCTGACCGAATTCGACGGGCCGCCGGTCCTGAGCTGGGGCGAACTGACCATGGACACCGCCGCCCGTGAGCTGCGGGCGGCCGGGCGCCCGCTGGCGCTGACCCGGACCGAGTTCGACATTCTGGCCGTCCTGCTCCAGTTCCAATCCAAGGTCCTGGCCCGGGAGCGCATCCTGGACCACATCTGGGGGGCCAACTGGGTCGGCGACCCCCACGTCGTCGACGTCCACATCGCCCGCATCCGGCGCAAGCTGACTGAAGCCGGACAGGTCTGCCCCATCGTGGCCGTGCGTGGCGTCGGCTACCGTTTGGGGATCGACGCCGAGGCCGGACGATGAGCCCGACCGTCGCTCCGGCCGCCGTCCCAGACAACCGGTCGGTCCCTTGGCTGACCCGTTTCAGCCTGACCAAGGCGGTGGCCGTGATCTGCACCGCCATCATCGCGGCCGGGCTGATCTCGGCCTTCGTGACGGCCTACCTGATGGGGCCGAGCGTCTTCCAGCGGCGCATGTTGGAAGCCGGCTTCGACCCCGCCATGGTGGACCAGAACGGCTGGCGCACCTTCACCATGTCCTGGCTGTCGGTCCTGTTCGTGTCGTCGGCCGTCGCCACCGTCTGCGCCATCCTGGTCGGCGTCTTCTTCGCTCGCCGGCTGGTGCGGGCCTTCTCCGGCTTGCACGACGCCGCCGTCCGGATCGCCCAGGGCGATCTGACGGCTCGTATCACTCGGGTCCCCTTCGGCTCCGAGTTCGAGGCCTTCCGCGGCGCCTTCAACTCGATGGCGCAACAATTGAGCCAGATCGAGGAGGTCCGCACCCGGGTGCTGGGCGATCTGGCCCACGAGATGCGTACCCCGCTCAGCACCTTGGACGCCTACCTGGAGGCCATCGCCGACGGGGTCGAGCCGGCCGACACCAGCAATGTCGCCCTGCTGCGTCAGCAGACCGCCCGCCTGACCCGGTTGGCCAGCGACATCTCCTTGGTCACCATCACGGCCGAGGGCGGGCTCAGCCTGTACTGCGAGCCGCAGTCGGTCGGCGAGCTGTTGGAGACGGCCGTGCAGTCGGCCCAGGTCCGTTACGCCGGCCGCCAGGTCGAGCTGGTCCTAGCCCTCGGGCCCGGCTTGGAACAGGCCCTGGTGCAGGCCGACTTCGACCGCATGGGCCAGGTCCTGACCAATCTGCTGGACAACTCCTTGCGCCATACGTCGGCCGGCGGCCGGGTGGTGGTGGCAGCCCGCCCGCTCGGTGGCCGCTTCGGCCCGAGCGGGTCGGCGGCCGGCTCGGAGCGGGTCTCGATCACGGTGACGGACAACGGCGACGGCGTCGCCCCGGAACATCTGCCCCATCTCTTCGACCGTTTCTACCGGGTCGACTCCTCGCGCCAGCGCCTCCCCGACCGGGGCGGCTCGGGCATCGGCCTGTCCCTGGTCAAGGCCTTGGTCCAAGCCCAGCACGGCTCCATCGCGGTGGACAGCCCCGGTCTCGGCCAAGGCACCACCGTCACGGTGACTTTGCCCTTGCTGGGCCTTTGACCGTCCGGTCGGGTCGATCCGCCTGACAGGCCGGGCACAGCCCCCAGTAGACCACTTCGACCTCGTCCACCAGGTAGCCGGCGGCCGGGGCGTCGGTTCGGCCGGGCGGCGCTCCGGCGGCCGCCCGATGGGGCGGAGGCGGTTCCCAGCAGGGCGCCGCCGCCTGGGCGCAAGCGACGTCCGCCACCGCCCCGCAACGGCGGCAGACCGCATGGTGGTGGTTGTCGCCGACCTGACGCTCGTACAACATGGCCGACCCGGCCGGTTCGATCCGACGCAGCAAGCCGGCCTCGGTCAAAGCCCGTAAGACGTCGTAGACGGTTTGGAGGGAGACCCGGCCGAAGCGTCGCCGCACCCGCTCCGCCACCTGCTCGGCCTCCAGGTGGGAATCTTGCTCGAGCACGCTCAAGACGGCTAGCCGCGGGCCGGTCACGCGCAGACCGCCGCGGCGCAGCAGGGCGCGTCCATCCGACTCGGCCGCGACCGAGTGGTCCAGGGCGCGGGGAGGGTCCGACACGCCGTCATCGTACGCCGCCGCCGCTCGGCCGGACAGCTCCAGGCCGTCCCCAGCCGGCCCCCGGGCCGGGCCCAGGAGCCGCTGCGGCCCGGCCGCCGGGTCCGCTCCGGCTCCGCTCGGCCCCTGCGCGATAATGACTTGGCGCGTAGGCGTTGACAGGCTGGGACCGGGCTGCCTAGGCTAACTTGTATATACACGTCCATATCCCATAACGGGACTGTGTCGGAGGAGAGTCACCATGAGCACCGTCAACTATCCCGCAGCCGGCGGCGGCCAAGCCGGTGTCCGCTTCCAACTGGACGCGCTGGGGGGCCAGGTCGTCGCCGGGCAGCAGGCTGAGATCGACCGCGTGGCCGCCCTCGAACTGCCCTTCGAGCAGTTCAACCTGCTCAGCGGCCGAGTCCGCCACCTCGGCGTCAGCCCGCGTTTCATCGACGTGGTCCGCACCTTCGACACTCCGGCCGGCCACACCCCGCCCGGCTTCCGGGTCGAGCTGACGCTGAAGGCCGACGGCCTGCTGGAAGCCGACCTGGTGCGCGACATCTCGTACGACGCCGACTCGATCCGCCGTCCCACCGGCGTGATCTTCTCGGCCGACTCGGCCAATCCTTACGAGGTCGCCCCGATCGCTCCGCTGCTGGGCAACCTGACCTGCAACCCGGGTATCGTCTACGACCTCTTCATCAACAATCCCAAGGCCAATGTGGGCGGTAAGTTCACCACCCGGGACGAGGTCATGGAGGAGCTGGGCCGCATCCTCGGCCCCGGCGTCGACGTGTCGGTCGAGCTGAACAATCCCTTCGAGCCCGACTTCGACAAGATCTTGGAAGAGTGCGAGGTCTTCAAGCGCATCCTCAGCCCGTACCGGCTGGTGGTCAAGGTGCCCCACACCGGCCCGGTCAACGCCGACAATGTCAGCCAGCTGTTGGAGGGCGACAAGCGTTTCGCTTTGCCCTACGACGCCCCGGCCACGGCGGACGCCCTGCGCGGCCACAACCTGGCCCTCAAGCTGCGCCAGCACGGCTATCGCATCAACTACACCTTGATGTTCGAGCCCTATCAGACCGCCCTGGCCTTGCAGGCCAAGCCGTACTTCATCAACTCTTTCGTCCGGCACCGCGGCAAGCAGTCGGCCGCCATCGCCCGCTTGCTCGGCTTCTACGACCTGACCGGCGAACGCGAGCAACTGGTGGAGTTGCGCGAGGTCCTGCTGGCCGGCGACTACCTGCCCAAGGGCGACCGGGAGCACGACCTGCTGGACGTGCTGCGGATCGGCCGCGACCTGGTCTCCTACCGTCGCTTCGACGACCCCGAGGGTTCCGACGGCCTGGACGGCGTCCGGCACAATCTGCGCTGGCTGCGCCAGTCCAACCTGCCCGACACCCGGCTCATCATCTGCTCGATGGAGGGCGACTACAACTACCCCGACATCGACAGCTTGCTGGCCGACCCGACCTACGCCGACGTGGTCGACCGGGTCATCGTCACAGCCGAGCCCGCTTACCTGGCTCGCTTCACCTCGGCCAACCAGGTCGTGTCCTATCAGCGCCGCTTCATGAACGCCGCCGCCACGGCCAAGTGACCCGCTAGACCGCGGACCGACTAAGGTTCGAGTCCGACAGGCTGGGCGCGGCTGGTCCGCGCCCCAGGCGCCCTGGGTGGGGGACTTTGGCGGGACCCCCATCCGGGGCCCAATCCGTCAGCCGGGCTGGCGCGGGTGACCGCCACCCGGCGGCTGTGGCGGCGTCGATTCGGTCTATCTATCGCTCGACCAGGGCGACATCGTCATCGAGTGCGACCAGGGCGACATCGTCATCGAGTGCGATCAGGGCGGCCTCCCAGGTTTGGGTGCGGCGTTCGGCTTCCTGGCTGGTTGATCGACCGTCAAAGGGGGCAGTTAGGATTGCTCGTGTCCGCCGCTCGAGGCCACCGCCACGAGGAGAAGGAGTCCGCCATGTCTGATAAGGCCGGGATGCGACCTGACCGAGACGTTCGGACCCCACCCCTCGACCAAGCGGAGTGCGCGGACCTCATCCTGGACGCCGTGGCGTCGGCCTGGCAGCCGCCACGGTGGCAGAGCCTCGACTGGTGGACCCGCCAAGCCCCGGCTGACTCGAAAGCGGCGCCGGACGACGGCGGCGCCAGGGGCGCCGCTGTCCCGACTCCGGCCCGGACGGTGGCGGCCGCTCCGGTCCCGGTCCGGGTGACGCCGGCCGAGGCGGCGGCCGCTCTGGCCCCGGTCCGGGCGGCGGAGCTGGCCGCCGAAAGCGATCTGGCCGTCGCGCAGGAGCGGCACGACCGCTACGAGCACATGCTCTGGGCCTGGGATTGCCTGGAAGGAGCGGTGTCGTTGACCTACGGCGGTGGACGACACAGGCCTACCTCCTACGGCACACGCAGCTGGCGTGGCCACAGCGAGTCTGTCGTGTCCAGCGAGATTAGCCTGCGGACGACGGAGCTCCTGCGCGACAAGGTCTTCGGCCCTCAATACGACCAGTCCCTGAAGGATTTAAAACCGCCATTGCGGGGGCGCGGGGTCTATGTCCACGGGGTCGCCTTGCCCCCGGAATGGATCAACGCCCACTGCGACTCGCCCCTCGACCCCGACCTGCTGGGCGAGGACCGTTTCCTCGGTCGCGTCATCGAAGCGGCTTCCTTGTTCGGGCTCGATCTCGGCTCGGCCGACCCCCGATCAGACCCGCTGAGAAGATGGCGCCACAGCTCACAGGAGTGGCTCCGGCGGCCCGGTTTGAAACTGGGCGACGCGGAACGAGCCCGCGGCCTGGCCCGATTCCTGTTCAACGAACTCCGTCCTCTAGAGGTCGCGGCGAACAGGCTGAGGGCGAGCCAGGTCGAAATCGTCGCGCGGCACAGAAGCCTCCAGGCTGCCCACGTAAAGGCTCAAAGGGCCGTCGGGGAGGCCGAGAACGCCCTCATCCAAGCCCGACGGCGGGAAGAGGAGGCCCTCTACCAGGTTCGGCGACAGGCAGAGGAGGCTCTCGACCAGGTTCGGCGACAGGAGGAGGAGGCCCGTGACCAAGCTCGGCGACGGGTCGAGGAGGCTCACGCGGGAGCTCGGTCGCTGGCCGTCCAACGCGCCGGCGAAGCCTTAGAGGAGGCTTTCGAGCGCACCACGGCGCTAGTCCTGGACCCCGTCCCCGCAGCGGCGGGCGACCAGGGCGAGGCCGTCAAAGGTCCCGTGGTGGAACCGTACCGCGGCCGCTGGTCGTCCCTCGGTTTGAACTGTTCGATCACGGTCCAGCCACCAGCGGACGGCCCGGCCGAGCGGAAGGGGTGGCCGGCTGGCCAGTCCGCCTCCACTCTGAGGGCGAGTCGTTTCAGCGCTGGCCGCTCGGCCGTCTTCTCCCTGCACGACCGGGGGCGGGGGGAGCCGATCCCGCTCGACCTAGAAGGTGGCTTCATGGCGGCGGAGAAAGAGCCTTTGGAGGTCGCGACGCTCCAATTGCTCGACCGATTGCCCGGCGGCCAGCTCCGGGTGGACGTCATCGACCCGGCCGAATTGGGGGCCTCGGCCGCCTTCCTCTACGGGCTGAACGACGCCGGCGACCGAATTCTGGCCGACACGGTCTGGACCACCCCGGAGCAGGTGGCCGACGTCCTGGCCCGGCTGGAGGAGCGCATCACCTTCGTGACGCAGAAGTGCCTCCACGGCCGGTCGACGCTGACCGAGTACAACGCGGAGGCCGGCGAAACGGCGGAGCCCTACCGCCTGTTGCTGGTCTACGACTTCCCGGCCGGCTTCATCTGGGCGGGCGGCCGAGAGCAGGAGACGCTGGCCCGGCTCGAACGGGTGGCCCGGGTCGGACGGCGGGCCGGGGTCTACCTGTTCATCCAGGGCGATCCGGAGACGGTCCAGGGGATCTGCCCGGCGCTGGCCGATTGCCTCCCGGCGCCGACTCCGGGCCAGACCTCTTTCACCCGCCGCCGGGCCGACCAGGCGGCCCCGGACCGATACGTACGAACTTTGCCGGCCGCCGCTGCGCTGGGGCCGGACCAGGAATCGGGCGGCGGCCAGATCGTACTGTCGGACCTGACCTGGCACTGGCAGACCCAACTCCAGCCGCCCCCCTCGGCCCAACAGAGGGAAGCCATCTACGCTCGCCTCCTGCGGGAACTGGAGGCCGCCCAGACGACGACGGTCGACCCCGCCGGCGTGGCCCGTCTGGCCGAGCGCCGCCAAGCCACCGACCTGGCCCGTGGTCTGATCGTGGAACCTCTGACCGATCTGGCCGACCCAACCACTTGGTGGCGGGCTTCGAGCGCCCAACGCCTCCAGCTGACCTTCGGCCGGATGGGCGCCTCTGACGTCGCCCGGGTGGAGTTCAACTCGGACCTCGAGTCGTCCGCTCTGATCGGCGGGCGCACCGGCTCAGGCAAGTCGACGCTCATCCACGCGCTGATCATGGACGCCGTCACGCGCTACTCGCCGGAGGAGCTGACGTTGTACCTCTGCGACCTCAAGGAGGGCGTCGAGTTCAAGCAGTACGCGGACGCGCGGCTGCCCCATGCCCGGGCCATCGCCATCGAGTCGAACCGGGAGTTCGCCCTCTCGCTGCTGGAGGCGCTGGACCAGGAGATCGTCCAGCGGGCGGCGTCGTTCAAGGCCGAGGCCGGTGGCGGGACGGTCAGTCTGCCCCAGTTCCGGCGCCAGTCCGGACAGGTCTGGCCCCGGATCCTGGTCGTGATCGATGAATTCCACAAGCTTTTCGAACCGGACGACCAGATGGCGCGCCGGGCCTTGCGCCTGTTGGAGCGGACGATCAAGGAGGGCCGCGCCTTCGGCGTCCATCTCCTCTTGGCGTCGCAGTCCCTGGCCAACGTCGAAGCGGCCTTCCGCAACCTGGTCGGCCAGGTCCCGTACCGTCTCGTCCTGGCCAGTTCGGACCACGACTCGCGGCTGCTGCTGGGCGATGACAACGCCGAGGCCAAGTCGTTGACGCGGGCCGGTGAGGGCGTCCTCAACGCCAAAGGCGGGGCGCGCGAGTCGAACCAGCGCTTCCAGACCGCCTTCTGGGCGCCGCAGCGGCGTCAGACGGTGTTGGCGGCGGTCGAACAGCTGGCTCGGGAGCGGGGTTTCAGCCGCCGGCCCCAGGTCTTCGAGGGCAACGCGACAGTCAGCGCGGCGGACTTCCCGCCGGAGCTGTTCCGGGGCGACGGCCGCCACACCACCATCCCGGTCGGCGCCCCCATGTCGCTGGCCCCGCCGCTGACGACTGCCTTGCGGCGCGCCTCGGGCGGCAATCTACTGGTCGTGGACCCCGAGGGTCCGGCGGTCATGGCGACACTCTTGACGGCTCTCCTGGCCCAGAGGGTGGACCTCAGAACGGTCAACTTCGCCGGCTTGGAGGATCCCGCTTGGGAAGAGATCTACGGGGCTCTGCTCGACGCCGGCGCGGCCAATCTGGCCCACCGCCGCCTGGGAGAGGCCGTGGACGCCCTGGCGGTCGAGGTCCAGGGGCGTCACGACGCCCGAGCCTACGGCCAGGCCCCGATCGTCCTGGCCCTGCTCGGCCTCCAGCGGGCCCGCGACATCGACTCGTCGGACTACGCCGACGGGCTCCAGGCCAAGCTCAAACAGCTGGCCCAGGATGGCCCAGAGGTCGGCCTGCACCTCGTCTGCTGGGTCGACCGCAAGGCCTCCCTGGACCGTCGTTTCGACAGCGACCTGCGACGTCAGTTCGGGCTCAGGCTGCTGGGACAGATGAGCGCCGCCGACTCGCGCGCCTTGATCGACAGCGAATTAGCGGCCACTGTCTCACCCGCCCAACTGGTCTTCGACGATTTCGACCAGGCCGTCACGGCCGTCGTCCGACGTCTGGGCTTCCCCGGCCTGGACTGGCTCAAAACCACCGTGGAGGCGGGCCGTGAGCGACGCCTTCGCTGACGTCGAAGACCTGGCCCTGCCCGCCCTGGGCGCGGATCTACGGACTTACTCCCAGCGCTGCCAGCGGGCCAGGGCCGAGGTCGAACAGCAGATCGCCCGGGTCGAGGTCGCCCTCCAGACGGCGCTCGGCTCGGCGCGGGGCGGCCTGGCCGCCGAACAGGTCCGGTTCGACCAGCTCCGCCGGAGCGCGGAGGCGGATTTGAACGCGGCCGCGTACGGGTTGAGCCGGGCCCAGTCACGCTTGGAGACGATCCAGAAGCTGACGGGGGAGCTGCTGCGGGCGGTGGCGGACTACCAGCCCCGCGCCCGGCGCTTCGACACCGTCCTCGATCTGATCGGCCGCGCGGCGGAGCGGGAACTCGACCGCGCCGGCGCGGCGCTGGCCGTCTATCAGGGCGCGGGCCCCGGCCCCGGACCGGGCGGCGCTCCAGTCAGGGGCGGCGGCCCGGGCGGTCCGACCCAGCCGGCCGGTTTCCCGGCCGGCCACTACCTGGTCCCGTTGGCCTTGATCGACGCCAGCGACTCCGCGGTGACCGGTCCCGAGAGCTTCGGCAAGGGCTACAGCCCGTATGACCTGGAGTGGGCCCATGAGGCCTTCCGGGCCGTGGTCGCCCCGACTCTGGCGGCCGGGGGGACGATCGAGGATCTGCGCCGCCGGGACGCGGCCGAGGGCCGGTCCGGCGCGCGCAGCTACGCCGACACTCACGCGGGCTTCCTGGGCGGCGACGCCATCGCGCTCGACGCTCGGGGCGGCTCGTACACGGTGCTCAACGGCTACCACCGGATCTGGGTGGCCCAGCGTATGGGGCTCTCGGTCGTACCCGCGCGGGTGAGTGGCCCATGAGCGCCCTGATCACGGCTTTGACGGATCTGGAACGCGCCCGCTCCCTTAGGGTCGCCGCCCAGGTCCGGGCTGAGACCGCCTGGCGGGACCAGGTCTGGCGCCGTCTGCGGAGCCGACAACTCGACCCCTTGGAAGTCGAGGAGGCGCGCTACCTGAACGCCGTCCGGGAACTGGATCGGCGGCTCGACCACCTCTGGTCTCTGATCGACCAGACCCGACCACCCTCACTCTAAGGAGACCACCATGGCCCGCACCGTGGCCGACCCCGCCGCCCTGCGGCAACTGGCCCACACGATCAAACAAGCCGCTGACGACATGGAACGGATCGCCACCGGGTTGGGCTCCGCCCTGGCCGCCGCGGATTGGCAGGACGAGGTGAGGCGCCGCTTCGAGTCCGACCTCAACGAGTTGGTCCGCACGGCCCGGTCCTTCAAAGGCCCGGCCCAGGTCGCCGTGAACTTCCTGGAGAAGAAGGCCCGCGACCTCGACACCTATTTGAGCTAGGTCCGATTCAGTCACCGTTGGCCGAGCGCCGGATCGATCTCACGGTAGTGGTCCCGAGCGGATCGGTCAGGCGGGAGACGGGATCAGGTCTGGCGGGCCTCCAGGCCTTGGGCGAGTCGCTCGGCTTCAGGTGCGCGGGCGCGCCCTTCGCGGGCGGCGGTTTCGATGCTTGGGATCCGTGGACTCAGAGGTCTGCCCGTCCACCGGGCCATGTCCGGGATCATCGGTGACGGGGTCCAACACCTCGAAACCGAGCTGAACGGCGGCAACGGCCATCTGCGCGTCGTGTGTGACCAGCGTCATGACGCCAGGGCCCAGTCGCAGCGCCGACGCGACATGGATGGCGTCGGCCCCGCCTAGCTTCTGGGGCAAGGCCTGGGCTTCGTCCAATAAATCATCATTGATGATCATCAGTAAGAACTCGTCGATGTACTCGTCGACCAAGGCTTGGTCGATTCCGGCGTTCCTGGTCACCCGGCGGACTTCGAGTTCCATCAGGCGCGAAGCCACGAACCGGTCGCCGGCGTCGATGCGTTCCTCGAACCAGGTCCGGGCCGCCGACGACTGGTCGACCATGGCGCGCAGCAGCACCGAAGAGTCGACATACCAAGTGTGTGTCTCAGCCATCGAGGCGGTCGCGATCCTGGCTCAGGATCGCCCCCAGATCGACGTTCGTGCGGGCGACCGGCAGGCGTCGGGCGCGCGGTCTATCCCCCCGTCCGGCCCGGATGAGCAATCCAGCTTGGACCAGCGCTTCGACCGGATCGCTGGCTTGGCCGGTGATCCGTTCCAGACGATAAGCGGCCCGCCCCCTACGCAACACCACCACCTCGTCGATGTCGGCCAGTCTGGTCGCCTGCGACGGGTTTTGGTTGAACTCGGTTAGCGTGATGGTCTGCATGGCATAAATCTAGCATCAATACTAGATTGATATAGGCGGGGTAAGGCCACGAGGCACGGGCGGCGGTCACGAAGATGCTCAGCTCGGCTGAACCCTACGGATCGGCGGTGACTCGTGCGTCCGCCCCGCCCATCGACCGATCAATGAAGCCGCGCAGCTCCAGGCGCTCCGCGTAACTGAGATCAGCGACGGCCGATTGAAGCGTTGATGTGACCATGGCCGCGGTCTACTCGGTCAGAGCAAACGGCTCAGGGAGCTACGAGGGCCAGTCATGGGGTCTATGAGCGGCGGGCTGCACGGACCGTTCGACTTAGATAGAGAGCGGAAGCGTCTTTATCACTGATCCGTCATACAGACACCTCGATCACCGTTCTTCCCTGTGCGCCGTAGGAATGGTTAGGTAGGAATGGTTAGGAGAGAATCGAAACCAACTTGATTTATGACGTCGAGGGCTAGGCTCCTGATCTCTTCCAGAAGATGTTCATCTCCTAATCCGACCGTCACCGTAGATTTGATCGGACGGAAGTTCTTCAAGGGGTTCGGCCTTTTCAGATCCGCGCCTATGGTTAGGGGTCCGAACTCAACCGACAGAGGCCCGCTCCGCGACCACTCGACGCCAACGATCACATCACAGTCTCGTGGTCCATGCACACCAGCGCAAGCCTCTAGTAGCGATAAGGCTGACATGACGAACTTCTCTAAACGCCCGGTCTGGATTCGATCAGAGGAGACGGCGTCCTGGAATGAGTCCACTTGGCCGCTGATCGGGTTCGACAGGGTAATACCCCCATCGTCATGGACACTCAACTCCCCATCGTCGATCTTCGAAGAAGGCACGGTGCTCCAACGTCGCAAACCAGATCGCAGATCTCTTTGGGAGAAGTGCCACAGCGGCCACGGCGTTTGCCCGGGCTGCTGCCAGACACGCTGACCGACGCGCTCGGCCTCTGAGATGACGTCTCGGGCGGCGCTGCTTGATCGGTGATTTGTCCGTATCGGTTGTCGGTGGCGGGCGACGAAAGTGGCCCAGGCTCTCTCCTCGGGCACCAGAGACTCAATCAATTCTTGATACATACTGTCCAAAGCGCCTTGGCTTTGACGTTGATCATCAAAACGCGCCCGGTACATCTGTTCGATCTGACGTTCTCTCATCCACACGGTGTGGGCACCGTTGCGGATAGGAGCACCAAAGAAATCTTTATTGTATATCAAGTGAGGGCCGTCGAGGCTGGGATGAATTTCCACGATCAGCGCCCGCTTACCTTCCACATTGATTCGGTGGATTCCGAGGTTGAACACCGGAGGGCTGATTGCGGTAACGGCAACGGAGCGCAGAGCTTGCTCATGCTGCTCCGACACCTCAGCGACGCCAAAGAGGGAATCCGCTCTGCCGTCCTTCTCTTGAACACCGAATACCAGGAGACCGCCGCCCAAGTTGGCCATGGCGGCGACGTCTTTTGGAAAGTCGGTGCCGGACAGGCCCGTCAGCGGCGGTAGGTCGCGCTTCCAATCCAAATCGTCGGTCTCTGGGAGCTGTTCTTCAATGGCTTTGGCTAGCATCTCGCCGGTCAATGCCCCAGGTTGCCGGCCGAGAATGCGATGTAAGGCTGTGAACGAGTTCGTCATGAGAGCAGTGTCTCGTATCGCTGTGACACGGCCTCGGATTGGCCGGGTCTGCCGGTTCTGGTTGGAACCGGGCCGGGGACCAACTTGAACGGTCCCAGTGACAGTCTGGATCTTCCACGGTTCTGCGTGGGGGCGGTCTCGGGTCAAGGCCAGGCGCTGCCCCTACTGGTTCAGCCGGAAGCTGGCCAGGATCGTCCGCATCAGGGAGTCGCTGTCGAAACCGGGGTGGAACTGCTCCAGATCGGACGACCAGGTCAGGCTGTACTGGTCCGGGCCGACTCGGAAGACCACGTCGCAGGAGCGGCTGGAGTCGGCGAAGTCGGCGCAGACGATCGAGTCCTCCTGGCCCGGGATCAGGTCCAGACGCTCGACCGTGACGCTGGTCGCCTCCATCAATTCGAAGAACTGGATGGAATACGCCTCCAGCTCTTCCAAGCTGTCGCGATTCTCAGCGGCGGTCACGAAGACGCTCAGCTTGGCCAAATCCTCTGGATCGGTGATGTCAAGCTGCTGGCCGTTCTCTTGGGCGGTCCAGCCCTCGGGGACCGAGACGTAGCCGTAGGGTGTTCCGCCCAAGCGTTGGGTCAGGTCGGCGGCGGGCTGGTCCGACTCCGTTCCGGAGCCGGTGGGCGGTCGGTCGGTCGGCAGCTCGACTCCGCCGATCTGGATCTCGGTCCACAAGGTGGTGCGGGTGTAGTGGTAGTCCCGACCGTCGGACGCGGCGGTGAAGGTGTAGCCGGTGGCGACCTCGTACCGCCGCAACCGGCCGTCGGAGTCGATCAGCGCTGTGACGACGGTGTCGTCGTCGATGAAGGCGGTGAAACTCTCGAACCAGTCTGCCTCCCGGGTGGCGGTCAGTTGGGGGCCGTCGATGACGAGCTCGACCATCCAAGCCTGGTCGGCCGGGGTGATGGCACGCGAACTCAGTTTCTCGACCAAGGAGTCGCTCAGGGGCATCAGCGCGCTCAGGAAGTATTCCTTCAAGATTTGGTCCTCGGTCCGAAGCCGCGAGCTGGAGCCGTCCTGATCGGGCGCCTGGGGGAAAGTGACCTGGTTGTGCTGTTCGCCGTCGGCGTAAGTGGAGACGATCTGGCTGTCGGTCCGTCGGGAAACGCCGTCCTTGATCACCTCCTCGGTGTGGTCCTCGCTGTAGACGACGCGCAAACCGGTTTGGTCCGACTGGGCCACGGCGACCGTGATGAGGTTGGTCTCGCCGGTGGAGGCGGAGTCGTCCTGCCTGATCGTGGTCTCGTGCCGCTCGATCTTGGCTCCGTAAGAGTCGGCCTGCTTCAGCGTCTGGTAGGCGCTGTGATAAAAGTCGACCGGGTCTGGTGGCGGGCCGGTCAGCGAGTCATCGGTCGGCCGGGGACCACACCCCGACAGAGCCAGCGCCAAAGCCACCAGAGCCGGGCCCAAACCGTGGGGCCAACGGTGCGGAACCGAGCCTGGGCGGTCCGGCCGAGGTGCCCCAGGCCGAGTCGGGTCTAGGTTGAGGGAATCGAAGGGCAGGGGGAGCACGGGGAACCTCCGTCACGGATCGGACGGATCGATTTTAGCGCCGCCAGGCGGGCCGACGGCGGGCTCAGATCTGGCGCGCTCAGCCGGTCAGGCCGGGTCGGGGCGTTCCAGGACGAAGAAGAGCAGGTTGGCCCCCGGGGTGTTCTTCAGGTCCATCACGCCGAGCAAACTGTCTTGGTCGATCCGGCGGAAGCTGTCGATGACGGGGATGCGGTCGTAGACCATGGCGGCCGAGACCTGGCCGCGGTACTCCAGCGGGCGCAGACGGGCGTGGTAGCCCCGGGTCAGCAGGAAGGGCCGGGCCAGGTCGAAGGCGGACCGCATCAGGCCGGTCGGCAGCTGGGTGAGGGCCGGCCACATCGGCAGCAGGGACGGGTTGGCGGCGAACAGACTGCCGTCGGCCCGGGCGAAGATGGTGGGCTGGACCCGCTCGGGGTCGACGAAACGTTTGCCGTACCAACGGCAGGCCTCCAGCAGACCTTCCAGGGCGCAGCCGGTCCGCAGCTCACGGCCCCGCCACAGCCCGGTCAGCTGGTCGACCGCCACCGGCTCCAAGGAGTCGAACAGGGCCCAGGCCTCGGATTGGTCGGATTGGCCGCCACGCAAAAGATCCATGGGTCCAGCCTATGGCGCCGCCGGAGCGGGGCGAGAGATCTGGTCTCTTGTCACCCGCCGCCCCGGTCGATGGATTCTGCGACTGCGCTGCGCTCCGCGCAGAATGACGGGGTCTCGGGCGCGTGACCGCGCACCCGAGCGGACGAGTTCCGTCGTTCTACGCGCCGGAATGACGGGGCGTCCGGGTGTGCGAGGACGCGACCGCACACCCAAAGGGACGAGTCCCGTCATCCCGCGCAGTCGCAGGATCCATCGCCGCTCCGTGGAGCGGCCGACTAGTGTCTTGGCCGGCAGGCCCTGGGGTCTTCTCCGGCCGACCTCACTCCTGGGGCCGCAGAGCGGCCAACTGGGTGAATAGATCCTGTTCCTTGAGGCCGACGTAGGCCGCCTTATAGGCCTGGAAGGTCTGGTCGTAGACCTTGACGTTGGCTTCGATCGGCTCGATCAGGGGGCCGAAGCTGACCATGCGCGCGACCGCCTGTTCCAAGTCGTCGACCAAACCGGCTCCCAGGGCGGCCAGGGCGGCGGCCCCCAGGACGGCGGCGTCGGGCACCTCCAGGGTGCGGATCTTGCGACCCATCACGTCGGCGATGATCTGGCGCCAGGCCGGCGACTTGGAGGCCCCGCCGGTGACGGTGATGGTGTCCTCCATCTCGACGCCGGCCGACATCATCGACTCCAAGATGTGGCGGGCCTCCAGGGTGATGCCCTCCATGACCGAGCGGACCATGTCCGCCTTGGTGTGGGTGTTGCGCAGACCGAGGAAGAAGCCGGTGGCGTTGGTGTCCCAGGTCGGGTAGCCGGAGCCGAACAAGGCGGAGTAGAACAGCACCCCGTTGGCGCCGGGCGGCGACTGGGTGACGTACTTCTGCTCCATCAGGACGTATGGGTCTTGGCCGGTCTTCTCGCCTTCCGCCACCTCTTCGGGGCACAGGGTGTCGCGGGCCCAGCGGTAGCAGGTCGCGCCGGAGACTTGCGGGCCCTCGACCTCGAAGACGCCCAGCCGGGGGCTGGACGGGATCATCATGCCGGTCAGAGCGGAGAAGTCGGGTTGGGCCAGGCCGACCGCCAGCAGGCCGAAGGTGCCGATGGTCAGCGACACGGCGCCGTCGCGGATGACGCCGGCCCCCATGGCGGCCAATTGCTGGTCGCCCGAACCGGCCACCAGCTTGGTGCCGACCGCCAGGCCGGTCCGAGCCGCCACCTGCGGGCTGATGGCGCCGACCACCTGGCCGGGCCGGCAGGTGGGCGGGAACTTGGCCGGGTCGAAGCCGAGGGCCTGGGTCAGCTCCTCGGACCAGTCCAAGGTGCGGACGTCGAACAACCCGGTGACGGTGCCGTCCGAGATCTCGACCACGAAGTCGTCCGAGCCGAAGCCGTGCAGGATGAAGCTCTCGACGGTGGAGAACCACTTGGTGCGGGCGTAGGTCTCGGGCTCGTTCTTCATCACCCAGTAATACTTGGCGGCGGCGAAGATGTTGTACCCCGGCATGCCGGTGATCTGGTTGCGCCGCTCGGGCGAGATCTTGGCGTTGATCTCCTCCATGACGGCTTCGGCCCGTGAGTCCAGCCAGATGTACATCTTGTCGTCGATGACGTCCAGGGCGTCGTCCATCAGGCAGAAGCTGGAGCGGTTGACCGAGAAGCTGATGGCCTTGATCTGAGCCGGGTCCACCCCAGAGGAGGTGACGGCCTCTTGGACCGCGTCGAAGGTCAGATCGAGCAGAAAACTGGCCGCGATCTCGACCCAGTTCGGCTTGGGTTCGCTCAGGGCGTACTCCCGGTAGCCCTGGCCCAGGGTGTGGCCGTCGAGGTCCATCACCATGGCCTTGCAGCCGGTGGTGCCGACGTCGACGCCGACCACGCATTCAACCATGTTCATTTCCTTTCCTGGGCCGCTGCTTGACCGATTTCGGTCCCCCGGCGTCATTGCCGCGGCGCGGAGCGAGCCATTGTTCGGACGGACCGGCGCGGACGGTGGCCGGACGGACTGCCCTGTCGCGTCCCCGATCGGTCGCCTGTCCGTACTGGTACGTACGAGCTTACGCCGTCGGCGCGCCGGAGGATAGGGCGGACGGCCGCCGGACCGAGAAACTTGGAAAGTCATATCACCTATCGGATGTCCGGCGTAGTTCGCTGTCGAGGACCACGCCTTGGCTCCCACACTTGATCCAGACCGGCCTGATCGACCGCACAGACTTCGCCGCAATACCTCTGCCAGTCAGCTGGCACGGAATTTCACATATACGACTCGGGGATACGTAGATAAAGTTGGCGTGTGCGCATCATCCACTGGGACACCCTGATCGATCGGACTGGCCAGGCAGGGTCCGACCGGTACTCCTTGACCTGGCAATTCGCCGAGATCGAGTCTCAGATCAACGAGGCCGTGAGATCAACGGTCTGGCCTCCTGGGGCTGACGCCTTCACGATATACCCGGAGAGCGGAAAAAAGCGCGGAGAAGGCAACGGTGTGAAGCCGATCAAGGAAGGTTTTGTATGTACTCTTCAAGGGATGGGTTGGGAGCTTGAGAAACGGGCTCCGCGGCGCAGCGGAATGAACGACGGCGAGAAGGGATCGCGCCCTGGAGCCTTCGATTGTCACAGAGTCATGGAGGGTGGCCTGACGCCTTTCGTCGTCGAGTGGGAGACGGGCAACGTCTCATCCAGCCACAGGTCAATCAACCGCATGGCCCTGGGCATACTCGACGGCTATGTGTCTGGTGGCGTATTGATTGTCCCTTCGAGAGCACTCGCTCAGTACCTGACAGACAGAATCGGTAACTCTCCAGAGTTGGAGCCGTACTTCAGGCTGTGGCAGAAATGGACACTTGCCGAAAATGCGTACCTGGCCGTCGTGACCGTCGAGCACGATGACGAGTCGACCGAGGTGCCGCGGATTCCCAAGGGAACTGACGGGCGCGCCCAGGGCTGACGGCGGCCTGGACGGCGTCATTGGAACAATGTTACTTGGTGTTGACCGTCCTTCGGCTTCGAATGACCTGACTCTCGCTGCTTTCCGGCGTCTCCCCTGCCCGGAAGCTGCACAAGATTCTGCACTCCGGACAGGCGGTTGATGATCGGCTCGACATCTCCGAGTTCCACGCCGGTCCAATGCCGGTGCATCCTCTCCGCGACGGCGTAAGTCGTGCCGCTGCCGCCGAAGGGGTCAAACAGCCGGTCACCGGGCTCGCTGGCAATGGTGATGACCCGCTCAAGTAACTTCTCGCTGAGTTCGTTGGCTTCGCGATTCTTGGTGCTGCGGTGCCGTACGGGCGGGATATCCGTCCATACGTCAGTGAGGTTCAAGCCCTCTGGGTTCAGCTTGCTCCGGTGACCGCCGTAGTCCTTGATGTCACCGCCGCAGTGACGACATGTCGGGACCGGGACTCGCGGTCGAGTGAAGGAACGCGGCTTACCCTTCGTGTAGTAGAGCATGCTGTAGTGGCTGGGGTACAGGCGTCCCGGAATCGGCAGTCCGAACTTGATATCGATGGCGACCCAGTGCCTGAACATCATACCGAGTTCACTCATAAAGGCTCCATTGAGCACGTTCCACCTGGGGATGTTGTAGAGGAAGAAAGCGCCGCCCGTGGAAAGCAGACGGACCCCTTCTTGGATCCACTCCCGCGACCAGGCCACGTACTCGGCCTCGGCCTTCACGTCGTCGTAATGGGCGCCATACATCTTGCCTAGATTAAAAGGAGGGTCGGCGAACATCAGATCCACGCTTTCGTCCGCCATCGTGGCCATGAGGTCGAGGCAATCACCTTGGTACAAAGTGCCCAGGGGTGTCTGGTAAGCGAGGCGTACGGTCGACTCGGCGGGGAGCTCAGGCGCGACCACTGCTAGTGACACGGGTCTTCTCCAATCTGCGGCCTGTGCTGCGCCGCGCGTACCTCCAACGGCTGACACTCTAGGCCGGACCTCAGACATTCTTGAGCCGGGAGTCAGGATGCCTCCCAGCAGTCCACGCCGATGATGTGGTGGTGCTGGAACTCCATGCGATGGACAACAAGGGCCAGGTGGAAGCCAGAACGAGTGTCTCAGTCACATCGCCACCGGCGCCTTCAGGAACGTCGGCCCCGCGAAGCGAGCGTCCCTCTCAGCGGCCTTGACCATAGCTCCCAGCTTCCGGAGTCCTTCGTCCGTAACTTCGTAATAGCGGCGAGGAGGGCGGCTCCCCTGGACTGCTGACTGGTTCTCCCAGCCGTCCTCAAGCCATCCTTGGTTCAGCATCCGACTGAGGATGGGGTACAAGACCCCAGAGCGCACGCCGGTCTCCTTCGAGAGGTCGTAGCCCCAGTGCTTCGCCTTGGGCCGTGACACCAAGGCCTGCGCCACGGCCACAGATGAGTGAGTCATCTTCATAACTAGAACTATACATAGGTAGGGCTGCTGACGGCACGCCGTCCGGGCCGCCACCAGCGGGGCCGGCCTCGGTTCAGACCACGATCTGGCGCAGCTGCCCGAAATCGTCGATGGTGGTGAGGCCCTCCTCGGCCGCGATGGCCTCGCGACCGTAGCCGTAGGTGACTGCGATCGCGCGCAGGCCGGCGTTGCGGGCCGTGCCGATGTCGGTCATGGTGTCTCCCACCAGGAGGGCGCGCTCGGGGGCGACGCCCAGACGGCCCAGGATCAACTCGACGCAGTAGGGGTCGGGCTTGGGCCGGACCATCTCGGTCATGCTGACGACTTGGTCGAAGCTGTCCTGTAGCCCGAGGTGGTCGAGCACCCGTTCGACGCCGGCCCGGGACTTGGCCGTCGCCACCCCCAGCTTGACCCGGGTCTTGAGATAGGCCAGGGTCTCGGCCACGTTGGGATAGAGGCTGGTCCCCCATTCGGCGTTGGCGTCGTAGTGGTCGGCGAAGGCGCGCAAAATGTCGTCGGTCTGATCGGCCCGATCAGGGCCCAGGACCTGACGCACCAGATTGCGCGCCCCGCCGCCGATGTTGCGCCGCACGAACTCTTGGCTGGGAGCCTCGAGGCCGACGGCGGTCATGGCCAGACCGACCGAATGGGCGATGCCGGGCAAGGTGTCGACCATGGTGCCGTCCATGTCCAGGACGACCAGGTCGATCGGCTGGCCGGTCATGGCTCAGCCCTCGCGCGCCGGCACCAGGCCGATTTCACGCATGCTGTCGAGGGCGTTGATGATCTCGATGGCGGCCCGGGTGCCGATCAGGTCGGCCCCGGCCAGCAGGAAGGCGTAGGCGTTCTGCGGGCGGGGGAACTTGACCCCGGCCACCTTCAGCTTGACCGGCGTGCCGACCAGGGTCCGCTTCATGACCAGGAACTGGTCCATCGAGGGGCCTTCGAATTGGCCGGTGGCGGTCTTGGCGTAGTCGCAGCCGACCTCGGCTATCAGTTCGCAGGCGGCCTTGATGTCGTCGTCGGCCAGGAAGCAGGTGTCCAAGATGACCTTGGTCAGGGCGGGGCCGGCGGCGGCCTTGAATTCAGTCAACTCTTGCTTGACTAGATCGTAACGGCGGTCCTTCAGGGCCCCCAGGTTGAGCACGGTGTCGATCGTGCGGCAGCCCGCCTTGACGGCGAACTCGGTCTCGGCCGCCTTGATGGCCGAGGGCGCCACCCCGAAGGGGAAGGCGATGCCGGTGCCGGCCAGCACGTCGCTGCCGGCCAACTCCTCCAACACCACCGGCGTCCAATAGGGCGAGGCGGAGTAGAAGGCGGCGCAATTGTATTTGACCGCCTCACGGCAGCCCGCTCTGATGTCGGCTTCGGTGGTCTGCTTGGGCAGGACGGAGTGGTCGAAGCACTTGCCCAAGCTCCACTGGTCCATTTTCGCCAGATCGATCATGGTCTGGTCCTCTCAATCGTGATACGACGGTGGCTCTCCATCGGGCCACCTCTGGTTGTTGGCGGGAACTGGGGCGGGACCCCGGCCGGAGACGGAGCCCGCGTGACACGGGGCCCGAGCCAGCCACGGCCGGGGCCCCGGGCGTCGTCAATAGGGGAGCGGCGATTCCAGGAAGGCCTGGATCGAGCTGGCCAGACCGGCCGGGTCGAGGCCGTAGTGGGCCAATAACTGGTGGTACGGGCCGGAGGTCGAATAGCCGTGGGGCAGGCCCAGCTTGGCCACCGGGATCCCCAAGCGCTCGGCGCTCAGCTCGCGCACCATCGAGCCCAGGCCGCCCACCACGTAATGCTCCTCGACCGTCACGATCCGCCCGGTCCGGCGGGCCGACTCGATGATCAGGTCCTCGTCCAAGGGCCAGACCGTGCCCAGCCCCAGGACCTCGGCCGCCAGGCCCCGCTCGGCCAGCAGCTCGGCCGCCGCCAGGGCCGAGCCGGCGATCGAGCCGGTCGTCACCACGGTGACGTCCGAGCCGGGCCGCAGGGTGCGGCCGCGGCCGATCACGAAGGGCTGGGCCGGAGCCAGGTCGGGGATGGGCTCGTTGCCGATGCGCATGTAGACCGGACCGGGGTGGTCCAGCATGGCGACACAGGCGGCCTCGATCTCGGCCGGGTCGACCGGCGCCAGCACGGTCAAACCGGGGATCATGCGGGTGATGGCGAAATCCTCCAGCGAGTGGTGGGTGGCGCCGAGGTCGGAGTAGGTGACGCCGGAGTTGCGGCCCACCACCTTGACGTTCTGGCGCATGTAGCCGACGTCGTTGCGTAGCATCTCGTACGGACGCACGGTGACGAAGGGGGCGATGGCGCAGAAGACCGGGACGCGGCCGGTGGTGGCCAGGCCGGAGGCCACCCCCATGGCGCCCTGCTCCATGATGCCGAGTTCGAAGTAGCGCTCCCGGTGGCGGGCGGCGAAGTCGCCGAAGCCGGAGCTCTTGCCCGAGTCGGTCGACAGCACGACCACCTCGGGGCGGGTCTCAGCCAGCTGGCTGACGGTGGCGCCGAAGACCTTACGCGGGTCGGACAGGGGAGCGGTCATGCCAAGGCCTCCTCGAGAGCGCTGATGGCGGCGTCGATCTCGGCCTCGGCCTGGGCCAAGAGGTCGGGCTTGGTCTTCCAGTAGTGGTATTCGACCTTGTCCTCGGCGAAGCTGACGCCCTTGGCTTTGACGGTGTGGGCCAAGATGACGGTCGGTCGGCCGTTGGCCTGGCCGGCCTGCTCCAAAGCGGCCAAGATCTGATCGACGTCGTGGCCGTCGATGGTGATGGCGTCCCAGCCGAACCCGGCCCAGCGCTCGGTCAGCGGCTCGGTCGACATGACGTCGGCCACCCGGCCCGAGATCTGCAGGCCGTTGACGTCGACCAGGGCGGTCAGATTGTCGACCCGGTGATGGCGGGCGGCCGTGGCCGCCTCCCAGTTCGAGCCCTCCGGCAGCTCGCCGTCGCCCAGCAGCACCCAGACCCGGCCGCCCTGGCCGTCCGCCCGCAGGCCCAGGGCCATGCCCAAGCCGATGGAGAGGCCGTGGCCGAGCGAGCCGGTGTTGGCCTCGACGCCGGGCAGCTTGGTCATGTCGGGGTGCCCCGGCAGAGGCGTGCCCAGGTGGCCGTAGCTGTCCAACAGGTCGAGGTCGAAGTACCCCGCCTCGGCCAGGACGGCGTACTGGGCCAGGCATTTGTGCCCGGCCGACAGGATGAAGCGGTCGCGTAGGGGCGCTTTGGGCTGGGTCGGATCGTGGCGCAGGGTGTGGAAGTAGAGGCTGGACACCAAGTCGACGCAGGACATCGCCCCGCCCAGGTGGCCGGCCCCGCCGGCCCGCAGCATGCGCAGGACGTGACGGCGGGAGCGAGCCGCCCGCCAACGTAGCCGGTCGGGCGACTCGGACCAGGCCCGAGGCGGAGTCTGGTTCATGCTTGGCCCTGTTCGTACTCGGCGATCCGGGCCACCTTGGGGCCGGAACGGGAGTCGGGGTCCCAAGCGTGGCTGAGGTATTCCACCAGCAAGGCTTTGACCAGTTCGGGGCCCTGCACCAGGGAGCCGAAGGTGGCGATGTTGGCGTTGTTGGACTGGGTGGCCCGCTGGGCTTGGTAGATGTTGGTGATGTTGGCGGCGTAGGCCCCCGGCACCTTGTTGGCGGCGATGCAGACGCCGATGCCGGAGCCGCAGACCAAGACGCCGCGGTCGTGCTGACCGGCCACGACCGACTCGGCCACGGCCACGGCCACGTTGGCGTAGAGCGGGTCGTCCGACCCGAAGTCCGTCACCTGGTGGCCCAAGGTGGGGATGAACTCCTTCAAGAGATTTTTCAAGTCGGTGGCATTGGGATCACAGCCCAGCGCGATTCTCACGGTCTTCTCCTGCGGTCTGAGGCGTCCTGGCGTTACAGTTTCAGTAACCTTGACTGAACTTGTATAGATGAGTCTATTGAAGGTCGAGGCTAGGCTGCAAGGGCATCCGCCAACTGACGTCGGCCGCGTTTGACACCTTGAAAGAGGGGGTGCGATTATCACACGCATGGCGAGCGGACGGGACCAGCGCGGTTTGCCGCGCGCCCTGGAGAAGAACAGTCCCAAGCCGTTGTACGCCCAGCTGGAGGAAGTCCTGCGGGCCGAGCTGTTCTCCAAGAAGTACGGCCCCAACGAGATGATCCCCTCCGAGCTGGAGCTCAGCCGGACCTACGGCGTCTCCCGCATGACCGCCCGGGCGGTCGTCACCCAGCTCGTCAACGAGGGGCTGCTGCGCCGGGTCCAAGGCAAGGGCACCTTCGTCATCGAGCCCAAGATCCCGGCCAAGTCGCTGGCCTACATGGGCATCCGCGACCAGCTCGAGTCGATGGGATACTCCACCAGCACCAAGCTGATCGAGTTCCGCCAGACCCCGGCCAACGCCCAGATGGCCAAGCACCTCGGCCTGGCCCTGGGCGAGCCGTTGTACTTCGCCCGCCGTATCCGTTCGGTCGACGGGGAGCCGATCTCGCTGCACGTCTCCCACCTGCCCAAGGCACTCTGCCCCAATCTGATCCCGGACGAGATGGAGACCGAGCAGCTCTGCGTCATCTTGTCGCGCGAGTTCAACCTGACCTCGGCCTCGACCACCGAGACCCTGGAGTCGGTCATGGCCACCACGGCCGAGGCCAAGCTGTTGGGAGTCGACCGCCGCTTCCCCCTGTTGCTGCTGACCGACCTGCACCGCAACGGCACCGGCCGGGCCTTCGAATACACCAAGGTGTTGTTCCGGGGCGACAAGATCAAGCTCCACTTCGAATACTCGAGCTGACCGGTCGGCCCAGGCCACGGCCGCCAACATGGCCGGCGTCGGCTGGAAGCAGACGATCCGGACCCCGTTCCGCAGCGCCAGCAGGACGTCGGCGGCGGGCCCGGCCGGGTCGACCGCGAAGCCGACCCCGCGCCATTTGAGCAAGGCCTCCTTGGCCGTCCACAGGGCCAAGGCCGGCCAGGCTCCGGGACGCCGGCCCAGCCAGGCCCGCTCGGCCGGACTGAAGACGGACTCCAAACGGCGGATACGGTCGGCGCAATCCAAGCCCTGGACGTCGACCCCGACCGGCCCGGTCGACAATCCGACCAAGGCCAGGTCGCGGTCGTGGCTGAGCGAGGCCCGCCAACCCGGCAGGGCGAGTCGGGGCTGGCCTCGGCCGCCCGGCCCTGGCCGCTCGACCAGACGCGCCGCCTGAGAGGGCCGACCCAGCCGCCGCTGGACCAGGGCGGCCAGCAGCAGTCGGGCGCTGATCGACTCGGCCTGCCGCCCCCGGTCGGCCAGAGCGGCGATCCGAGCTCGCTCGGCCGCCGACAGGCGTTCCAGGCCGGCCGGGACCGCGGCCGGCGACAAGACCTCGCCCCAAGCCAGGAAGACGGTCGGACGGTTCCGGCCCAGAGGCGGACGGCCGACCGACTCGTACTTCATGTTAGGTTAGGCTAACCTAACGTCAGAACGAAGGCCAGGACGACGCCCGAGCCCGGACTGAGACGAAGGCAGAGCTCGGCCGACCGGCAGCGGTCTTCGTCCGAGCCGACTGGCAGACAGGAGGGGCAAGGCCATGCACCAGAGTTTGAGCGACGTGCTCGCCTGTCAGGGGCAGGAGCGGGAGCGGGGGATCGTCTTCCTGGGGCCGGGCCGCCCGCCGGTGGACTTCCTGTCCTACGCCGACCTGGGCCAAACCGCCCGCCGGCTGAGCCGTGGCCTGACCGCCCGCGGAGTCGCCTCCGGCGACTACCTGATCCTGCGGCTCGACGACAATAAAATGTTCGTAGAGGCCTTCTGGGCCTGCGTCCTGGGCGGCTTCGTGCCAGTGCCCCTGGCGGCGGCCGGCTCGAACGAGCTGGACCGCACCCGGGCGGTCCAAGACATCCTGCCGGGCAGCCGGGTGCTGGGCCTGTCCGCCGACTTCGGTCCGAGCGAGCCGTCCGTCGCCGACGGCGCCATCGCTCTGGACCTCCTCAAGGCCGAGGCCTTGACATTCGACCCCGAGGAGAACGCCCGACCGGTCGCTCCGGACACGATCCGGCTGGTGCAGTTCTCCTCGGGGTCGACCGGCCAGCCCAAGGGCGTCATCATCACCGAACGCAACATCATGGCCGGACTGCGGGCCTGCGTGCCGAGCGGGCAGAGCCAAGACACGGTGACCAATTCGATGCTGTCCTGGCTGCCCTTGACTCACAACCTGAGCCTGGTCGGCGTCCACCTCTATTCGCTCTACCGCGGCTACGACCAGGTCTTGATGCCGCCGACCCAATTCGCCCTCGACCCGTTGAGCTGGCTCAAAGCCATCACCGTCCACCGGCCGACCGTCACCTTTTGTCCCAATTTCGGCTGCCAGCACGTCCTCAAAGCCATGGCCCGGGCCGGCCAGTCCGCCCTGACCGGCCTCGACCTGTCCAGCCTGCACAAGATCATGAACGGGGCCGAGCCGATCGACCGGGCCACCGTGGCCGAATTCCAAGACCGGCTGGCGCCGTATGGTCTGCGGCCCAACGTCATGGTGCCCGGGTACGGCTTGACCGAAGCCTCCTTGGGCGTGACGGCGGCCGGCATCTACCAGCCCCTGCGGGCGATCGAACTCGACCGCAGCCGGATCGCGGTCGGAGCCCAGGTGGCCGACATCGCCCAGCCGGGCGGGTCCAGCTTCGTCAGCGTCGGCTCGCCCACCCCCGGCGTCAGCGTCTCGATCCGCTCGACCCCGTCGAGCCCGACGCCCGACGGCGTGATCGGCCAGATCTGGGTCGGCGGCGAACCGGTCACCGACCGTTACGTCGACGCCAGCGGGCAGCACCGGCAGGAGTTGTCGCCGGACGGCTTCCTCGGCACCGGCGACCTGGGGGCCATGGTGGACGGCGACCTGTTCATCCTGGGCCGCCAGAAGGACATCATCTTCGTCAACGGCAAGAACTTCTACTCCCACGACCTGGAACGGGTCCTGGAGCAGGCGCTGCCAGTCGACTGCGCCGTGGTCGGCCAGACCGACCCGGCGACCGGCCAGGAGGCCGTCATCGTCTTCTTGGCCCAGCCGGGCCAGTCCGAGACGGCATCGCCGAGCGAGCTGGAGGAGCGGGCGGTGGAGGCATTGATGGGCCGACTCGGCGTGCCCGTCGACCGTCTGGTCTGGGTGCCGAGCATCCCCCGCACCCGGACCGGCAAGAGACAGCGCTTCGAGCTGTTGGACGGTCTGGGCCGCCCGGCCTGAGGAGCGCGCATGGTCACCGTCAGCACCGCCCGTCTGGCCCAGCTGATCCGCCAGACCACCGGCGTCCGGGTGACGGACCCGGAGCAGCCGTTGGCCTCGATCATCCCCAACTCCCTGGCCTACCTGGAGGTCTTGACCGGCTGCCAGGACGCCTTCGGCGTCAATCTGGACTTCACCGGCCTGGGTCGGCGCACCAGCGTGGCCCAACTGGCCGAATTGATCCGGGCCAGCCTGGCCAGTGTGGCGGCCGAACCCGCCCCGGCCGCCGCGGCCCAGACCGACGTCGAGCCGACGGCGCTGGACCAGGTCCCGCTCAACCCGATGCAGCAGGCCTATCTGCTGGGCTCCGCCCCCGGTTTGGAGCTGGGCGGCACAGCCACCTTCTTGTACCTCGAACTGCGGCTGCCCTGCGCGGCCGACCGGGCGGCTGACCTGATCGGCCAACTGCTGGACCGCCACCAGGTCTTCGCTTGTCGGCTCGAACCGGCCGCCGGCTGGATCGACCTGGAGCCCGAGTCGGACCCGGTCGGCGGGGCGGGGGCTGCGGACGGGCCGTCCGCCACCGGCCCGGATTCCGGGCTTTGTCCGGGCGGGGGCGGTTCCGGCTCGGAGCCCCACCCACCAGCCGCTCCGACGGCGTCGGCTCGACCCCGGCTGGTGCTCCAGCCGGCCGCCGGCCAATGGTCTTGGCCGATCCACCGCCCCGACGGCTGGGAAGCGGCCCGGGCACTGACCGAGCCGATCCGCCAGCGCCTGCTGGACCAGGCCCGTCGCTCCAACCGGACCGGCCGACTGCACGGCTGGGAGATCGTCGGCCTGCCCGACGGCGGCAGCCGGGTCTGTCTCTACCTCAACATGATCATCGCTGACGCCGCCTCCGGTTTCGTCCTGGTGGGCGAGCTGGACGCCCTGCTGCGCGACCAGCGGCCGCCCCAGCCGACCGGCTACCTGGCCGCCGCCGCCGCCCTGGAGCGTCGCCGTGGCGCTCAGCGGCGCCAACGGGCCCGGGACTACTGGCGGGCCAAGGCGGCCGACCTGCCACCCGGACCCCGCTTCCAACCCGGCCTGGCCCTGTACGAGGACTGGAGCACGCGACGGCGCTCGGTGGTCTTGGAGCCAGCCTTGGTGGCCCGCTTGCGCCAGCGGGCGGAGCGGCTCCAAGTCAGCCTGTCGGCCGTCTTCTTGGCCCTCCACGCCGTGGTCCTGGCCCGCTGGGCCAACAATCCCCGCTTCAGTTTGAACCTGACCGTGACGGAGCGGGCCCGGTTGACCCAGACCGCCTCTCTGATGGGCGACTTCACCTCCTCGCTATTGGTCGGCTTCGACCTAGCCAGAGCCGAGTCCATCGACCAACTGGTCGAGACGGCCTACGCCGACATCGGCGACGGTCTGCCCCACCTGGCCTACTCCGGGGTCGAAGTCATGCAGGAGTTCCTGCGCCCGGCGGCGGACCAGCGGGCCGCCCTCATGCCGGTCGTCTTCACCTCCTACCTGGACGGCGACGGCCCCGCCCCCGGCCTGTCGGTCGACTTCGCCTACACCCAGACCGCCCAGGTCTTCCTCGACCTCCAGGTCACACCCCAACGGGACTCGGTGGCGCTGTCCTGGGACTACGTGCCGGAGTATTTCGGCGGTTCGGTCGACGACATGTTCGAGGCCCTGCTGGCGGCTTTGGAGGAGTACGCCGCCGGCGGTCCGGTGCTGCCGCTGACCGACGCCAAGACGGCCGCCGCCGTGGCCAGCTACAACCACACCGCCGTCGAGCGGCCGGCCGGCGACTTGATGACCGGGCTGCGCCACAACTTCCGCCGCCGGCCGGACCGGATCGCCCTGGTCAGCCGGGTCCACGACGTCCACTGGACTTACGCGGACCTGGACCGCCGGTCGGCCCAGCTGGCCTGGGCCCTGACCGAGGCCGGCGTCGGTCAGGGCCAGGTCGTCCTGATCGAGTCGACCAAGCATCCTTGTTCCATCGTCAACCAGTTGGCCGTGCTGCGGGTCGGCGGCGTCTTCGTGCCGGTCAACGCCCACCACCCGGCCGAGCGCAAGGCCTACATGGCCCAGGTGGCGGGCGCGGTCGAGACCGTCTTGAACGACGCCAGCTGGGCCACGCTGGCGGCCGGGCGCCCGACTGAGTTCCCGGACGCCCCGATCGATCCGGCCGACCTGGCGTACATCATCTTCACCTCCGGCTCGACCGGCCGGCCCAAGGGCGTCGAGATCAGCCACGCCGGAGCGGTCAACACCATCGCCGACATCAACGCCCGTTTCCAGGTGGGGCCGCGCGACGTCGTGATCGGGTTGTCCTCGCTCAGCTTCGACCTGTCGATCTACGACATCTACGGCGCCTTCGCCGCCGGCGCCCGCCTGACCATGGTGGACGACGAGCGCGACGCCGACGAGATTCTGTCCTTGTTGGAGTCGGATCGGGTCACGATCTGGAATTCGACCCCGGCTCTGGTCGAGCTGACCCTGATCCGGGCCGACCCGGCCCAGTCCTGTCCCAGCCTGCGGCTGCTCATGCTGAGCGGCGACCGCATCGCCTTCGACCTGCCGGCCCGGGCCGCCGCCCTCTTCCCGGCCGCCGCCGTGCACAGTCTGGGCGGGGCCACCGAAGGCAGCGTCTGGTCCATCGCCTATCCCTTGGACGGCCCGGGCGACCCCAGCCGGATCCCGTACGGCTACCCGCTGGACAATCAGACCATCTGGGTCTTGGGTTACGACGACCGGCTCTGCCCGATCGGCGTGCCGGGCGAGATCTGCATCGGCGGGGCGGGTCTGGCGGCGGGGTACCGGGGCGAGCCGGACAAGACGGCCGCCGCCTTCGGCCAGGTCGAACCGTTCGGTCGGATCTATCGCACCGGCGACGTCGGGCTGTTCAACCGGGCCGGCTACGTCGAATTCCTGGGCCGGCGCGACCGTCAGGTCAAGATCCGGGGTCATCGCATCGAGCTGGGCGAGGTCGAGGCCGTCTTGCGCCAGAGCCCCGGGGTCCGGCGGGGCGAGGTGGCCTTGGTCCAAGCCCAGGGCCGCCCGGCGCTGGCCGCTTTCGTGACCCCGCGGGGCCCGTTGGAGGCGTTCGACCCGGAGTCCGTCAAGATAACCTTGACTACACAGCTGCCCGACTACATGGTGCCGCAGTTCGTGGTCGGGCTGGCCGAGCTGCCCACCACCGCCCACGGCAAGGTCGACCAAGCCGCTTTGCAGAACTTAGTCGACCGGCTGGGGTCGGGCGCCGCCGCCGCGACGTCGTCCGAGCCCGGTCTGGCCCGGATGCGGGAGATCTGGCGGTCCGTCCTGGGGCGGCCGGTCGACGACGACCACGCCTCCTTCCTGTCTCTGGGCGGGGACTCTTTGAAATTCCAGGAGCTGCTGCGACAGATCACGCTCCAGACCGGCCACCGGCTGCGCTTCCGGGACGTCATCGCCGAGCCCACCGTCAGCCATCTCAGCGCCCTGCTGACCCGGGCCGAAGCGGCCGGGGCCCCCGGTCCGGCCGGCGCCGGAGCCGAGTCGGTCACGGAGCCGGCGGACGGCCCGGCGGTCGAGTCGGTCACGGGGCTGACGGAAGGCCCGGCGGCCGAGCCGCCCGCGGTAGAGGTGGGCGGTCCGTGCGCCGATCCGGGCCAGCCGCCCGGGTCCAGCCGACCGATCGGGGCCGGCGCCCCGGTCGAGCCGGCGGCGGACGATCCCCACGCCCCCTTCCCGCTGACCGACATGCAATTGGCCTACCTGGTCGGCCGGGGCGAGGGCTTCGCCCTGGGCGGGGTGTCGGAGCACTACTACATCGAATCCGAGAACGTGGTCGAGCTGGACCGCCTGGAAGCCGCCTTCAACGCCTTGATCGCGCGCCACCCCATGCTCCGGGCCGTCATCGGCGACGACGGCAGCCAGCGCGTCCTGCCCAGCGTGCCGCCCTATCGGATCGAGAGCCGCGACCTCAGCCAACTGAGCCCGGACCAGCTCGAGGAGGCCATCCAGCGGCGGCGGGCCCAACTCAGCCACCAGGTCTTCGACCCCGGTCGTTGGCCGCAATACGAGTTCAGCGCCTTCGCCCTGGGCGGGGGCCGTCATCGGCTCTTCTTCAGCGTCGACCTGCTGCTGGCCGACGGGGCCAGCCAGCGGATCCTGGTCGAGGACCTGACCCGGCTGTACGAAGGCCGCCCGCCGCTCCCGATCGAGGGCAGCTTCCGGGATTACGTCCTGGCTCTGGGCCGGCGCCAGCGCTCGCCCTGGGGCGACCTCGAGCCGGACCGGCTGGACCAGCTGGTGGCGGACTTCCCGATCGGCAACTTCTTGCCCTGCCTGGAACCGGCCGGCCGGCCGGCCCCAGAGCGGTTCGGCGGTCCGACCATCCGCCGGCTCAGCCACCGTTTCGACCCGGAACAGGCCGCCGCCCTGCGCCAGGCCGCCGCCGGGGCCGGGGTCAGCGTCTCGGCCCTGTGCTGCGCCGCCTACGCCAACTCGCTCAGCCTGTGGTCGATCGCGCCCCGGGTCGGCGTCAACGTCACCACCTATAACCGCGACCCGGGCCTGGCCCGCTGTCGTAACGTGATCGGCGATTTCACCGGTGTGGCCCCGCTCAGTTTCGACGCCACCTGGCCGCGGGACAATTTCGAGGCCGCCCGGGCCGTCCAAACCGACCTGCTGGAACATCTGGACGCCGGCTACTCCGGGGTCCGGCTGATCTCGGAGATCGCCCGCCGCCGGGGCGCGGTCGGCCAGGCCGTCGCCCCCTTCGTCTTCACCTCGCTGTTGTTCGAAGACGGCGAGCGCGCGGCCGGTCGGCGCGGCTCGGTCTTGGGGGAGTTCAAGTACGCCCTCTCGCAGACCCCGCAGGTCCTGTTGGACAACCAGCTGATCGACTTGGACGGGGCGGTGGCGGTGTCCTGGGACTACGTCGAGGCCTTTTTCGCGGCCGATCTGATGGAGGAGCTGTTCCAGCATTACATCGCCAGTCTGACCGCCTGCGCGGCCGGCGACCCCGAGCTGCCGCCGCAGCCGCCGGCCTCCGCCCGGGCCGTCAAACGGGCCCTTCTCGAAGTCACCGCCGCCGGGCCAGCCCGAGCCGAACGGGCCCCCGGAGGGCCGACCGACGCCGGCGCGGGCATGACGGCGTCGGTCGGCTCGTCTACCGCCGGGCCACCGGCCAGGTCGCCGGCCGCCCCCGCTCAGTCCGCTGTCGACCCGATCCAGGTCGTAGCCGGTCGGGCCGATCTCAATTCCCCGGCCGTGCCGGATCGACCGGTCGCCGCGGCCGTCGACCCCGACCTGACCGCCACCGTCTTGGCTTGGGTCCGAGACCGCCTGGGAGTCAGTCCGGGACCGCTGGACAACCTCTTCCAAGCCGGCTTGGACTCTTTGAGCTTCGTCGAGTTGATCAAACTGGTCGAGGCCCGCACCGGCCGTCGGGTGCCTCTGGCCTTGGCCCTGGGCGACCCCAGCGCGGCCCGGCTGGCCGCCCTGGCCGGACCACTCGACCACGACGCCGACGGATCGGCTCCAGCCGGGCAGTCCTTGGTCTGGCTGCGGCCCGGGCCGGGTCGTATCAAAGCCATCCTGGTGCACGGCGGCTTCGGCGGCGTCGACGTCTACAAAGACCTGGCTTTGGCCCTGCCGGCGGACTGGGACGTCTGGGGTCTGCGCTTCGACGCCTTCGCCCGCCCCCACCCCAGACCTCTGACCATCGAGCGGATCGCCCAGCTTTACGCCGACGAGGTCCGCCGGCTCTGCGGCGGCGCGCCGCCGGATGACCGCTCCGACCCTCTCCTCCCGACCTGGCCGCGGGAGACCGACCCGACCCGGGCCCCCGTCCAGTTGGTCCTGGTGGGCTGGAGCGTGGGCGGCACCATCGCGGCCGAGCTGGCCTTGCGCCTGGACCAGGACTTCGACCTCGACCTGATTCTGCTGGACGCGCTGGCCCCCGGAATCGAAGCCGAGGTGGGCGACTTCTCGCTGGCGGCCGAGCGGCGGCTGGTGGAGGCCCAGCTCGATTCCGGCCCCGATCGTCAGGCCAGGCCAGAGGTCGGGTTTCCCAGTCGTGCCGCGTCAGGGGTCGGTTTTCCCAGTCATCCTGCGTCAGTGGTCCGCTTACCCCGTCATCCTGCGCGGAGCGCAGCGGAGTCGCAGGATCCAGACCGTCAGTCGACGCCCAGCCCGAACGGTCCAGAACGCGAGTCGACTCCCGACCCGGCCTCGGTGGCGGAACTGTGGGCCGGGCTGCGCGCCCGTTTGGACGGGCGCGGCGAAGCCGACCTGATCCACCGCCTGGCCCGTGCCATCTCGCCCCGCTTGCTGGAGGATCTGGGCGCAGCCGGCCAAAGGGTCACCATCGAACAGTTCAGCACCCTGCGCAGCTTGATCTGGGCCCGCAACCACTACCGTCCGGCCGGTCGACTGGAGCGCCTGGGCCTGATCGGCGCCAGCGACGGCGAGGCCTGGAACCTGGCCGACTGGTCCTGTCTGGCCGGTCCGGGGCTGGAGATCCAGCGGCTGGACGGCAACCACTACTCGATCATGATCGGACCCGGGGCCGATCCCACCGCCCAAGCCATCGTGGCCCATCTGTCGCGCCAGGGGCGGATCCCGGCCTGATTGGGTGCGCCCGGGCCCGGTCGGCGGCGGTCCAGCGAAAGGAATGACATGACCAAGATCTTGGTGTTAGGCGGCAGCGGCGTCTCCGGCCGGGCTGTCCTGCGGGCCCTCGGACGGACGCTGCCCGAGGCCGACCTGTCCTACACCGCCCGTCGGCCCGACCCTCGGATCGAGGCCGCCTACGTCCATTTCGACAGCGCCGACCGGCCCGATCTGAGCCGGCGGACCCTGGCCGGCTTCGACCTGGCCCTGATCTGCGTCGGCCCCTTCGAGCACACCCTGGCCTCGGTCCACCGGCTCTGCCTGGAGGCCGGCTTGGACTGTCTCGACATCAACGACTCGATCGACGCTCGACGCGCCATCGTGGCCCTGGGCCCGGCCGCCGAGCGGGCCGGACGGACCGTCTTGACCGGCTGTGGGCTGTGCCCGGGCCTCAGCAGCTTGCTGCTGTGTGCCGTGGCCGACCGGGACCAGGTGGTCGGCCTGCGCAGCCAGTTGCTGATCGGGGCCAAGCAGGAGCCCGGGGCGGCCTCCCTGCGCTCGATGTTCGCCACCTTGGGCCAACCCCACCGCGTCCTGCGGCAAGGCCAGGAGACCACCCGGCCCAGCCTGGTCGAGCGGTCCGACCCGGCCGCCGCCACCGGGCCGGCGCCGTATCTGATCGGCTACGAATGCCCCGACCTGGACCGGGCGCCGACCATCTTCCCCGGCTTGAGCGACTACGACTACCGCGTCTGCTTCGCCCAACTGTCGGCCGACCAGGTTGAGGGCCTGGCCCGGGCCAAACTGCTGCGTCGGCCCAGGCTGGGGGCCGGTCTGGCCCGTTTCGCCGCCCGGGTCGGTCGGCGTCGGGTCGAGCGCACCGGGGCGGTGGCCCAAGAGGCCGTCTTGACCATCGAACTGACCGACGCGGACGGCCGGACCCGGACCGTCGGCGCCAGCGGCGGCTCCTCCTACGCTCTGACCGCCGTCGTCGCCGCCACCGTCTGCGCCGCCCAGGTCGGCGGTGATTTGGTGCCGGGCCCCGGCGTCTTCGAACTGGTCGACCGGCCCGAGTCCCATCCGGCCCTGCTGGCCGCCTTAGCCGACCACGGCGTCCGGTGGGAGTTCGGGCCCGACGGCGGCTCGGCTTAACACCGCCAGCAAGACCAGGCCGGCTTGGCGCTCGGCCGTGACCGTGAGGCCGGCTCCGGCCACCAGATCGTCGAACTCGGGGCGGGGGAAGACCCGGTGGCCGAATTTGCCCAGGACCTGGCTGTCGACGCGGGCGTTGATGGCCGGGTTCTCCCGGAAGGTCTGGCACAGGACCAGCCCGTCCGCGGTCAGGCTGGCCGCCACCTGGGCCAGGACAGCGGCCGGGTCGTCCATCTGATGCAGGCAGCCGCAGATCCAGATCTCGGCCGCCGGGCCGGGCAGGTGACGGGTCAGCTCCTTGGCGTCGGCCACCGCGAAGTCGAGTGCGGCGGAGCTGGGTCCGGCCGCCTGGGCCAGGCGGCGGGCTTGTTCGACGGCCGGGGCGGACCGGTCCAGGCCGAGCACTCGGTCGCCCCGGTGGGCCGGGTCTTGGGCCAGCCGGCGGGCGAACCAGCCGGTGCCGCAACCGAGGTCGACCAAGAGCCGGCCGCCGGCGGGAGAACCGTCCTGGGACGGGACGTCCTTCGGATGGACGTCAACCGGAGGGAGCTCCGGCGGCCCGTCCTCAGTTCCGCGGCGGTCGGGTCGGTCGGCTTCGGCCGGGCTCGGGCTGGGGGTGGCCTGGGCCGCCAGCTGGCGCAGGCGGTCGTGGATCGACTGGTAGTCGGTCTTCTCTTGGGCGAAGCCGGACAGGAAGCGGCTGTGGACGTGCCGTTCGTAGAGGCGCAAGAAGAGACGGGATTGGAAGACGCGGTGCGACAGGGAGGCCATGGTGGGTCCTTTCTGATGGTCGCTGATCGACGGTCGATGCCTGGCCTGGATCCCTCAGCCGCCTCCGAAAGGCAGACAGGCCACCCCGGCGGCCAGTCCGGTCAACCCGACGGCGGCGCTGTCGGCCAGCCGCCAGCGGTAGGGACGCTCGAGGGTGCGGGTGGGGTAGGCCCCGAAAGCCCGCGCCGTCATGGCCCACGCCATCCGTTGCGAGAAGCGGATGGCCTGGGCCAGCAGAGGCAGGCTGACCGCCCAGGGCCCGCTCAAGGCCAATCCGATCCGACCCAGCGGACCGGCCGGGGCGCGCCGGCGGAGGCTTTGGGCGGTTCGGATCAGGTGGCGCTGCTGGTTCAGGTAGACGAACAAGGTCAGGCTGGACAGGGCGGCGAAACCCGGACGGTAGGGCAGCTTGAAGTGGGTCACGACGGCCTCGACCCAAGCCCGCGGACCGCTCAGCTGGCCCGCCACCATGGCGCTGGTGAAGACGACCGCGATCCGCAGGCCGTGGCGGGCGGCCGGGCCGATGGCCTGGGTCCAGTCGGTCGGGGCCCCGGAGCTGGGGCCGTAGAAGTGGCCGCGCAGGGAGATCAGCCCGAACAAGGCGGCGCAGGCTGTCACCAACAGGAGACGGCCGGGCACCAGGCTGGGCCGGCTGGACGAGGCCAACAGGGCCAAGGCGCTGAGGCCGAACAGCCCGATCAGGCCCGGCAGGCTGGGAGCCAGCAGGGCCGCCAGCACGAAGGCCAGCAGCCCGATCAGGCCCACGCCGGGGTCCAAGCCAGCGAAGAAGCTGGGCCGGGTCGGTGGGGCCGGGGAGATGGTGGCGGACCCCGCGGCCGGCTGGGTGGGCCGGGTCGGTTCGGAGATGGTTCGGGGGGATGGTTGGGTGGGACTGGATGACTCCGGGACGGGTCGGCCGGTCGACTGAGTGGGGTGGGATAGTTCTGAAATGGTCTCCGCAGCCGGTCGAGTGGGGTGGACGGCTGGCGGGGCGGTCTCTACGAGTGGCTGGGTGGGGCTGGACGGCTTCGGTGCGGTCCGCTCGGCCGGTGGTCGGGTCAGGGCGACCAAGTGGGCCGGCGGCGGCCTCAGGCCGGCTCGTCGGAACAGCTCCGGTTGGGCCAGGATGGCCCGGGTCGGACCGCTGGCCAAGACCCGGCCCTGGGCCAAGACGGTGACCTGGTCGGTCCGCTCGGCCACCAGTTCCAAATCATGGGTGGCCAGCAGGACGCCGGCCCCGTGGGCGGCGTACCGCCGCAAGGAGGCGGCCAATTCGGCTCGGCCGGCCCGGTCTTGGCCCGCCGTCGGTTCGTCCAAGACCAGCAGGGGGCGGTTGGCGGCCAGGGCCAAGGCCAAGCTGAGCTGGCGTTTCTGACCGCCGGACAAGAGGAAGGGGCTGACCGATCGGCTCTCGGTCAGACCGTAGGCGGCCAGCAGGTCGCGCCGTTGGGTCGGATCGAGCGGCCCAGACTCGGAACCGCCGGCCCAAGCGGATTCGAACTCGGCCGCCAGGGTGGTTTTGGTGAACTGGTTCTCCGGGTTCTGGCAGCACAGCCCGACCGAGTCCCGCCGTCGGGCCGGCTGGCCGTCGGCCCGCCAGAACTGGACCCGGCCGGACCGGGGGCGGACCGCCCCGGTCACAGTCGACAACAAGGTGGTCTTACCGGCGCCGTTGGCCCCGACCAGGGCGTGGACCGAACCGGCCCGCAGTTCCAGGTCGGCCGCGCTCAGACGGGGTCGGTCGGGCGATCCGACGCTGACTCGGTCCAGCCACAAGAGCAGAGCTCCGGGGCCCGGCTCGGCGGCGGCTGCGGTCTGGTCGGGGGCGAGGGGATCCGGTCCGAGGCGGTCGTGCGGACGGTCGGGTTCCAGAGGGGCGTGCGGCCGGTCGGGTTCCAAGGGGTCGGTTTCGTGGAGGTCGTGCGGCCGGTCGGCTTCGAGGGGGGTGTCGGTCTGGTCGGCTTCGAGGGGGGCGTCGACCTGGTCGGGTTCCAGGGGGTCGGACGCGAGGGGGTCGGTTTCGTGGTGATGGTACGGCTGGGCGGGTCCGAGGAGGCTCTCGAGCTGGCCCGGTTCGAGCCGGGCGTCCAGCTGCTCGGCGGACAGCGGACGGCCGACGGCGTGGCCGGCCTGGGTCAGCCGGCGGGCCAGGCGGACGAACAGAGGCAGATCGATCCAGTCGGCCAGGGCGGCGGCCTGGTCGCCGTACAACAGCTCCAGCGGGGATCCGTCGCCGGCCAGGCGGCCCTGGCGGTCGAGCACGACCAGCCGGTCGGTCGAGCCGAGGACGGCGTCCAAGCGAGTCTCGACGCAGACCACGGCCTGGCCCCGGTCGGCCAGCTGGCGCAAGAGGGCGTAGACCGAGCGCCGGCCGACCGGGTCGATGTTGGCGGTGGGCTGGTCCAGAACCAAAACCGGGGCGCCGCTGGCCACGCCGCAGGCCAGGGCCAGCCGCTGGCGCTGTCCGCCCGACAGCGTCCAGGGGTCGCGTCGGGCCAATTCGGCCAGACCGCAGACGGCCAGGGCGTGGGCGGTCCGACTGCGGATCAGTTCGACCGGCTGGCACAGGTTCTCCAGGGTGTAGGCCACCTCCTGCTCGACCGACCCGGTCAGGACCTGGGCGTCCGGGTCCTGACCCACCAGGGCCACCGTGCCGACCACCAGAGCCAGCCCGGCGTCCGCCAATTCGACTTGGGCGATGGTGACTGAGCCCTGGTAGACCGCTTCGACGGCATGGGGGATCAGGCCGGCCATCAGCGCCGCCAGGCTGCTCTTGCCGCAGCCGCTCGGTCCGGTCACGACTGTCAACTGGCCGGGCGCGGGCGTCAGACTGAGCCGCTGCGGAGCCCAGGTCGAAGAGCCGAGATGACGGACGGAGACGCCCTCCAATCGGAGCGGCGGATCGGTCGGCGCTCCAGCGGTTCGACCATCGGCCGGCGGTCCGGCGGTTCGACTATCGGGCGGCAGAACGGTCTGGCCATCGAGTGGTTGGGCGGTTTGGCCACCAGGCCGTCCAGCGGTTTTGCCATCGGGTGGTCCAGGGGTCTGGCTATCGGGTGGTCCGGCGGTTCGGCCACCGGGCGGCACAACGCTCTGGCCGTCGGGCGTCCGGGCGGCCTGATCCGGGGGCGGGGCGGTCGAGTCGAGGACGGCCGATCGCTTCACGGGGTCTCCGTCGGCCCAGTCCCTTGGCCCAGCCCGGCTCGACGCAAGGCCCGGGCTAAGCGGAGGGCGGGGATCAGACAGATCCAACAAGAGGCCACCCCCACCGCCACGGTCAGGGCGACCAGCCCGGCGGGGGCGTGGGCCACCCCCAGGGCCCGGGTCGAGAAGTAGCCCATGAAGGCCCCCAACAACCCGGCCGCCAAGGCGTACAACCACCAGTCCCAGCGGCGGTAACGGGTCAGCAGGAAGGGGGCTTCGAGCAAGGCCCCTTCGAGCGCCAGGGCGGCGATGGCGCTGGGGCCGAAGGGAGTGGTCAAGGCGCTGACCACACCGATGGTCAGACAGGCCAGCATGGTCACCCCGGGCCGCTGGAGGAAGATCAGGGGGAACAGGCAAGGCAGCATCCAGATTCCCAGCGTCGCCGCCACCAGGGCCACATTGGCCAGGCCGGCGGCCAGTTGGAGATAGGTCAGGGGCACCACCAGGACCGACCCGGCCACGCCGATGGCGGCGGCCGTCATCAGAGTCGAGGTGGTCAATCCCCGGCCGGTCGCCCGATTCGAGCCTCGGACCGGCTGGTCCGCCTGCGGGGGCCGCTCGATTCCCGCCTCCGGTCGCTTCGACTCCATCGCCTCTCCTAGACCCGACCGGGTCGCTGGCCGTCAAGGGGCCGGACCCGATTTCCATACATCCTTAGGTTAGGCTAACCTAACCGTCAGGACCAGGAAACGCCAGCTCGGTCGAGAGAGGGCCGTCGTCGTCCCTGGTCCGACAGGCGGCCTCGGGGGCGCGTCCGATTGCTCCGGTCACGTGCCCCCGGCCCGCCCCTCTGTCAGGTCCCCCCCGTCCGCTGTCGCGTTGGCTGAGACCGTTCCGAATCAGACCGCGTCCACCGGCGCGCCGCCGGCCGAGCGGTCACCAGACGGCTTCGAGCGGCTCCGAGACGGCTGCGGGCAGCTCCGAGAGATACAGGTGGCGCCGAGCCGGTGCGGAGCGGCTCCGAGACGGATGCGAGCGGCTAGGGCGGCTACGAGACGGCGGGCCCCGCCGGGGCCGGGAAGTCACGCGCCACCAGACCGGCGGTGTTGTAGGCCGCCACGGCGTCCAGCTCCAAGGTCGAGGCGGCCGACTCGAAGCCATTGACGTAATACAACCCCTGCGCCAACTTGAAAGGCGGCGGTTCGACGGCCGGCCGTAGCACCGGGTAGGCGCCGCGCCAGTGGAAGCGGCCGATCTCGGCCACCTGGTCGAAGACGCGCCGAACCTCCTGGTCGTCCAAAGGCTGGTCGACGGTGAAGAACTTGTAGATGCGGCACTGGTGGAGCGGCGAGAAGCCGGTCACGCCCAGGGAGCAGAAACGGGCTTCGGGGGTGTCGGCCACGAAGACCATGCTGGGCAGGCCGGACTCCGGCGGCAGACCGAAATAATCCCGTGACGGCTGGCCGGCCACCAAGGTGACGTGGACCGATTGGTAGTCGCGGGCGGCGTACGGCGCAGGCCGCCCGTCCACTGTCAGAGCGATGTCCGACAGCTCCAAGGGAGTGGCCAGGACGACGGCGTCGAAGACCTCCTCGGCTCCGCCGGCCGTGGTCAGCCGAACCGCTCCGGAGCCGGCCTCGACGCGGTCGACCGCCGTGCCCAGGCGCAGGTCGACGCCCAACTTGGCCAAGGCCTTGGCGAACAAGGTCTGATTGCCCTCGGCCAAGGCGTAGAGGGAGCCGCCGGCCAAACCGGCTCCGGCCAGGCCGACCTCGCCGGCCAGGGCGTTGAGGCCGGACCCTTGGGTGTACATATTGCGGGTGATGCCGGCCAGGACCTCGGCCACGAAATCGTCCCGCGCCCCCTCTTCGCGCAGGGCCTGGGCCAAAGAGCGCTCCTGATAGTGGCGCAGACCCAGCCGGTCCAGCAACTGGCCGGTGCTGTCGAAGACCTCGCCGTCCAGCTGGAGGCGGTAGATCCGATGCCAAGCCCGGGCCAGCTTGCGGGTGGCCAAGGTCACCCGGAGGGCGGATTTGATCCCGTAGGAGCGCAGCACGCCGAGGCCGAGCGAGGCCATGGCGGCCTTGGTGGTCAGGGTCAGGCGTTGGCCGTTCCAGAAGCCGAAGATCTCGTCGTCGCCGTCCAGCTGGACGCCGCCGCGGCCCGGCTCGAGTCCGGTCAATTCGAGCAGGGCCTTGATCCACAGGCCGGTCGAATGCAAGACCGTGGCGCCGACTTCGACCGTGGTGCCGGCGAAGTCGATCTGGTGGGCCCGTCCGCCGGCCACTGGCTCCCGCTCGTAGACGGTGATGGAGGCGGTCGGACCGTAGACCTGGCGCAGGCGGTAGGCGGCCATGGTCCCAGCCGCACCGGAGCCGACCACGGCGCAGCGTGGCGGGGCGCCGAGGTGCGGGACGGAGTCGGCCGGACCGGCAGGACGGGCCGGGCTGGTCGGACTGGCTGGGCTAGCCGGGCTGGTCGGACTGGTGGGGCTGGTCGGACTGGTGGGGCTGGCCGAGCTGACGGGGCTGGAAACGGTCATGCGGGGCTTCCTTTCGGGAGGTGGGCGACGGTTGGGTCGGCTTGGTCCGAGGCGGGGTCGGGATGGTCCGGTTGGGCCGGGGGCGTCGATTCCGATTTGGGGGCCTGGAAGAGCAGGGCGGCCGCCACCGCCGCCACCATTCCGCCCACGGCCAGCAGCCAGACCAGACGGTATCCCTGGGCAGCGACCACGCCGGCGCTGGTGGCGGAGGCCAGCACCGCCTTCATGACGAAGTTGCCGATGGCCCCGCCCAAGGTGCCGAGGGAGTTGTACAAACCGGTCGCGATGGCGGTCTGGCTGGCCGGGGCGACCTGGGCGGTCAGGGCGGGCAGGCCGCCGGACAGCAGGCCGTAGCCGAAACCGAGGCCTACGAAAGCGGCCAGGGCCGCCACCGCGCCGCCCTCCAGGGTCCAAACCAGGAAGCCGCCGGCTGGCAACACGGCCCCCAAGATCAGACTGGTCCGCACCCCCAGACGGCGGGCCAGACCGGCGAAGCAGACCGCGCCGACGATGCCGAGCAGATTGTTGCTGGCCATGATCAGGGCCACTCCCCAGGCCCCCAGGGCGAAGCCGTAGCCGACCTGGGCCGGATCGGAGGTGGCGAAGGTCGAGAACGGGGCCAGGGTGCCGAAGACGACGAAACCCTGCAACAGGGAGATCAGGTAGATCGGGCCCAGCCGGGGCGAGAAGACCAGACGCACGTCGATGGCCGGGGCCTTGGACCGTCGCTCCCAGATGTACCAAGCCGCGCCGGCGGCCAGGGCCAAGGCCAGCAAGGCGAAGAATCGGAGCAGGCCCTCGGGGTTCTCCAACTGGGTGACGGCGCCGATGGTGATCAACAGCACGACCGACAGTCCCAGCACGCCAGGCAGATCCAGCGCCGGGGCGGTCGCCGGCGGCGACTCCGGCACGACGAAGAGGACCAGGCCGAGGGACACCAGCAGCAGCACGGTCGGGGCCGCCACCGCCCAGGCCAGCCGTTCAGTGCTGGGCAGGTCGGCCACCCAGTCGCCGGCCAAACCGGCCAGCACCATGCCGACGACGGTGCCGGAGGTGACTGAGGCGACCAACAGCCCGACCGCCCGCCGTGAAGTCTCTTGGTCGACTCGAGGGTGGATGATGGCGATCTCGAGCGGCAGCCAGATGGCGATCGGGCCCATCAGGAAACGGCCGGCCAGAACCAAGGCGTAGCTGCCGATCAGGGTCCCGAAGATCAAGACCACGACCCCGGACAGGATCGCCACCACGCCCAGCCGGAGCAGGCGACGATGTCCCAGGATGTCTCCCAACTTGGTCAGCAGGGGCACGAACAAGCCGGCCACCAACAAGGGCACGCCGTTGAACAGGGTCAGGTCGGCCGCTCCGACCGTCAAGATCCGCCCGAACTGGGGGATGAGGGGCTCGTAGTAGCCCTGGAGGAAGCCGGACGAGACTTCGACCACGACCAAGCAAGCCAAGATGACGTTGAAGCGGGAGGCGCCGGTTCGGGGCATGACAGGCTCTCTTCTGGGCCGGGGACGGAGACGGAACTGACTCGGCCGAGTCGCCGCGAACGGGCGAAGGGGGCCGAGTCAGGACGTACAGGCGCAGGCGTGCGGGCCCGGGCAGCGGTTCATGGGGCTTAAGGTACAGCATTCGGCCGGTCGGCCGGTCCACGGCTGGACACAGGCGGACACAGTTCGCCGTTCCCACATGAATGCGTCTGAGGACGACACCGGGCGCGGTTCATTTGCCTTCCAAGTTCTTCTGAGCGACTCGTAAGTAGTCGAGATATTCGCGCTCTACCGGTGTCAGTTCTTCGGAATCCTTGGCTCGATACTTGGTGTATTCAAGTTCGGCTTTGGCGAGAGCTTGGTCGTGGCTGACAGCGCCAGGACCGTTGAGCACGCCGTCGCCGAAGCGACGGGAGAAGTCGTCCAGCTCGGCCAGCCAGTCCTTCATGCGCATCGGTTCGTGGCGGACAGCGTGCAGCTCAGCTTGATCGAAGAATAGGGAAACGAGCCGATTGAGCATTTCCAACTCCGACTCGGAAAGGTAGTTCTTAGCGCTTCGGATTTCCGTCTTGGTCGGGCGAACACCTTCGAAGGTGGTCAGGCCCATGAACGGCTGGTCGGCGGCGGCCCGGGTGCTGATGATCTCGGCCGCGGTGTGTCCGTGGGCTGCGTAGTGCATCTTGTTCTGCACGATTTTGAAGTAGAGGGCCGACTCGTCGGCATTAGGGTCGTAGTCGAGGCTGGTGGCCTACAGATCCAACAACTGCCGGTAGAAGACCTTCTCGGAAGAGCGGATGTCGCGTATGCGGGCCAGAAGTTCGCGCCAGTAACCGCCGCCGCCGGTTTGTTTGAGTAGCTGGTCGTTCATGGCGAAGCCCTTGCGCAGGTACTCCTTGAGGACGCCCGCGGTCCAGATGCGGAAGTGCGTGGCGACTCGGCTACGGATGCGGTAACCAACGGCGATGACGACGTCTAGGTTGTAATACGTCATGGTCCGAGTGACTTCGCGCGCCCCCTCGGATCGAACTGTTCGGAAATCCCGAACAGTTGACACAGGGCTGAGCTCACCGTCTTCGAAGACGTGTCTGATGTGCTCGGAGACGTTCGCTTTGGAGGTCTGGAACAGATCGACGATCTGAGCCTGGGTCAACCAGATCGTCTCATCGCTGAAGCGCGCATCCACCCGGGTGCGACCGTCCTCGGCTGTGTATATGACGATGTCAGACGATGGTTCAGTCATGATTCAAACCTCTCTGCTAATCGCCGACATCGTCTTCGGTCCCCTATGGAGAAGGCGATGCCGGCGCCGCACGGGCGATGGGGTTGGCTTCGGACGAGCCGGGTCAACCACGGGAGTTCCTTTCCTCGGAGAACCGCCGAGGTCTGGCCACGACGGCTCTCGGCCATCGTATCCAGCCCGTCTGACGGTCCGTCCTGGGAAACCGGCGGCGGGGCGGCCCGGCCGATCTGGCCGTCGACTAGAGCTTCCCTAGTCAGTCCCGGTTTGACAGCGAATGGCACAGCTCTTGACCGAGCGGCTCCAGCCAGACAGCATGGCTGCCAATCCCGTTCTGCCCGGGGCCGCTTCGAGGCGGTGGGCGGACTGGGCTCGGTCCGGCTCGAAGGAGCGCCGGGTCGAGCAAGCCCACTATCCAAAGGAGGATTACGATGGGGACTGAGAGTCAATCACACGTCCTGGTGTTGGACGAGGGCACCACTTCGACTCGGGCGGTCTTGTTCGACGCCGCCAGCCGGGTGGTCGAGACCGCCGCTCTGCCGCTCGACATCGACGCCAAGCCGGACGGGCGGACCGAGCAAGACGCCATGGAGCTGTGGCAGAAGTCGCGCCAGGTGCTGGCCGAGGTGGCCCAGCGGGCCATTCGGGCCGGCCGGCCCATCGCCGCTTTGGGCATGGCCGCCATGCGTACCTCGACCGTGCTGTGGGACCGTGCCACCGGTCAGCCGGTGGCGCCGCTGGTGAGTTGGCAGGACACCCGCTGCGGCGAGCAGGCCGAAGGCTTGCGTTCGACCTGGGGGGAGAGGGCCGACCGGACGAGCGGTCTGCACATCGGTCCGGACAACGTGCCCCTGCACCTGAGCTGGCTGCTGCGCCACGATCCCGAACTGCGGCGGCGGGCCGAAGCCGGCCAGCTGTTGGCCGGCACGCCGGACAGTTGGTTGGTCTGGCACTTGACCGGCCGCCCGGAGTCCGGTCCGACTCTGACCTCGACCTCTTGCGCCAGCTCCAGCGGCGGCATGGACCGCGATCGCCAGGATTGGTGGGTCGAGTTCTTCGAAGAGCTCCAGGTGCCGCTGTCCCTGATGCCCCGGATCCTGCCCGACGACGCCGACTTCGGCCTCACCCGGGCCGATCTGATCGGGTTGGAGACGCCGATCCGTAGCATCATCGGCGATCAGACGTCGGCCCTGTACGGACAGGGCGGCTTCGAAGCCGGCTCGGTCAAGTGCACCCACGGCACCGGCAGTTTCATCGACTTCAACATCGGGCCCGATCCGATCGTGCCCGGCCAGGGCTTGGATTGCCGGGTCGGTTGGCTGACCGACCAAGCCAAGGCTTACGTCTTGGAGGGTGGCTCGTTCGTGACCGGCTCCGGCGTCGATTGGCTGGTGAACGGACTCGGCGTGCTGGAGCAAGCCGCTTTGATCGACCAGACCTACGCCCAGGCCGACCCGGCCGCGGGCTTGGTCTGCGTGCCGGCTCTGGCCGGGCTGGCCGCCCCTTATTGGGATTCTCAGACCCGCGGTTTGCTGATCGGCTTGGAGCGGGGCACGACCAAGGCCGACGTCGTCCGGGCCACCTTGGACGGCATCGCCCACTCCATCAGCGACGTGCTCGAGGCCATGTCCGACTCGGCCGGCGTGGCGCCCAAGCTGATGCGTTTGGACGGCGGTCTGTCGCGCTCCGACACCCTGCCCCAGTTGCAGGCCGACCTGATGCAGATCCCGGTCGAACGGGCCGCCCAATCGGAGTTCATCACCGCCCGCGGGGCGGGGTGGGCGGCCGGTGTGGCGGTCGGCTTGTGGGACAGCCCCCAGGCGGCCGACGCCACCAAGGAGGCCGGCGTGGTCTTCGAACCTCGCATCAGCCCGGCTCAGCGCGACGCCCGGCGGGAGGTTTGGCGCGACGCCGTCGGACGTACCCTGGGTTGGCGACGGGCGGAGTCGGCCTGAACGGCCTTCTGAACGATGAGAGGAAGACGCCATGACTGACCGACTGGAGGGGTCGCCGTCCGTTCCGACGGAGCGGCTGATCGAGTTCGACCCCGGCGACCTGCCTGGTTTCTACCAGGCCGTCAGCCAGGTCTCTGGCCGCGACCGGGCTCTGTCCATGAGCCAGATCCGGCTCGGTCCGGACGCCTTGGACGACTTGGTCGAGCTGGTCGAAGCCGGCGGCCGGACGCAGTCGGTGGCCGTGGTGATGGACGACGTGGCCATGAGCCGGGGCGGCCTCGATCTCAAACCCGAGGTCGTGCGCCGCCTGGCTCGGGCCGGGTTGGGTCCGCGGCCGTTGATCTTGTCCGATCCTCACGGCCTGCACACCACGGCCCAGCAGGTGGCCGAGTTGACGCGACGGCTACGGCCGGGCGATGTCGTGGTGTCGGTCGGATCGGGCACCGTGACCGACATCAGCAAGCACGCCGTCCACACCTTCGAGCAGTCCAACCCCGGCTTGAGCCTGCGCCACGTGGCTGTGGCGACGGCCAATTCGGTCGGGGCCTACTGTTCGCAGCTGGCCGTCGTCACCATCAACGGGGTCAAACGGACTCTGCCCTCCCGGCTGCCGGACTGCCTCATTCTGGACACCCAGATCTTGGCTGACACGCCGCGGCCGTACGCCCTCGGCGGGGTCGGCGACGGGGCCGTCGGCTGGTGCTCGCTGGGTGACTACCGGTTGGCCAGTTGGTGCGGTCTGGGCCGTTGGGAGCCCTTGTCGCCGCTGGTCTTCCTGCCCGGGCTGCAGGCCTTCTTGGACCAGGACCCCTCCTTCACCGAGGGTGGACTGGCCACGGCCGAGGCCATGGCGCGCAATCTCAGCGCCGCCGGTTTCGTCATGAGTTTCGCCGGCGAGTCGGCTCCGGCCTCGGGTTTGGAGCACGTCACCAGCCACATGTTGGACATGGCGGCCGACCACCACGGCCGGCCCATCGGCAACCACGGCGAGCAGTGCGGGCTGGCCACCGCCTTGGTGCTGTTGGTGTACCGCCATCTGCTGACCGAATTCGACCCCAGCCAGATCAGGCCAGCCGACCTGGCGGTCGATCGGGTGGCGGCCGAGCGGCAGGTGCGCCAGGTCTTCGACCCGATCGATCCCAGCGGCCAGATGTCTCAAGAGTGCTGGAGTGATTTCTCTGCCAAATGCCAGGCTTGGGAGGACAACCGCGACCAGGTCTGGGCGGTGTTGCAGGATTGGCCGGCCCGGGTCCGCGAACTGTCCGGCTTGGTGGCCGACCCCGAGCGCTACATCGCCGCCTTGGCCGCCACCGGGCATCCGTTGTCCTTCCGCGACGTTCCGCCCGGCTTGCCGGACGACCAGGTGCGCTGGGCTTTCAGCCACGCCCGCCTGATGCGGCGCCGACTGTCCGTGGCCGACTTCCTCGGCTTCCTGGGCCAGTGGGACGATCGCTTGGTCGATCGCATCCTGGGCCAGTTCGAGGAGTTGTGCCAACGTCACTCCACTTGATGATCGGGGCCCGGCCTCAACACACTCCTAGGGCCGGGCCGCGAGTCGCACCTGTCGAGTGGAGAGCCTCGGGTCGGCCAGCACGACTCGTGGCCGCCGTCCGGGCGGCCGGCCCGAGGCCCAGTTCGATTTGAATTGAGGTTAGCCTAACCTAACTAATAAGATGCCGGTGTTGGACCTCACTGCCTCCGGGCCGGCTTAGCCGGCCGGGGCCGCCAAGTCCCCGGCGTCGACCTCGACCACGGCCCGTGGTCGGCGGCAGGCCACGGCCCAGCGCGACGCACCAGCGATAGCGAGGCCCAGGCAGTGACGACATCCCCCGACGGCCGACCGGCCGACCCGACCAGCGATCCCCCCGACTCCACGGCCACTGAGCCCAGCGCCGATCCCCCCGACCGTTCCACCGCTCAGCCGCCGGCCACCGATCTCTTCCGAGTCGTCCGCGGCCGTCTGGCCTTGATCGTCGCCCTCAGTCTGATCGGAGCCGTCACCAGCGTCGCGCCGCTGATCGGCGTGATCGAACTGGCGCGGGCGCTCTGGCCGGGGCTGTCCGGGCAGCCGGTCGACCGGGGCCGGGCCTGGGCCGCCGTGGCCCTGGCCGGCGGGGCCCAGGTCTTGTCCTTCGCCAGCGCCGGCTTGTCCGGTTTGGTCAGCCACTTGGCCGACGGGGACCTCCAGCTCGACCTGCGCCGACGCATCGTGCGCCATCTGCGGGCCCTGCCGCTGGGCTGGTTCGACGCCCGCTCCTCCGGGGCGGTGCGCAAGGCGACTGAGAACGACGTCTCGGCCCTCCACCAACTGGTGGCCCACGCCATCCAGGACTTCATCACCGCCACCGCCGTGCCCTTGTTGTCCTTGGTCTACCTCTTCGCCACCTCCTGGCGCATGGGCCTGGTCTGCTTGGGGCCGATCGTCGTCACCGTCTTCCTGTACGCCGCCATGATGCGCGGCGGAATGGAGAAATACGCTCAGTACGACGCTTCCCTGACCCGGCTCAACGCCGCCACCGTGGAATACGTCCACGGCATCGCGGTGGTCAAGACCTTCGGCCAAGCCGGCCGCAGCCACACCCGCTACCGCGACGAGACCGACCAATTCGTCCATTTCTACGACGGTTGGATGCGCGAGACATCGGTCGCGGCCTCCTTCCTCCAATTGGCCACCTCGCCGGTCGTGGTCCTGGTCTACCTCTGCCTGGCCGGGACTGGTCTGTGGGCCCTGGGCCAGGTCCGAGTCATCGACCTGCTGCCGGCCCTGCTGTTGGGCCTGGGCCTGACGGCCCCGCTGCTCAATCTCGGCTTCACGGCTCAGTTCTTGCGCGACGCCGACAAGGCCCGCCGTTCGCTGCGGCAGTTCTTCGCCCAGCCGGTCATGCCCCAGCCCAGCCAGCCGGTCAGCCCCGACGGTCACACCGTCCAGCTGGAGCGAGTCGATTTCAGCTACGACGGCGCCCAGTCCGTCTTGCGCGACATCGCCGCCAGCTGCGCTCCGGGCACCGTCACCGCCCTGGTCGGCCCCTCCGGCTCCGGCAAGTCGACGCTGGCCCGGCTGGTGCCCCGGTTTTACGACGTCCAGGCCGGTTCGGTCAGTCTGGGCGGCGCCGACGTGCGCCAGATCGCGGCCGCCCGGCTCTACGCCGAGGTCGGATTCGTCTTCCAAGACGCCTATCTGCTGCGCGCCAGCGTCCGTGACAACATTCGTCTGACCTGCCCGGAGGCGACCGCGGACCAGATCGAAGGGGCGGCCCGGGCGGCCCAGATCCACGACCGGATCCAGCGTCTGCCCCGGGGCTATGACTCCGTCATCGGCCAAGACGCCCACCTGTCCGGCGGCGAGGCCCAGCGTTTGACCATCGCCCGCGCCCTGTTGACCGACGCCCCCATCTTGGTCTTGGACGAGGCCACCGCCTTCGCCGACCCGGACTCGGAGGCCGCCATCCAAACCGCCCTATCGGCCCTGGCGGCAGAACGTACCTTGCTGGTGATCGCCCACCGCCTGCACACCGTGACCGGGGCCGATCAGATCTTGGTGCTGGACTCCGGCCGGGTGGTCGAGCGCGGCCGCCACGCCGACCTGGTCCAAGCCGGCGGTCTGTACCAAGACCTCTGGCGGCGCCACCGCCGAATGCGGTCCGACCAGGAGGCTGAGACCGGCCGCCCCGTAGGCGCGACGGCGGAGGTGGCCCGATGATACGGCTGCTGATGTCTCTGACCCAGGCCCGGGGTCGTGCCCTGCTGCGCAGCACCCTGGTCTGGGCGATCGTGACCGCCGTCCTGCAAGGGCTGGCCTTCTTGGCCCTGGTCCCTTGGCTGAGGGCCCTGCTGTCCGGGGCGGGCTCCGCCAGCGGGGTCTGGTCGGCCGTCCTGGCCGGCCTCGGTCTGGCTTACGGCCTGGCCTTCTGGCGGGGCAACCAGTCCGGCAACGCCGCCGCCATCGAGGTCCTGTCCGACTTGTTGAAGCGCTTGGGCGACCGTTTGGTCGAGTTGCCGACCGGTTGGTTCGCGGCCGACCGGGCCGGTGAGACGGCCGACGTGGCCAGCCGGGGGATCGTCTTCGCCTCGGCCGCCCCCTACGCCATCCTGTGCCGGATCCTGACCGCCTTCATCACTCCGGCCACGGTGCTGCTGGGGACTTGGTTGATCGATTGGCGGGTGGCCGCGGCCATGACCGCCTCGGTCCCTGTCATCTGGTCGGTCTACCGCTGGCTGGCTCGGCGGCTGGCGGCGGCCGACCAGGAGCATGTGGCGGCCATCGCCGAGGCTTCCAACCGAGTCATCGAGTTCGCTCGGGTCCAGCCGGCCCTGCGCGCGGCCGGCGACAATTCCATCGCGACCGAATTGGTCGATCAGGCCCTACGCGGCCAGCACGCCGCCGCCAAACGTATGCATCTGACCGGCGGGGCCGGGCTGGCCCTGTTCGGCGGCGTCGTCCAACTGGCCGTCATCGCCGTCCTGGTGGTCGGCTCCGGCCTGGCCCTGGCCGGGCGCCTGGACATCGCCACCCTGTTGCCGCTGCTGGTGCTGGCGGTCCGCTTCACCGAGCCGATCTGCCATTCCGGAGCCCTGGGCGGCGGTTTGAGCGTGGCCACCAACACCTTGAAGCACATCCGAGGGCTGATCGACCATCCCAGCCTGCCCGAGCCGGCGGTCGGCGTCCCCTTCCGCGGGCGCGGCCCGGCCGGCCAGTCGGCCGAGGGCGCGGTCGGGGATGATTCGGTCGATGAACCGGCCGCCGATCCCGCGCTTCGGCTGGTCGAGCGAGCCCGTCCCGGCTCCGACTCGGCCACTCAGCCGGAGGACCATACCGTCCGCTTCGACCGGGTGACCTTCGGCTACGGCGGCGCCCCGGTGCTGCGCGACCTCTCCTTCGAGGCTCCGGTCTCGGCCATGACCGCCATCGTCGGACCGTCCGGCTCCGGCAAGACCACCATCACGCGGCTGATCGCCCGCTTCTACGACCCCGAGTCGGGCCAGGTCTCGATCGGACGGCGCCCCCTGCCCGAGCTGGGCAGCGATTGGATCGTCCAGGCCGTGGCGCCGGTCTTCCAAGACGTCTACCTCTTCGACGGCTCCATCTTGGACAACATCTGGTTGGGTCGGCCGGAGGCCAGCCAGGAGGAGGCGCGGCGGGCCGGGCGTCAAGCCCGGGTGGACGAGATCGTGGAACGGCTGCCGGCCGGTTGGGACAGCCGGGTGGGCGAAGGCGGGACCAACCTCAGCGGCGGCGAGCGCCAGCGCGTCTCGATCGCCCGGGCCTTGCTCAAAGACGCCCCCATCGTGCTGTTGGACGAGGCCACCGCCGCCCTCGACTCGGCCAACGAACAAGCCATCCAAGAGGCCTTCACCGCTCTGCGGCCGGGTCGCACCTTGATCGTGGTGGCGCATCGGCTCAGCACCATCGCCACCGCCGACCGCATCATCATGTTGAACCAGTCCGGCGGCATCGCCGAACAAGGGGCCCATGAGGAGTTGCTGGCCGCCGGCGGCGACTACGCCCGCTACTGGTCCGAACGGGTCCAGGCCGCCGGCTGGCGGCTGGCCAGCCATCCCCAGTGACGCGCCCAAGGCTGGGCCAAGCCCGGCTGGGGCAGCCGAACCGGGCTCACTCGCTGATCAGCTCGTAGACGGTGGTCCGGCGCACCCGGGTGGCCACCAGCAGAGCCACGGCCAGACCGAACAGGGCCAACCCGCCGGCCAGGACCGCCACCCCGACCGGCGGGGCGACCATTTGGACGGAAGGCACGCCGAGGGAGCGGAAAGCCAGATCGATCAGGCGCGGGAAGGCGAACTGGCCGACCAGGCAGCCCACGGTGGTGGCCACGGCCATGACCGGCCAGTAGGTCGCCGCCACCTGCCAGATCAACTGGCCGGTGGTGTAGCCCAGGGCCCGTTGCAAGCCCAGTTGGCGGCGCTGGCGTTGCACCGCCGCGCCTAGCACCAGCAACAGCACCAAGGTGATGACGACGGCGGTGATGACGACCACCACGCCGGCCACCGCCCCCATGATGCCGCCGTAGACGCCGAGCAGGGCCTCGGCTGTGCGGCGGAGGTCGAGGACGTCGATCAAGCCGGGTCCGACCAGGTCGTCCAAACCGGCCATGAAGCTCTCCACGGCGTCCGCCTCGACCAGATTGACGCCGATCTGGGACCAGGACTGGTCGGGCCAGACGCGATCCAAGCCGGCCGTGGTCAAAGCGGTCAACAGGCCGCCGTCGTTCATGGTTTGGATCAGCCCGCTGACGATGTACTCGGCCGAGCGGTCGGCCGCCGTCAAAGTGACCGTGTCGCCGCGGGTCAGGCCCAGTTGGTCGGCCTGACGGGCCGACACGGCGGTCTCGTTGGGGTGGGCCGGCCAGCGGCCCTGGAACAGCATGTTCCCTTCGAAGGCGGCGAAGTCGTCGGTCACCACGCCAGTGGTGGAGTCCCCGTTCAGACGTAAGGGCACGTCGTTGGAGTAGCGGAAGGCGGTCCGCACCGCCGGGTCGGCCCGCAGGCGTTCCAGGGCCGGGCGGGCGGAAGTCGGTTCGACCCGCACGATGACGTCCGGCAGTTCGCCGCCGACCGCCCGGAAGAAGGGCTCTTGTTTCACGGCCATGTTGTCCCAGGCCGCCACCGCCGCCGTGGCGGCGAAGGCCACCGCCGCGGTGATCAGCCCGATCATGGCCGTCTGGCCGCCGGCCCGGACGGTGGCTTTGAGCGCCAGCCACCAGGTGACCGGCCCCGACCGCCGGTCCAAGGGGAACCAGTCGCGCCGGTGATGGTGGCCGCTCAGCCCGGTCCGGAGCGCCGTCAGAGGGGTCAGCCGGCGGATCCGCCAAGCCGTCCAGCCGGCCACCAAGCCGACCGTCGAGACCATCGTGGCCAAGCAGAGGCCAGCCACCAAGGGGTCGAAGCTGGGCCGCCAAGTCAGGGCCGATTGGGCCGACAGGACACTGGCCAGGGCGGGTCCGGCCAGGTGGGCCAGCCCCACCCCGAGAACGGCTCCGACGCCGGCCACGGCCACGAACTGGCCCACCACCGCCCTGGCCAATTGGGCGGAGGTGTGGCCGAGGGCTTTGAGGGCGCCCAAGTCGGTGATCGACTCCTCGATCAGGCCGCGCACCCGGAAGCGGATCACGATCAGCCCGATCAAGGCGATGATGGCGGAAAAAGCGGTCAGGGTGACGGCCAGGATGTCGGCCATGAAGACCCGGCCTTGGCGGGCGGTCGACCAGTCCATCTGATAGGCCAACCCGGTTCCGGCGGCTTGGGCCGCCATGACGGCCGGGTCGCCTTTGATGACGGCGCCGGAGTAGTCCAGTCCCCAATTCGGGGCCACTTGACGGTCGTCGATCTGGAGGCTCAGCAGTTGGCCTTCGAGCTGGGGCAAACGCCGGGCCAGGGCCTCGTAGGTGGCTTGGTCCACCAAGAAACGGAACCACTGGAAGGTAGGGGAGCTGAAGTAGGCCTCGTCGGTGAAACCGGCCACGGTCAGTTCGACCAGGCCCGGCTCGGCGGCGCCGGCGTCCGAGGGCCCAGGCTCGATCCGGGCGCTCCAAGAGCGGTCGAAGGGCAGCGTGATGCGGTCGCCGATCGCGTAACCGCCGCCGATTTGGAAGAGATATGGCAACCAGACCTGGCCGGGGCCGAGCGGTCGGGCGTCAGCCCTGGGCTCCACCCGGTCCATGGTCCGAGGGCGGTCGACCTGGGTGATCATCGGCACCATCTGGGTCTCGGCCCCGTTGAAGGCCACCTCCAGGCTGGCGGCCAGGACCGGTTCGGTCTCCCAGGCCGTCACGCCCGGCCGGTCGGTCAGATAGGCGAAGTGGCTCGGACTGTGCAGGTTGTCCGTCTCCAACACGACCAGATCGGCCACGTTGGCGGCGGCGGCGGCCCGGTCGTAGGCCCCGGTGTAGCGCAGAGACAAGGTCAGGCCCAGGGCGAGGACGGCGGCGGCCAGGGCGACGAAGCCGATCAACCAGGCCGTCTGGCCCTTCTTACGGCGCAGGTTGGCGCCGATCAGCAATCCGGTCAGGCGCATCCTCACCACCCCAGTTCGGCCAGGAAGTCGAGCAGCCGTTCGGACCGCTCCGCCGCCGGCGCCTCGGTCAGGTCGAGGTCGCCGGCGATCTGGCCGTCCCTCAGGTAGACCACCCGGTCGCCCCGGCGGGCCGATTTCAGGTCGTGCGTCACCATGACGACGGACTGGCCGTCGTCCCGCAACCGGCTCAGGAGGTCGAGCACGGCGGTGCCCGAGGCCTGGTCCAAGGCCCCGGTCGGTTCGTCCGCGAAGAGAGCTTGGGGCGAGTTGATCAAAGCTCGCACGATGGCGGCCCGTTGGGCCTCGCCGCCCGAAGTCTGAGCCGGGAACTTACGCCGGACGGCGGCGTCCAAGCCGACCAGATCGAACAACTGGTTGGCCTTGGCGGCCACCGCCGTCCGGTCTTTGTCGACCAGCAGCCCGGCCGCCATCACATTGTCCATCAGGGACAGCGTGTCTATCAGGTTGATCTGCTGGAAGACGAAGCCGCAGGCCCGACGGCGGAAGCGGGCCAGTTGGCTTTGCGACAGTCCGACCAGGGAGCGGCCCTGGAAACGAATGTCCCCCAAGGTCGGGCTGTCCATGCCGGAGAGGGCGTACAACAAGGTCGACTTGCCAGCCCCGGACGATCCCATGATGACCGTCAGTCGACCGGCTTGGATCTCCAAGTCGACGTTGCGCAGGACGTGCTGTTGGACGCCCTGATGAGAGAAGGTCTTGGACAACTTGGTGGTGGCGATGAGGGGCGCCGCAGGGTCGTCCGCTGCGACGGTGGCCGGCTCCGCGGCTTTGGCTGACGGTCCGCTGGGGTCGACCGCTTCGCTGGGGTCGGACGGTCCGAGCGGGGCAGGTGGCTCGGTCAGGCGGGTCAGCTGGTCCGGAACGGTCGGTTCGGTCATGAGGAGGCCTCCTTGGGTTCACCCACCACTGTGCCGCTCAATCCTGAAGCCGTCCCGGCGCGACCCTAGCCGGTTCCTTACCGGTTCCTTACGCGCCCCGGTCCAGCCCCGGGCCGGCGGACGGGTCGGCCCCAGACCGGCGGGGCGGGGTCGGGCGAGGTGTTCGGAGCGGGGGGCGCTCAGGCCAAGGGCAGGCTGATGGTGACGGCGAAGCCGGTGACGGAGCCGTCGCCGTCGGACCGGTTGGCGCAGATCAACTGGCCGCCCATGGCCTCGGTCAAGCGTTGGGCCAGATACAGGCCCAGCCCGGCCCCGGGGCGCCCGGCGGCGGCCCGACCCCGGTGGAAACGCCGGGTCACCAGGGGCAGCTCGTCCTCGGGCAGGCCCGGGCCGGCGTCGACCAGGTCGATCCACAACTGGTCGGCTGCGATGCGACCGCTGACCAGGAGCGGGGCGGCGGCGTATTTGTAGGCGTTGGCGACCACATTGCCGACCACCTGGGACAGCCGTAAGGGATCGGCCAAGACCAGGCAATCGGGCAAAGACACGGTTCCGCTCCAGCCTCTCGGGTCGGCCGCTCGGATGGCTTGGGCGAACTGGTCCGAGCCGATTGGGACCAGGTTCAAGCCGAGAGCGGACAGGTCCTCCAAGCTGGCGTCGAACAGCTCCGACACCAAGGCGTCGATCTGATCGGCCTTGGCCGAGATCGACTCCAGTCGGAGCAGGGTCTTACGGTCGTCCGGATCGACCGGGTGCGCCCCGCTGTTCACCCCGGCGCCCGCCCCGATGCTCGCTTCCACTGCGGTCCCAGCGTTCGCCCCGGCGCTCGATTGGTCGCCGGCTGGGCCGGGGCCGACCGGATCGGCCGTCCTGGCCCCGAGCCGGGCCCGGGCCGCCATCAGTTCGGACAGGGCTTTGATGGAGGCCAAAGGGGTTTTGATGTCGTGGCTGAGCGACGCGATCAGCTCTTGTTTTGACAGTTCGGCCCGGCGTTCGCGCTGGCGGGCGGCGGCCAGTTCGTGACGCATCAGGTCGAAGGCTTCGGTGAAGGCGCCGAAGGCGTTGACCCGGTCCATCCGCAGCGGCGCGTCGAGGTCGCCGGCCGCCACCTGCCGGGCGAAGCCTTCCATGGTCCGGAAGGGGCGCAGGACTCGGCGATCCAACCACACCAACCAGATCGATCCGGTCAGGCCGACGGCGCCGGCCAAGCCCAGGCTGAGCCAGCGCAGACGAGCGGTTCGGACGGAGTCGTCCCGGGCGGTGGCGAACAAGACCCGGCCGATGACTCGCCCGTCGCGCTCCAGATCGATGACGGTGTCATGGCGGGCCCAAGCCTGGCCCAGATTGTCGGCCGTCTCAGGAGAGCTGCGCGTCAGCAACTGGCCCTGGGCGTCGACCACGCTGTAGGCCGGCCCGCCGGGCGGGTCGGGCAGATCGTAGTCGGGCTGGCCGAGGCGGTCCCAGTCCTGGGTCAAACGCATGGCCACGTCGTTCAGCGACGGCCGGTCCAGCGGTGGGTCGGCCGATGGGGCGGTCAGGAGCCAGGTCAGGGCGACCCAGAGGGCCAGGACGGCGATCAGGCCGACGGCCCAGCGGCGGGTGTTCATGACGGCCGGTCGGTGGCGTCGAAGCGGTATCCCACGCCCCAGACCGTTTTGATCCAGCGGGGCGGGCCGGCTTCGGTGTCTCCCAGCTTGGAACGCAGGCGGCGGATGTGCACGTTGAGGGCTCCTTCGCTGACGCCGGCGTGCCCCCACACCTTGGTGAACAATTCACGCTTGGAGACGACTCGGCCGGCGGCGCCGATCAGGCAAGCCAGCAGTCGGTATTCCAAGACCGTCAAATTGACTTCACCGGCGGGGCCGAAGACGCGCTCGAGGTCGAGACGCACGGTGAAGGGACCAAAATCGATCTGGTCGCTCAGCGGGGCGGCCGGGATGATCGGGGCGGCGGATGCGATCGGGGCGGTCGGGGCGGCCGGGGCGGCGAGAGCGGCGGAGGCGGCGAGAGCGGCGGGGGTGGTCGGGGCGGTGGAAGCCGGGCTCGGCTGGCCTGGGGCCGGCGGGCGGGCGGGGCCCGACCGGGGTGGAGCCGAGCCGGAGGCGCCGCCGTATCGGCGTAGGACGGCCTGGACCTTGGCCAGCAGGACGGACAGGGCGTAAGGCTTGCGGATGTAGTCGTCGCCGCCCACGCCGAGGGCCAAGAGGATGTCGTCGTCGCTGTCCCGGGCCGAGACGAACAAGATCGGCACGTCGGTCCGGCGGCGCAGACGCCGGCACAGGGAGAAACCCGATTCCCCCTCCAGGTTGACGTCCAACAGGATCAACCCGACCGGGTGGCGGGCCAGGAAGGCCTCGGCCGCGGCGGCGTCCTCGACCCAGGCCGCGCTCAATCCGAACAGGGTGAAGTACTCCACGGTCGACTCCGACAAGGCTCGCTCGTCATCGACGATCAAACAATCGAAGCGCTCCTCGTCGTTCACCTGGCGCGTCCCCCGTCGACTCGGTGCCCGGACCGGGCGGGAGAGCCGATTCGGCCAGTGCTCCCGCCGTCGGGGCCATCATGCCACGGTCTCGACGGTCGGACCCGTGCGAGACGTCTGGGGCGTCGGTCCGGTCAGCGCTCCGCCCACCCCTCGCAAGGCCTCCTCGTCTTAACTGATCTCGTCCTAACAGGTCTGCGAGTCTCGTCGTAGTGGTCCTGCGAGTCTCGTCGTAGGAGTCCTGCAGATCTCGGCTTAGAGGTCCTGCGAGTCTCGTCTAATTGATAGGATGCGTTGGCATGGACACCAAGTCTGAGTTGGGTCATGAGTATCAACCCCGGGTGATCGACGCGCTGCTGTCCGAAGCCTTGGACACAGCCGGAGCCGTGGTGATCGAAGGAGCCAGGGCTTGCGGCAAGACCATGACCGCGATGAACGCGGCCAAGTCCTATGCTCTCATGGACGACCCGGCGACTGGGTCCATCGCCGCGGTCGCGCCGCAGTCGGTGCTCGAAGGATCACAGCCTCGTCTGCTCGATGAATGGCAACTGTCGCCGCAACTATGGAATCTGGTGCGCCGGCTAGTGGACGCCGCCACCACAGCGGGACTGTTCATCTTGACGGGCTCGGCCGTGCCAGCCGACGACTCGACTCGCCACACTGGAGCCGGCAGGTTTCTTCGGATCCGGGAACGGACGATGACCTGGTGCGAGAAAGAGGGCTCCGCTGGCGAGGCTGGTGTGAGCCTTGGGAAATTGTTCGAGGGGGAGAGGCCGAGAGCGGACCTGTCCATTGGTTTGGGTTATGAAGCGTTGATCGAGCGGATCCTCCAACCCGGATTCCCCGCTCTCACCGGAATGCCGCCGCACCGGGCCAAGCGGATGCTGCTGGCGTATATCGACGAAGTGGCCAAGACCGACGTGCCCCGGTTGATTGACATTCGGCACGACCCGGCAGTCATTCGGCAGCTGATCGCGGCGGTCTCCAGGAACCTCGCTTCCGAAACTAGTTACACCACCCTAGCCAAGGACGTGCGCGCGGTCGCTCCCACCATCACCGCGGAGGCGGTCTCCACTTACATCGGCCTGCTGGAGAGGCTGTTCGTGGTCGAGAGGCAGAAGGCCTGGACTCCCGAACTGCGTTCCCGGGCCAGATTGCGCACTTCGGCGAAGCTGCATCTAGCCGATGTCTCCCTGGCCGGGGCCGCGCTGGGAGTCACGCCCGAACACCTGCGAGCCGATCCGAGCACGGCCGGCCTGCTGTTCGAGAGCGCGGTATTCCACGATCTGGCGGTGCACGCCTCGATCCAGGGCGGCCAAGTACGTCACTTCCGCGACTCCAACGGCCACGAGATCGATGCGATCGTCACTCTGCCGGACGGCCGCTGGGCTGGCGTGGAGGTGAAGATGGGCGGCGGCCAGGCCGTGTCCGGGGCGAAGTCCCTGACGGCCGCGCTGGCGCAGATCGACACATCCTTGGTCGGAGCCCCGGCTTTCAAACTGGTGGTCACCGGGACCGGCCAGACCTACCAACTAGACGACGGCACGATCACCTGTCCGCTGCACAAGCTCAGGCCCTGAGCGAACCGCCCGCCACCGGTCAGTCCGCTGGGCCGTCCCGTTAGACGCTCGCGCCCGGATGGTTTCTCAAAGGGTGTTCCAGCCCAGCCAGACGACTTCGGGGTTCTGCGTCTGGGGCACGACCCCCACCGTCGTGCCGGGGTCGGCGCCGACGAAGGCGTAGGCCGGGTCGTCGGGAACGGAGAGCTGGGCCTGGTCGAGGACGTGAGAAGACGGTCTCGTCGGGGTGGCGCCACACGCTCGTCGCGTTCGCGTCGGCCTTGGCGACGTCATCGTGGATGAGGAACGTCCACTCGCCGTCGACGACGAGCCTGGACAGGCGGGTGCGGTTCCTCGCGACGCTGACGCTGCGATGGTGGGGTGGGGATGGATCGATTCCGCCGACCTGGGCCGGCGGTCAGGCGTGGGTCCGCTCGTGCTCGAGCAGCCAGTGTTTGGCTTCCAAGCCGCCCCGGTAGCCGGTCAGGGCGCCGCCGTGACCGATCACGCGGTGGCAGGGGACGATGATGGGGATCGGGTTACGGTTGTTGGCTTGTCCGACCGCTCGGACGGCCCGGGGCCGGCCGGCGCCGACGGCCACGTCGGTGTAGCTGGCCGTGGTGGCGTAGGGGATCTCGATCAAGGCCTCCCAAACCGTCCGCTGGAAGGCCGTCCCGTGGAGGGCCAGCGGCAGGTCGAAGCGGCGGCGCCGCCCGCTGAAGTACTCGTCCAACTGGGCCACGGCCCGTGCCAACAGGTCGTCCGCCTCAGTTCGGCGTTCGGTCGTCGGGTCGCCGGTGTGCCTGGGCTGTTTGGTGTCCCCATCCGGGTCGTCCGCGTCAGTTCGGCGTTCGGCCATCTGGTCGGGCGCGGCCGGCCGGACGGCGACAGGCTCGGTCGGATGGTCGGCGACGGGTTCGGGTGGCCGGGGGCCAGGGGCCGGGTCCGACTCGTCCCAGACCTCTCCGGGCAGCAGCAGACGTACGACGGCGGCGCCGTCGGCCAGGACGGTCAGCGGTCCGATCGGCGACTCGTAGCGGGCCCGGGCCAGGCCGGCGGCCGTCCGCCCACGGTGAGCTTGGGGCGTATGCCCGGTTTGCTGTTTGAACATCCGATAAAACCCTCCTAAGGCGTCGAAGCCGACGGCGCTGGCGACCTCGGCGATGGGCTGGCCGCGGTCCAATAATCGACCGGCCCGGTGGGCCCGGACCCGATTCAAGTGCTCGACCGGGCTACAGCCCACCCGCTCCTGGAACAATCGGGCCAGGTGGCCGGGCGAGACCCCGGCGGCGGCCGCAACGCCAGCCAGCGGGTGCGACTCGGCCTGGCGGCTCTCGATCTGCTGCTTGGCCCAGGCCACCAGCTGGGCCGCCGGGTCGACGGCCGGCTGGTCCGGCCGGCAACGGCGGCAAGGCCGATAGCCGGCCCGCTGAGCGTCGGCCAGGCTGTCGAAATAGATCACATTCTCCCGTCGCGGTCGGCGCGAGCGGCAGGACGGCCGGCAGCACACTCCGACCGTGGTGACGACGTAGTAGAAGGCCCCGTCGAATTCGGGCCGACAGTCCACCACCGCCTGCCACCGAGTGTCGTCGTCCAGTCGCATGTCCATCCGTTCCGGTCCGCTGACAGCGATGCTAGCCCCCGGCCAACCGGCCGTCTTCTCGTCTTCCAGCCAGTAATTCGGCCTGGACGCTCGGCCGGTGTGGGTGGTTTGACGAATTGGTCAGCGGCTCGTCGACCAATCGGCCTGGGGTCACATCATGGTGTTGGTGGACGGGACTCACAGACCTGGGAACCGCGTTTGGCGCGCCCGCCGGACGGTCGCGGAAGAACGGTCGCGGGCGGTGTGGGTCCGAACGGGATCCGGCCCAGACGACGGGCTGCCGGTCAACTCGCGGCCACGTATTTGCGCAGAGTCTTGATCGGGACCATCAGATGCAGATCCTCCGCCGGGGACGGCAGGAAATCGCCGGCGCCCAGATAGAACGCCCTGGCCGGCTCATCGCGGCAGTGGACCAGCACCGCAGCGGCGCCAATGCTCCCAGCCAACATCACGGACCGCAACAGGGCGTCTTTCAGCAGATCACGGCCTAGCCCCTGGTTTTGGAATCCGCGGTCAACCGCGAGCCTGGCCAACAAGATGCAGGGAATCTGCGCTGGACGGCGGCCAGGGCTCAACTCTTCGGGCGCGGCCGTCCGTGAGACCGCCGCCATCGCGATCGCGTAATACCCAACAATCCGCTCGTCGTCCACGAAGACGTAGGTGACCGCATTGTCCGTCGCCTGATTCTGCCAGGCGTACCGTTCCAGCCAGTCGTCCAGCTCAGGGGCACCACTGGAAAACCCCTGCCGGGTGTCCTCGCGCCGCAACCTGCGCGGACCGATGATGGTCATCACTCAGCGGAGGGAAAGCGAATCGGTCGAGAGAACAGCCGGTCGAACCCGGGCGTTTCCGGAACCGGAGCGTCGAGCAGGCGCTTGAATTCGGTGTGCTGATCCTCCGTCACCACGAACCAGCGCTGCTCCGCCAGAACCCGCTCGGCCTCCCCTATGGCGCTGTCCAACACGAAGTCGGTCATAGTCCGCTGCTTTGAAACTGCGGCCCGCCGTAAAAGTGACTCCTGCCGTTCGGTGGCCCGCAGGTTGATCCGCTTCGTCTTCTCGCCGCGTCCTTCCACTGTGGGGGACATAGCCGCCCCTTCCATATTCGTACTCACATGGTACACACATAAGGGCCTCCAGCAGATAGCCGCCCTATCGCCCACCAGCCGGGGCATCGGGGTTCGCCGCGCCCGCCTGGTGATAGAAGTAGGGGCGGGCCAGTGGGCGGCCGGGGTCGTCCGTCCGGTCTCTGAGTCCTCAACGTAGTCCGGCTCAGCGCCAGGATTCTTCAACCGCTCGTCGTCCAGCACGAAGCTCTTCTGCAGGTACTCCTTCAACACGGTCGTGGCCCATTGGCGGAACAGCACCGCCTGGTGGGTGGTGACCCGGTAGCCGATGGCCAGGATCAGGTCCAGGTCGTAGACGACGACCTGCCGCGTGCCCTCTGGGCGAACTGTTGACTCTGAGTCAACAGTTGCCTCACTGACCTATCCGTCGGTCAGGACACGGCGCACGATATGGCTGACGTTCGACACCGAGGTGGCGTACAGATCGGCCACCGCCGCCTGCGACAGCCGCACCGTGCCCCCACGTGCGCGCAACTGCACCACCGCGCCGCCGCCGTCCGGACGCCGGTAGACGACGACCTCGCCACCAGACTCAGCGATCACGTCTACCCCCTTCCCCGGCATGGATAAGCACCGATGACACGTCGATCTGGCCGATCACCGCCGCGCTGATCAGACCCAGTCTTTCAGTCGAGCAGAACGGTGACTCGGTCGAGGATGAGTTTGGCCCAGAGCAGCCGGGCGGGGGTGACCTGGTCGAGCAGGGCGCCGGCGGCGGCGCCTGGGGTGGCCAGGCCGAGGTCGTTCAGTTCTTGGGTCCGGCGGGTGAGGGTGTCCAGGTGGTGGGGGCCGAGGCTGCGCTGGCCGCTGGCGGCCAGGTCGTCCACCAGATCGCTGAGGGTCGCGCTGAGCCGCCGCAGGCGGTCGGGCTCGGGCTCGGTGCCGGCGGCGCGGCGCTGCCGGTCCAGGCCGAGGAGGCGGCGACGCCAATTGGGCTCGAGTCGGCGCCGGGGCAGCGGCGTGAGGGTGAGGGAGACCAGCCGCAGGCCCTTTTGGTCGAGCAGGAAGACGGCTTCCGGGCGGGCGCCGACGCTGGTGATGGCGATGAGCTTGCTCTCCTGGACCAGCCAGGTGAGCGACTGGGCATTGACCTCGTCGGCGGGCAGGGCCAGTCGGTGGGTCCGGCCGGACCGGTCTGTGACCGGCCAGACCAGCTCTTGGGCGATCTCGTCCAATTCGAGGGCGCCCAGACCAAAACTACGTTTCGGCAGCAGGATGCGCAGCCGGTCAGCCCCGGCGCCGAAGCGGGTGCGGGCTGGTCCGCTGTCCGCGCCGTTCACCTGATCGGCCAGCTGGTCCAGATCGACGCTGTCCCAGCCACCGGCGGTGATGCTGGTGGCGCTGGCCGCGGCCAGGCTGCCGTCGTCGCGCCGACTGGGGTGGTGGACGGTGAACATTCCCGAGCACAGCCGGGCGGCCGACGCCTGCCACAGCAAGGGGGCGTCCCAACTCCGGACGAAGCCCGGGTCGGCCCCGGCGGCCCGGCCGTTGGTGGCCTGTTCGAGTCGCCCGGCCTCCGGGTCCCAGGCGTGCAGCGTGAAAGTACGGGCGCCGGAGGGGGTGTGCTCCCAGCGGGCGGCCAGCGGGATCAAGCGCTGGGGCAAGGCGACGGCCTCCCCGGCGGCCTCCACGGTCCCGGAGCTGACAGCTTGGGCGCAGGCCCAGGCTTGGGCCAGCACTGACAGCACCGCTGCGGTGGTGGTGTCGTCGGCCCGACCGGTCAGGGCGCGCAGAGCGCCGGCGGCGGTGGCGACCAGCCGGGCCAGCAAACGAAGATCGGCCAGGCGGGCCTGTTGCCCGGACCGGGTCAACCGGTCGATGTCGGCCCGGACGGCCTGCGCCAAGCCCTGGGCCAGGAGTCCCTCCACGACGGCCGCCACCCCGACGGCGGCGGCCCGCTGGGCCGCGGTCGGGTCGGAGCGGGGCGGTCGGGCGGTCGCCCCGCTGGTGGGACCGTCCGGGGTTCCGGCGGCGGGTTCGGTGGTCCCAGCGGTGGTTCCGGTGGTCTCGGTGGGGTGTCCGGTGGCGCCGGCGGGTGGTCCGGCCGTCTCGGCGGGGTTTCCGGTGGTCCCGCTGGTGGCCTCGGTGGGGACTCTGGTGGTTCCGGCGGCGTTGACGGGGATTCCAGTGGTCTCGGTGGGTTGTCCGGTGGCGTCGGCGGGCGCTCCGGTCGTCCCGGCGGGTGTTCCGGTGGTCCCGCTGGTGGGCTCAGCGACAGTTCCGGCTCCGGCGGGTGGGAGTCCGGCGGCGCTGGCGGCCTGGCCGGCCCACAGGCAGCCGGCCACGATGTGAACGCAGACGCCGGGGGCGGGGCAAGGGCAGCGAGCGGCCCGGACTCCGCCCGGCCGCAATCGGACCTCCACCCCCTGGCAGGTCAGCACGATCTCGTCCGGGCCGGCCCGGACCAGCGCGACGGCGGCGGCCAAGCGGCGTCCCCGCCGCACCAGGCCGGGGTTGGTCAGCTCGGCCAGGGGCTCGTCGTCCAGACTGGCGAAGGCTCCGGCCCACTCAGGTAGCCTCACTGGGTCACCTCCGCCAGCCACTCGGCGAAGCGGTCGGGGGTCATGGCGGCGATCTCCATGCCCGCCGCGGCCAGCCGAGCGGCCATGCCATGGTCGTACCACGGCTCGCCCTCGTCGGCCAGCGAGGCCAGCCCCAGCAGCCGCACCCCCGAGGCGACCAGACCGCGCGTGGTGGCCAGCAGCGCCGACACCGAGCCGCCCTCCTCGAAGTCGCTGATCAGGGCGATCACCGTCCGCGACGGCTGCCGCACCTGCTGGGCGGCGTAGGCCAGCGCCTGGGCGATGTCGGTGCCGCCGCCCAGCTGGGCGGTCATCAGCACCTCGACCGGATCGGCCACCAGGTGGCTGACGTCCGCGATCGAGGTGTCGAACAAGATGAGCCGGACGCTGAGGCCGGGCAGACCGGCCAGGATCGCCGCCGACACCGCGCTGTGCAGCACCGAGCCGGCCATCGAGCCGGATTGGTCGACCAAGACGATGATCTGCCATTGCAGGTTGCGCCGCCGCTGACGGGCCATGAAGCGGGCCTCTTCCACCAGCATCCGCCCCGTCTCGGGATCGACGTGGGACAGGTTCGCGGCGATGGTGCGACGCCAGTCGAAGTTGCGCGAGGAGGCCTGCCGGGAGCGTTGCTGGCGGAGCCGGGAACCGGTCAGACTGGTGCTGAAGACCGGCCGCAAGCGGGCCAAGATGTCCGCCACCACCTGCGCGATGACACGACGCACGCCGTCCGCCGTGGCGGGGTTCAAGCTGCCTCGGCAACGCAACAGCGCCTGGGCCAGGGCGGGACTGGCCTCCAGGGCGTCCACCGTCTTGGGGTCGGACAGCAGGTCGTCCAGGCCGTAGCGGGTGATGGCGTCGCGTTCCATGCGTTCGAGGGTGGAGGTGGGGAACAGTCCCCGGGCCTGGCTCAGCCAGGTCAGGGCGGTCAGGGCCGACGGGTCGAGCGATCCGCCGCCGCCTTTGGCGTGGCGGTGCCCGCGGGCGACGTACTCGTGGTCGTACAGGTAGCCGAGGGTGGCGTCCAACCCGGCGTCGGTCGCGGCGGCGGGCAGTTGGCGGTCGGCGTAGCGGCCCAGCACCAGACGCCAACGGCGGGCCAGTTCCCGGTTCGGTTGGGTCATCGGACGCCTCCCAGGCCGTCCCGGCTCAGGCTGGTCAGCAGGTCGAGTTCCACGGTCCTGGCTCGGGCCAGGTCGGCTGGGCTGAGGTCCAGCACGACGTCCAAGTCTCCCGCCCGCAGCCCGGTGGCCGCGGCCACCAATTCAGCCAGCCGGGCGGTCTCGGTCGGCCGCAGCCAGGTGAAGGCCTGCCGTAAGTCGGGCAGCACCCTGAGCAGGGAGGCCTCGTCCAGGTCGGCCAGGCGGGCGTTGACCGCGGCCAGGAGGTCGGGGGCGTGGACGATCAGATCGGGCGCGGCCTGCATCAACCCCAGCAGGAAGGCGCTCACCCGGTCGGGGTCGGCGCCGGGGTGCAGATGGGCGACCACCTCGGCCTGCAGGTCCCCCGCCCCCAACTCGTCGTCGCTGTAGCCGATGCCGACCAGGCAGCCGTGCAGCTGGGCCGGCGCGGCGCGCTGTTGGCGCAGACGGCGCAGTTCGCGGCGCGGGGCCTCACAGTCGAGCTGTCCGGCCAGGTCGGGTTCGGCCATCCGCCGCAGCAGGGCGCGCAGCCCGAGCAGGGCCTGGCAGGCCTCGGCGGCCTGGTCGGCCGGCAGGTCCGCCAGCGGACCGAGCTGGTAGGCGACGGCGGCCAGGCCATGGTTGAGCAGACCGTGCACGGCCGGGGCGTGGCCGCCGAGGGCCAGCCGCCCGGTCTCGCTGACCAGTCCGGTCAGGGTGTGCAGGCTCGCCACCACCGAGGCCAGCCGGGGGTCGGCGTCGTAGCAGAGGCGGAGGGCGGACAGGGCGGCGGGAAGTTCGGCCTCCGCCCCCATCAGCACCAGTTCCGCGACCAGCTGGGCCGCCGCGGCGGCCGGCGGGTCGGCCGCCTGGAGACGTTGCCGGATGCGCCCCGCCCGCACTTCGGCCAGGCTGCCCCCCTCGGCGCTGGCCTCGACCAGCGCCATCTCGACCAGCGGCGTCCAGGCGTACTCCCAGCGCTCGAAGAGCTGCCCCAGCCCGGTCCCCGCCACCAGGTCGGCGCCGGCGATCTGACGGGCGAAGCCCGCCTCGATGAACCGCATGGTGGCCAGGAACTCCCGCCGCCTGACCTGAGCCGGTTTACGGGCGGTGTCGAGGCTGACCTGGCGGGTGGCGCCGTCGTCGACCACGAAACGGAGCCGTTCGGCCTGCGCCCGGGCTTCGGCCACCAGCGGCGGGGAAGCCAGTCCCTCGGGCAGGTCGCCCAGGGCGGAGCCCCCGAAGACGGCGGCGATGGCGGCGCCCAGCGGTCCCGACAGGCCGTTGTCGTCGCTGACGAAACAGGACAGCATGGCGTCGGTGACGTCGGTCAGCCCGGGCCGGGCCCGGCCCCGGAAAGCCGCCAGTCGCAGCGCCTGCTCGGCCGCCTCGGCCACGGCGGCGGTGCTGAGCGGTTCGCCGTCGGCCCGCAGTCTGGCTGCCACCTCGAGCAGCAACTGGACGGTGAACTGGCGCCCGCCGTCGTCCGTCGGCTGGTCGTCCGCCCGTCGTCCGGAGGCGGCGCGCCGCCGGGGCGATGACGGGCCGTCTGGGTCGGTGGCGACGGACGACTGGCCGCCCGCTGTCGTCCGCTGGTCGGCGGCGGCCTCCCAAGCCCGTTGCCAGAAACCCGGCGCGGGCATGCCGGCGCCGTAGCCGCGCAGCCCGTCCAGCCGGGCGTGGCTGTAACGGATCAACCAGGCCGGGCGGGCCAGGTCCAGTGGACCGGGGTCACGGTCGGTCACCCAGCGGCCCTCGACCGTCCCCTCCAACGCCTCCAGCAGGGCGAGGGTGTGGAAGGCGCCGGTGACGACGACGATCGGGCCGGTCGGCTGGCTGCGATGACGGTCGATAAGGGCCGCCATCACCGCCTCGCGGGCATGGCTGCCGTCGGCCTCCAGCATCTCCCGGGTGGCCTCCATCCGGGCCAGCGCCGCCCAGGCCAGCACGTCGTCGAAATAGCCCCGCCACTCAGCTGTCCGGCCGGCCTCCCGCAGTTCGAACAGGTGCTCCCAGACCTCGTCCAGGTCACGGCAGCCGAGCCGTCGGGCCAGGGCGGCGATGGCCTGACTACGGGCCAGATGGAACTCCGCTTGCAGAGTGCGGACGCCGGCCCCCGGGTCGTCCTGGGCCGGCTGGTCGGCCCACGACTGGTCGATGAAGTCCACCGTGGCCCCGTGGGCCGCCGCCCAGCGCAGCGCCACCCACTCCGGGGAGAAGTCGGCCAGCGGATAGCAGGCCGTCCGACCCTGGTGGATCGACAGCACCGCCACCGGCGGCCGGGTCCGGGCGTCGGCCAAGGCGGGCAGCAGGGCGGTGTACTCCCGCGGCCCCTCGATCAGCACCACCGCCGGACCGACTTCGTCCAACAGGGCGAGCAGGGCCGTCGCGCAGCCCGGCGAGTGATGTCGGATGGGCGCGAAGCAGACCCCGGCCTCCCGCCAGCGGCGCAGCGCTTCCAGCCCCCGCGTCAGCCGGGGCGGGGCCAGGTCGGCGCCGTCGGGCGGACCGGTCGAGTGGCCTGGCCCGGACCGGCCCGGAGTCATCGCCACAGTTCGCCGGCGGCGTCGAAGAAGTCGCGCCACTCGCGGCTGTTCCGGGCCCGTTCCCGGACCACGTTGTCGATGTAGTGACGCATCAGACGGGCGTCCTCCTCCGAGCCTTTCAGCGCGATGCCGACCAGCTGTCGGGCCACGTCGCCTGAACGCACCACCCCGTCGCCCAGGTAGCGGGCCGCCAGCGACGCCGCGATCGCCACGTCCACCGCCTCGGCGGTCGACATCACCGCCTGGGGGCGTTTCACCGGCGTGCCGGCGGCGGTGGCGCCCGACCGCAGGTCGGTGAAGGCCGTCACCAGCACGTCCATCACGGCGTCAGGCAGCGGCGGACGCTGGTCGCCCAACTCGGACTCCAGCGCCGTGCCGATCAACTCGGCCTCGAAGGCCCGGTCGCGGATCGGACGGACGGTCTCGAAGTTGAACCGTCGCTTCAAGGCCGCCGACATCTCATGCACCCCCCGGTCTCGCAGGTTGGCGGTGGCGATCACGTTGAACCCGGGACGGGCCGTCACCTGGCTCTCGAGTTCGGGCACCATCAGCAATTTCTCGCTCAAGATCGACACCAAGGTGTCTTGGATCTCCGGCGGGCAGCGGGTGATCTCCTCGAACCGCACCAACCGTCCGGTCTCCATGGCCCGGTGCACCGGCGAGGGCACCAGGGCCCGTCGGGTGGGCCCTTCGGCGATCAGCAGGGCGTAATTCCACGAGTAACGGATGTGATCCTCGGTGGTGCCGGCCGAGCCCTGCACGGTCAAGCTCGACGTCCCCGAGATGGCCGCCGCCAACAACTCCGACAGCATCGACTTGGCCGTCCCCGGTTCTCCGACCAACATCAGCCCCTGTCGACCCAGCAAGGACACGATGGCTCGATCCACCAGCGGATCGTCCCCGTAGAACTTACGGCTGACCTGGAGCTTGGGGTCGCCCAAGATGAAACTCCGGACCGACCGGGGCGACAACTTCCAGCCCGGCGGCGTGACCGTGCCGGCCGCCGCTTCCGCCTCGGCCAGCCGGGCCAACTCCCCGGCGAAGCGATGCTCAGCCGGCGGTCTCAACTCATCGTTCATGGCCTCAATTCTGGCAGCCGGCCGGACCCAGGCGCCCCGTCTTCGGAACAGAGGGCCAGTCGGTTCGGCCAGGGCGTCTGGTCCGGCGCGGCGACCGGCTCCCGTTGCCGCCGCGGAGCCCTCGAACAGCCTCTCCGGGTTCGCTGGGCGAAGTGATCGAGACGATGGGCGCGCCCGCGGCCGCCGCGGAGGTCTCGGACAGCCTCTCGGGGCGGCCGGGAGGGGTCGATTCAGACCCCGGTCTTCTGGGCGTAGTCGGGGTCGTAGGGGCCGAGGGCGGCCAGGGCGGCGTAGTCGGCGTAGGTTTCGGCCAGCAGCACGCCGGGCACGTCGGCCAGCGGCAGGGGCCGGTTCCGGCGGGTGAAGTAGAGGGCCTCGGTGGCACAGGAGATGTTCTCCTCGGGCAGGTAGCTGCCGGTGAAGCTGAGGACGGCCGTCAGGTCGGCGGCGGCGAACGGTTTGACGTATTCGCTGAACCAGCCGCCGTCCTCGGCCCCGCTGCGGCTGTAACCGCGTTTGGCGGCCAGGCCCCGGAAGCTGAACGTGTCGGTCAGGTGGCCGCGCAGGTCGCTCGCCTCAGTCGCTCCGGCGGCGAGGACCGGGAGGGCAGCCCTGAACTGCTCAAACAACGGTTCAACCTGGTAGTCGGTCAGGTGGCCGCGCCAGGCGGCGGTGTCGGCGGCGGTCAACAGCACGGCGTGGGCCAGGCCGACCCGGGAATCGGGCGCCAATGCGATGGGCTCGTCGTCGACGCCGATGAGTTCGCCGTCCTCGGTGGGGCGGAAGGCGCGCTGGCCACGGCCGGGGTTCTCCAGCCACACCAGCCGGGTGATCAACTGGGACACCAGCGGGTGGTTAGCCAAGAATTCTTGCCAGTCGGTGGCGGCCCAGCTGCGCTGCAGGCACATCGCCTCGTACAAGCGGGCGGTCTGCAGGGCCAAGACGGCTTTGAGCTCCTTGCGTGAGGCGGTCAACTGTTTCTTGGCTTCGGCCACCAGTTCCTCGTCGTCGCCGCCGCGCGGGTCGGGCAGCGCCTTGATCGGCTTCCCGTCGGCGGCGGTCAGCACGACGGTGGCCTTGGGTCCGACTCGGCCCAGGAACTCCCGGGGGCCGAAGTCGAGGTGCAGCAGCCGGTCCTCGCTGAACCCGGCGCTGGGGATCGTCCGGTCGGCCAACTCGTCCGGGGTCCAGCCGCGGGCGTCGGCGATCCGGCCGACGTAGTCGAGGGCCTTGGCTTGGATGGTGGCCTGCTTGAAGCGCCGCGAGATCGACAACAGCAACTGTATGGCGGCCGGCTGGCCGTTGGCGTACAGGGCGCTGACCAGGTAGTCGACTTGGGCCCGCCGTCGGCCGTGGTCACGGATGTAGCCCTGGGTCGCGTTCGCCAACTCGATGCCGGGCAGGCGGGTCGTCAAAGCCAGCATGCCCTTGTCAGGCGTCGCGGAGCCCAGATAGATGGCCTGATGCTCTTTGTACGCCTCGGCCGTGAGCTCTTCGACCGTGCGGGCGGCGCGTTCCTCGTAGAAACGGATGGACTCCGGGGTGTGGCGGTGTTCGAGCGCCCACTTCAGACCGTCCTGGTTCTGCTGCCAGTGCCTCGGGCCGGCGCTGGCCGCCGCAGCCCGGCTCTCCGCCTCGGCCGGGTGCCGAGTGTCCTGGGCGATCCAGGAGCGCAGCGCGTGCCGACCGATCTCAGCGGCGTCGGCGGGGACGAGCCGGGACAGGTAGCGGTCGATCAACCCGGAGCCGTCCGGCTCCTTCAGTTTCACGGCCAGCACGAACCACCAGGCCAGGACACGTGGATCCACCGGGGCGCCGTCGGCCCAGCGGGCGGCGGGGATGGTCTGGCTGGAGAACCAAGCCAGCGACGCCGGCCGAGCGGCCTTCAACCCCTTGACCGCTTCGGCCAGCAGCGCTTCCGGGGCGAGGTCGCCGCTGATGTCGCCGCCCAAGACCTCCAAGGCGGTCAGCAGCGCCGCCCGGGCCAGCTCCCGCTTCTCCTTGGTCAAAGCCGTCCGCAAGGCCGGGATCGCCGCCGGGTCGCCTTGCCGGGCCAGCCAGTCGGCCGCCGCCGCCCGGATCTCGCCCTTGGAGTTGCCCAGCCCCTGTGCGGCCAGAGCCGGGGCCGCCGGGTGCCCCCGCAGGGCCGCCTGGGCCAGCGGCCGGTTGGTCCGCGAATCGCCCAACGCCACCGCCGCCACCTTGGGCAAGACCGACTGGGGCAGGTGGGGGAAATGGGCCAACACGCTCAAGGCCTTCGTCACCTGTTCGTTCGAACCGGCCAGCCAGCCCTCCAACACGTCCACATGGTCGACGAACCAGGGCCAGGCCGCCTGGGGGGAGACTGGATTGTCCAGGCACTGCGCCAGATCGGTGGTGATCCCGGCCCGGGCCAAGGCGTCGGCGATCACCCGTAGATCGGTGTCGGCGTCCGCCCGGGTCCGCACCGTGCCGATGTACCAGTCGCCCTGCTCGAGGTTGCGCAAGCGCAGAGCGTGGATCAGGTTGAGCGAAGGAGCGGTGTTGACGAGCCACATCGAGCTGAAGTGCTTCAACAACTTGGCGTGGGTGGTCTGGCCGGCGGCGGCGCGGACGATTTCTTCCAGGTCGGCCCGGGTCACCGAGCGCGCGTTCGCGAGGTTCTTCTTGGTCCAGGTCGCTTCCTTGCCCTCGAGGCGGGCGATCTGAGCCTGCAAGCCGCGGGTCAGTTCGGCTATCACCGCCTCACCGTCCAGCTGGTCGCTCAGCGGCTCGAAGGGCGGGGTGACGATACGCTCCGCCGGAACGTCGGCGCTGGCCGCGACCGCTCCGCGCCGCGCCGTCGCCTGCTCGACCAGCGCGCCGAGCCTCGCCCCGGCCGCGACCGCGTCGGCCAGCAACGCCGCCCCGGCCTGGTCGCGTCCCAACCACTCCACCAATTCGCCCGCCCGGGCTACCGGAGCCTTCAGCAGCACATCCGGCAACACCTCGGCCCGGGTCTGGTCCGACAGCTTCGCCAGCGCCCGCAGGGCCACCGTCCGCACTCCTTTGGCGCTGTCCACGCCAAAGACGGCCACCAGGCCAGCCAGGGTCCTGAGCACCGCGGGCGTCTGCTCGGCCCGTTCCATCAGGAAGGCGCGGGCGTCCGCGTTCAAACGGCCCGCCCGCTCCGGTGTGAGCCGGGATCCCTCGGCCGCCAACAAGTCGTCCATCCCCGGCAGCTTGTGCGGTTCCAGGCGCACACCCCAGATGCTGTCGGCCCGCTGGCACAAGGCCAACAGGCCCACGGTCTGAGGCTCCGGCCCACCGTCCTCGGCCGCCAAGGCCACCGCGAACTCGGCCCGCCAGGCCGGCAGCCGCTTGGCCACCGTCTCGTCGCTCCAACGGTTGTCTTCGTTGAAGGTGCCAACGACATCGTTGAGCAGCCCGGTCAGCCACCGCGGCACGCCTGGGACCGTGCGGTTCACGTCCACCGCCAGGGCCGCCAACAGTTTCCCGAAGCGGACGAACTGGGCCGGCGTGGCCGACGACCCGTAGAACCGGCCGCGGGCGCTGCGCACCGTCTCGGGCTTGACCCCGGCCGACGTCAACGCCGCCTTCGCCTGGTCGGACAGGTTGTGCCAGCTGTACCACGACTTCAACCGCCCCGGCTCGATCAGCAGGGCGTCGACGTCCGGGTCCTTGGCCTGCTCCAGGGCGTACAGAATCTCCGCGCCCGCCCCCGACTGCACGAACTCGAGCGCCTGCTCGTACCACCCGCCCGGCCCCGCCTGCAACGGCGCCAAAGCCTCCCGCAACTCCTTGCTGGGGGCCGATCTCATCAGCAGGTTCTTGATACGACTCATCATCGAGCTCCTGTCTGGCCGGCCCGTCCCGTCGCGTCCGCCAGCCCGTCGTCCGGATCGAGGTATTCCGGGGAAGTTTACGCGCTTCGGCAGCTGCCCCGTTTGACGCTCGCGCCCTCGCGGGTTCGAGTCCCGTGGGGGTCGCGGTGTGATGTCTCGGGTGATAGTTGACGGTATGTCTCGGGACATAGCTGACGGCGGTGTCTCGGGTGATGGTTGACGGTCAGGTCTGGGGGTGGTTCGGGGCGCCGTTCTTCTGTTGGACGCCGAGCGAGGCCGACAGGTGTTCGAAGCGGGTGCGGCCGCCTTTCCCGCCGGCCGACCGGGTGGCGTGGACCATTCCGTCGCCTGGTCGGCCTCGAACCTGGTCCAAGACGACCTGGGACGTTCGCAGGGCTGGGGGCGACCAAGCCGGCTCCGACCAGGGTCCGGTGGACGGTGGACGCCGCCGGGACCGGCCGACTTTCTCGTTCGAGGTGGGCCCTGATGGTGGCCGGGCCGGCGTCCGGGCCTCGGGCGGACGATCTTCGACGCGGGGCCACGATCCGGTTCACGGCATCGGAGCCGATCCGCCCGGGCGAGGTCTCAGGTCTCTTGGACCGGGGCTCGAACGCGGCGGCGCCCTAGGTCTGGTAACGGTCGACGAGTCTGGACACCCATTGCCGTGACAAGCCATAAGACCTGGCGACCTCCGACACGGAACGGCCTTCGACGACGACGGCGGTGATGACGACACGTGCTCTGGACATACACCGACCCTGTCAAAAGAGATCACCGGGGCGTTCCTGGACGAGGTGATCGCCGACTATCTGGCGGGCGAGGGCATGAACAGCTTGGCCAGGCGGCGCCATGCTGGGTCGCGCTGTGTCCGGGACGCTCCGACTGACGCCGGCGTCGAGATCCGTCAGCAGCAGGGTGGTCACAAGAAGTCTGCCTAGAGTGATCACACGCAGAACGATACCAGATGTGGTATCGTTCTGCGCGTGACAGTACGGGACGAGTTGTGGAATGTGGCGGTCGACCAGTACGGCTATGCCACGACCGCCGACGCCAAGCGCCTCGGCATCAACCGGGTTGAGCTGGCGAAGTTGGCGGCGCGCGGCGGCCTGGTGAACGTCTCGCACGGGGTGTATCGGTTCTCGCAGTGGCCAACTTCGGCCAACGACCATCTGATGGAAGCCGTCTTGTGGACCCGTGACACGACCGCTGTCTTGTCGCACGACACGGCGCTGAACGTGCTGGATCTGTGCGACATCAACCCGACCCGGCTCCACGTCAACGTCTCCCGCCGCTACCCGATCCGCCGCATCGACACGCCGCACAACATGGTCGTCCACTACGACCGGTTGGACGACGCTCAGCGCGGCTGGTGGGAACAGATACCGACCGTGACCCCGACGACCGCCATCGAGCAGGGCGTCCGCACAGCCGTGCGCCCCGATCTGCTGCGGCAAGCCATCGACACCGCGCTCAAGCGCGCCATGATCGACACGGCCACCGCCGACCGGCTGGCCCGAGAACTGAATGAGGCTCACCGATGAGCCTGTCCGAACTGCCCGCCAAGAACCGCCCCGACCCGTCGGCGCGCGCTTTGGACCAGTGGGTCCGCGACGCCGTCAGGCTGACTGGCGAGCAAGAACGCCGGGTCGGCTGGATGCTGGCGTCCACCGTCGTCATCGCCGCGCTGCAGCGGGCGCTGGGCGACGACGGGCATCCGTTGTGGCTGGCCAAGGGCGGCGTGTACATCCAGTTACAGCTCGGCCAGGGAAGCCGCGCCACCCAGGACATCGACACGCTTTTCAGGGGCACTGCCGCCCAGTTCGAGACCGCTCTGGCCGATGTGCTGTCCCAGCCGTGGGGGCCATTCACCTTGCAGGCGTTCGACCTGGAGGAGATCGCCGGGGCGCGGCGGCTAGTCAAGCCGCGCCGGTTCGAGGTCCGCCTGATCGTCAAAGGCACTGTCTGGCGGCGGGTCAGGGTCGAAGCGTCCTTCCCCGAAGGGCGGATCGCCGATCACGGACAGCCAGTGCCGACGCCTCCGGTCAGGTTCTTCGGCGTCGAGGCCCCCGATCACCTGGCCGGCATCGCCATGGACTACCAAGTCGCGCAGAAGTTCCACGCCGCTTCCGACCCTGACACCGACGGTTACACCAATGACCGCGTCCGCGACATCATCGACCTCGCCCTGCTCCGCGACCACTTCTACCCCGGTGATCCGCCATCCAGCCTGCGCCAAGCCTGCCTGGATCTGTTCGACGCCAGAGCCGCCGAAGCCGAACAACTCGGCTATCAACCTCGCCACTGGCCGCCCACCATGACCCAGAACCAGATCTGGCACGACACCTACCCCGGACTGGCCGAATCCATCGGCCTGGCGCTGACATTGGACGACGCCGTCGCTGACGTCCACGACTGGATCGGGCTCATCGATCACACCGGAACCGGGCAACCGTGACCGAAGAGCCCGACACCGCTGGTGCGCGTGGCGCCTTGGATCGCCTAACACCTCAAACGACGTCCGAGCCGCACGGACAGGCGTCTCCTCGAGAATCCTCAAACCCATGTCTGACAAGGTGAAACAAGCTCAAGGCGCACCAATGTGCGCCAAAGTCACAGTGGAGCATAGGGGACTCGACGCGTCCGGCTGCGCCGGCCGCTGTCCTGGTCCGGCCTTCGGCCGTCCGGCGGACCGCTCGCTGCGGGTCAGCCCGTCGGGCTGCCCCGTTTGACGCTCACGCCCTCGCGGGTTCGAGTCCCGTGGGGGTGGCGGTGGATCGTAGAACGCTCAAGATCGTGGAGCATAGGGGACTCGAACCCCTGGCCTCCACCTTGCAAAGGTGGCACTCTACCAACTGAGTTAATGCCCCAGCGGCTGGCTGGGCCAGTCCGACACACGAGCGGCGCGGGGCCGGGTGGCCCCGGTCGCGTCAGCTCACTCGGACGGGATGCGATCGGTGATCTCGGCCCACAGCTGGGCCTTGTCGCGCTGGTCGCGCACCACCTTGAGGGCCAATCCGATGCCGGCCAGAGCCAACAGGACGAGGATGAGCTTCTTCATGGTTCACAGTTCCTTCCCGATCAATGTCGCCGAGGGCCGACGAATTGGGGACCAATGATAAGACTAGCCCTCCAGGTCCCGCCGCCGAAGCCCCCGTCCGAGGGCCGCGGCGGACCGGGGCGAGGCTCAGGTAAGAGGAGAGACTTTGACGAACGGCCTGAGTTTTAGGTCCAGCTGCGGCCAGTTGCCATAGGCTAGACCAGTGACTTCGCCTCTTCCTGACCCGGTCGGCCGTGTCAAGCGCGGCGACTGGTTGTTCGACCTGTCGCTGGCCATCATCGGCGCCACCGCCGTGCTGGCCCCCTACTTGGGTGTGGTCGCCTTGTACGCCGACCTCGACACCGTCCAGCTGGTGGTGGCCTGTCTAGTCGGCCTGGCCCTCTTCGCCGGTTTGGTCTGGCGGCGGAGCCACCCGCTCTTCTTCCTGGTCTGGACGCTGCTCCTGGTGGCCGTCCACACCATCGTCGTGCCGCTGCCCTTCTCCGGCCTGGTGACCGTGCCGGTCGCCATCCACGCCGTCACCCGCTTCACCGTCGGACGGGTCAAGTGGCCCGCTCTGGCCCTCGGGGTGGTCGCCGCCGTGGCCTGCCCCCTGCGCTGGTATTTCATCCACACCCGCACCGACGAGCTGCTGGTGGTCGCCATTTTGGGCATCGTCAGCTTCCTCGGCGTCGTCCTGGCGGCCTACGCGGTCGGCCGGCGTGGCTCCGATCTGGCGCTCCAACGGCAACAGTCGGAGGAAGCGGCCTTGGAGCGGCAGCGCTGCGACCTCGAGGTCGAGGCCTCGGACCAGCGGGCGGCCGATCTGGAGTCGCGGGCCGCTTTGGCCGATGATCTGCACGACGGCCTGGCCCACGCCATCTCCCTCATCCTGGTCCAAGCCGAGGAGGCCAAGGCCCTGGTCACGACCCACCCGGCCCAAGCCGTCCGGTCGTTGGACGCCATCAGCGGCACCGGCCGGGAGACCCTGGCCGAGTTGCGCCGCGTGGTCCGGGTCATGCGCAGCGAGGACGTGGACGAGGCCAGCTCCCTGTCGCCCACGCCGACGCTGGACGACATCTCCCAACTGGTCGATGACGCCGCCGCCGAGCTGACGGTCTCGGGCGACGCCGTCGAAGTCGACGACTCCTTGGGTCTGACGATCTACCGCATCGTCCAAGAGGCCCTGACCAACGTCATGACCCACGCCGGTCCGGACGCCAACCCGCAGGTCTGCCTGGACTGGGGGGCGGACGACGTCGAGATCTCGGTCACCAACGACCCGACCGACTTCGAAGGCCCCCAGAACAGCAACGGTCAGGGCCTCGACACCATGGCCGCCCGCGTGGCCGCCGTGGACGGCATGATGGAGACCGGTCCGACCGACGAAGGCGGTTTCCGGGTCTGGGCTTGTCTGCCTTACGCCTGGGGCGATCCGATCGACCCGGCCGACCCCGACCAGGACGAGCCGTCGACCGACTCTGAGACCGACCCCGAATCGGACTGAGGCCGAGAGGCCCGGGTCAGGCGACGCACAGCTCGACCAAGGCGGCTCGGTGGCGGCGCAGCCGCCGGACGGCGTCGCTGCAGCGCCAACGCACCGCTGCCGGGCTGGTGGCGTGACGGGCCGCCGCCTTGGCGCTGGTCAGGCCGTCGGCGTAGACGGTGGCGACGATCCGAGCGGTCGGCTCGGACACCAGCTCCAGGCTGAGGGCGGCTTCTAGAACGGCGCCGGCGGTCAAGCGGTCGGGGGCCGGCGGGGCGTTCAAACAGGCCAGCTCCCGCCGCTCCGCCAACACATCCTTGCGCGTGTCCAAGACCAGGTTGGCGGCGATCTTGGCCGGCCGACGGTCGAGCGGATAGCGCGCCAGGCGGATCCACAGCGCCGCCACCAGATCGTCCGGCTGGAGCCTAGAGTCGCTCCGGCTCAGCCGCACCAGCTTGCCCAGGAAGGCCTGCACGACCACACGGCCGGCCCGGTCGTGGCCGGCTTGGCAGGCTTCGATCAGGTGGCCCAGGACGGCGTCCGGGCGATCCGGCACGGCGGCCAGGACCTGGCCCAAACTGGCCCCCCAGGGACAGCTCCAGTCCGGGGCCTGTTCGGACAGCCAGCTCCACTCCCGGTTGAGCCGGGCCACGATGCCGCCGGGGGCGGCGGTCGCAGGGCTGGCGGCTGGACTGGCGGCGGCGGGCCCAGCCGGGGACGGGCGCTGGCCGGCGGGCTCGGTGGTGACGGGGCGGGGCATGGGGACCTCCTCGGTGCGTTGGGCCCAGCCTGCTCGGACGGTGTTGTCCGCCGTGTTGTCCGAGATCGGGACGGTGTTGTCGGTGTCCGGGCGGGCCGGAGCGGCCGCTGAACGGTCCAGTCGAGGGTTGGGGGCGGTCGGGTCGAGGGCGGCGGCCGATCGCGACGGCCGGTCAGCGCCGATCCGACCGGCGACGGTCGCGGGCGACTGGTGTCGGTGGGTAGGGTGAGGCCGGTGGGTAGGTCTAACCAAGACGGGAAAGACGAGAGACTAGGTGGCGTGTCCACCTGGGACGGGTTGCGCCAGGTTTGGCGTCAGCCCGACTTCCGTCGTCTCTTGCTGGTCAAATTGTTCGCTCAGACGGCTGACGGCACCGTCCAGGTCGGCGTCGCGACGTACACCCTCTTCTCCCCCGAACGCCAGCCCAACGCCTGGGCCATCGCCGGCGTCCTAGCCGTCACGATGATGCCCTTCTCGATCCTGGGCCCCTTCGTCTCAGTCGTGATCGACCGCTGGGACCGACGTCGCACCATCTTGATGGCCGACTGCGCGCGGCTGGTCCTGTGTCTGCTCTTGGCTGGCTTGGTCCTGATCCCGTCCAGTTCCAGCTGGGAGCTGGCCGGCATCATGGTGACGGCGCTGCTGGTGATGAGTTTGGAACGTTTTCAGATCGCCACTCTGCTGGCGGCCCTGCCCCACACCGTCAGAGCCGAGCAATATCTGGCCGCCAACACCGTCCTGCCCATCATCGGCCCCTTCGGCATGATGGTGGGCGCCGGATTGGCCGCCGGCATCCGCCTGACCCTCGGCCGGGTCTGGTCCGTCACCATGGCCGACGCCCTCATCTTCGCCGTCGCCGCCGTCGGTTTCCTGGCCGCCGTCCTCATCACCGTGCGCTTCCGGCCCCGTGGACTGGGCCCGACCACCCCCATCGTCCACACCTTGGCCGAGACTTGGCGGGCAATGGGCGAAGGCTTGAGCCATCTTCGCAGTCGTCGCCCGGCCGCCCTCGGCGTCCTGGCGGTGGCGATCCAGCGCACTCTGTTCGGAATCGTCATGGTGGCCGTCATCCTGCTCTTCCGGCAGTATTTCCACTCCGTCGACCAGGTCGACGCCGCCATCGCCGACCTGTCGATCTGGGCCGTCGCCACGGGGGCTGGCTTCGTTCTGGCCTCGGTCGTCAACCCCTTCCTGGCCAAGCGCATCGGCTTGCGCCGGGTGGTGGTCACGGTCTTGGTCTTGAGCGGGCTCAACCAGTTGGCCCCGGGGACCATCTTCGCCCGCCCGACTTTGATCGTCGCCTCCTTCCTGCTCGGCCTGTGGGCGCAGTGTTTGAAGATGAACGGCGACACCTTGGTCCAAGCCCACGTCGATGACAGGTTCAAAGGCCGGGTCTTGGTGATCTACGACCTCGCCTACAACACGCCCCTGGTCTTGGCGGCCGTCATCGCCGCCCTGCTGCTGCCGGCCGACGGCTACTCCCACGTCGCCTTCGGCCTGTGCGCCCTGGGCTACTTCGGCTTGGCCGCCCTCTTCGCCTGGCGCAGCCAGGGCATCGGCGTCGACCTTTTCCGGCGCGGCACGGAATCCGTCACCGACCAGTGAGCTGAGACGTCCACTCGTCTAGAGCGGAGCCGCCCGCCCGTCTGGATCTGAGACGTCCGCCTGTCTGGGTCTATGACGTCCATTCGTCTGGAGCGGAGACGCCGGCCCGGTCTGGAACGAATACTCCTGTCCGTCTGGAGCCGGATCCGCCGCGGTCGCGGAGCGATGCGGGCCGCAGTCGCGCCCAAGCGACTGGGCCAACGGCTCGATCGGGGGGCGATGCGGGGCCGCGCTCAAGCGATTGGGTCCACGGTTCGATCGCGGGGCGTGCCCTCGATGGCGCGTTGGATCAAATCGATGGTCTCGGGGAAGAGGTCGACGCCGAGCTGGCGGGCCTGGCGCGTGATCCAGCCGACCAGACGCTCGACCTCGCGACGGTTGCCGGCCCGGTGCTCGGTGCGCAGACGGGCGGCCAGTAGGAGTTCGTCGCCTTGGGCGGCGGTCAGGGCTCGGGCGGTGGCCCACCGGGCGGCGTCCAAGTCGTCGGCCGCCAAAGCCCGGTCGGCCAGGGCCAGGCCGATGTCGCGGATGACGGAGACCATGTCGGTGCGCAGCTCTTCGGCCCAATGCCACTGGCCGGGGGCGGCGTCGGCCAAGGGCGCGCCCCGGACCAGTTCCAGCGCCGCTCGTAAACGAGGGGTCGGGGCCCGGTCGACGCCGCCGGCGATCAGGAGGCGAAGCCGGTGCCAGTCCGAAGTCACCGTCGGGTCGAGGCCGAGCCGCCCGGAGTAGGCGTCGGGCAGATAAGGCTGGCCCTCGGGCGAACTCCCCAGCCAGGCTCGCAGGCGGGACAGATTGGAGCGGCGGGTGCCCTCGGCCACCAACAAGCCCTGGGTCATGGCTTGGGCGGTCGCCCCGGGGTGTTCCAACAGCCAACCGCAGTATTCCAGACACGACCGCTCGGCTCGGCTGGGCCGGACCCCGGCGGCGCCCCGCAGCTCGATCGGCCCCAACAGGAGCAGGCTGGGGGAGCTGAAATCGGTCACCGAACTGGCCAGAGGGCCGTCCGGCCAGTCCGGGTCGGTGGGGCGGTCGAGCGAGGCTGGGTCGGTGGGGCGATTCCCGAGTTGGGCCGGGTCGGTGGGGCAGTCATCGGGCGGCTCCGGGGAGGTGAGGTGATCCCCGACTTGGGTCGGTCCGATCAGGGGATCCCCCAGCTGGGTCGGGCCGGTATGGCGAGCCTCGAGTTGAGCCGGGTCGGTGGGGCGAGCCTCGAGTTGGATTGTGCCGGTGGGGCGGTCCCGGTCTGGGTCCGGGTCGGCCGCCGTGCCGTCCGCCGCGGTCTGGTCCGGGGAGAGTTCCGCCTGTCCGCTCCGGTCGGAGTCGGACCACCAGGCCGGGGTGGTGTCGGTTCGGGCCGTCGTCGCCATCAGCTCGTCCAAGCCTTCGACCTGGTTCAGGTTGGGCGGACGCAGCCGCAGACCGGCTGGATCGAGCGCGGCCTGGCCGGAGGGTTCGAGGGACAGGACCAGCCGGCCGGTCAACTCTGGCTCCAGCGGCGGGTCTTGGCCGATCACGACGGTCACCCCCAGGCTGGGGCCGGAGGTGAGCTGGGACAGCTCGGCCAGTTGGGCCGCCTCCAAGGGCTGGCTGAAACAGCACACCACCGGGTGCCAGGCCTCGGCCCGGTCCGGGTCGAGGCGGCACTCGGCCAGTTGGGCCGCGCCGGCGTGACGGCGCCGTTCCGCCACCAGGCGCACCAGCCGGGCCAGCGCCAGGGTCGGGTCGGTCAAGACCTCGACCGCTTCGAAGTCGGCGAACCAGGGCTCGGACTGGTCCGTCACCAAGACGACTTCGACGTCGTCGCTCCAACGTTGACAGGCCAGGTCCAAGGCCAGGGCCCGGATGACGCCGGCCCGTTGGGACGGATCGACCCCCCGGACCGTGATCGAACCGGGCTGTTCCAAATCGACCAGCACCAGGCGACCACGCTGGTCGCGGCCCAGGCCGACCAAGGCGCCGGGCTGGAGGTCGCCCGAGGGGTGGTCGCCCCAAGCGTCGATGGCCTCGCCCCAACGGTCGGTCACTTCGACGCCGCGCTCGCTGATGAAGATGAGGCGGCCCTGGCCCGGGCCGCCTTGGGTGAGCGAGCCCAAGATGGCGCCGTCCGAGGGCAGGTCGTCGCCGGCCGCGACCTGGCCCAGGGCGGTCTCCAGTCGCGTCGCCGGCGGCCCCGGCTGGGGCAGGCGGCGCCCGACCGGCCGGGCCCGTAATTGGTCTTCCCGGCGGCGTCGCAACACCAAGGTGACGCCGCCGGCCAAGAAGACGCCCAAGCTGGTGGCGGTGCCAGAGACCAGGTCGTGCAAGGTGGACTCGTCGGCGTCGTCGGTGGGCTGCGCCGGAGAGGTTTGAGGGCTGGGCGAGGGGAGGGCCGACCCGGCCGCGGCCGGTGGGGTGGTCTCGAGCGGTGGTGTGGTGTCGGCCCGGGGGGTGGTCGCCGGCGGCGGGGCGTCGTGGTCCGCCGGGAGCGTGCTGTCGGGCGAGGTCGGGTCGTCCGTCGTCGGTGTGGGGTCGGTCGGAGAGGTGTCGTGGGGCGAGGTCGGGTCGTCCGGCACTGGCGCGCCGTCGGTCTGAGAATGGTCGTTCGTCGGGGGCGGGCCGCCGGGAGGGGGCGTGGCGTCCGTCGAGGACGAGCTGGCGGAGGCGGGGCCGGGGGGCGCGGTGGTGTCGCCGGGCGCCGGAGCGGGCTCTGGCGCGAGGTCGGGTTCCGCCGGGCCGGGCTCCGAGTCGGTGGGGCGCTCCGGTTGGGTCTGGCCGGGCTCCGCCGGCTGAGGGCCGCCGCCGGGTTCGGCGGCGGTCGCCCCGGCCGTCTCGTCCGCGGCTGGATCGGCCGCCGCCGGGAGGTTGGAAGCGGGCTCGGGCAAGCGCAGACGCCAACCGACCTGGAGCTGGTCCGGGTGGCTGACGCGGTTGAGATTGGCCTGCCACAGCTCCGGCCAGCGTTGGCCCTGGCCCAGGTGTCGGGCCGCGATCGACCACAGGCTGTCGCCCGCCGCCACGACGTGTTCCAGAACTGGTTCCGCGGCGGTGGAGTCGAGCGGGATGACGATCTCCCAGCCCACTTCGATGTGGTCGCCGGAACGGATCAAGTCGGCGTTGGCGGCCACCAAACGCGGCCAAGCGGCCCCGGAGCCCAGATGCCGCTGGGCCAGCGACCACAAGCTGTCCCCGGGCTGGACCAGGTGGCGGACGACGGTCGAGCCAGGCCCGACGCCGAAGGCCCGACCGACCGGGACCGCCTCCGGCCCGACCGAGGTCTGCGCCGAAGCGCCGCTGGACCCGGCGCTGGCTGGCGCGGTCGCCGCCGGCCCGACCGACGCCGGGGCGGTCTGCTTCGGGGTGGTCGCTGTCGGGGCACTCGGCGGCGGAGGGGTCGCCGTCGGCGCGGGTGCCGCCGGGGCGGTCGGGGTCGGCTCGGCCGCTGTCGTTCCGGCCGGCACGGCTGGTGTCGTTCCGGCCGGTGCAGCGGGTGTCGTTCCAGTCGGTTCGGCTGGTGTCATTCCGTTCGGGGTCGGATCGGGGGAGGTCGGATCGGGGGCGGCCGGGCCGGGGGAGCGAGTGGTTGCGAGGTCGGCGGTCGAGCCGGGACCGGCTGGGCGGGCGGGGGACGGAGCCGGCTGGCCCGACCCGGCGCTGGACGGCTCGGGCTCGACCGTGTCGGCCAGGGCCGGAGTCAAGCCGAAGCCCAACACCAGCAGGCTGAGGAAGGCCGTCACCAGGGGCCGCAGCACTAGACGCGGCCAACGCAGAATTCTGATCTGTGCCCCGGAGCCGCCTCGGCCGTCGGGGCGCCGGGCCGCCCGGGCCTCGGCCGCCTCCAACCCGACGCAGACCACGGCGACGGCCCAGAGCAGCCAGCCCAGCACCGTCACCAGGCCCAGGACGGCTTGGCCGTCGTCGCGCTGCCAGGCCAGGCTGAGGTCTTCGAACAAGGCGATCAACCCCCGCAGATCACCTGTCGTCAGCAAGAGGGCGGGGATGCCCCCGATCAACCCGGCCAAGAGAAGGCCGGCGGTCAGACCTCGTACGACTCTCATTCCGTCTGACGCCTCCTCGCTCGGAACAGCACTGATCGGCACTTTCTTAACCTTGGGCCAAAATCTGGGCCGTTGGGCGGTTATCCACAGGAATTTCTGGGGGATCCCGGACGCCTTGGAAGTTGTTCGTCCTCAGCCTACGGCGTCCACTTCTGAGAGCCGTCTCCCGTCCGCTGCGCGAAACGATCCAGTCGGCGCCGCGCGGCCGGCTCCACGCTGGACGCGGCCGGCCGGCCCGATCCTGGGCCCGGGTCCGGCGGCCGATGGCGGCCCCGAGCGTGGCGGCCCGGGGCCGTCACTGGCGCGGCGTAGAGTGTGGCGCCTGGGATTCGTTCAGCCCCAGGTCCGGGAATGCGGCGGGGCTGGCTGGCGTTGCCACTCCAGCGGGCAGAAGGAGGCGACTGTGAGCGTTGCGACGAGAGATCTCGTCATCATAGGTTCCGGGCCGGCAGGCCTGACGGCCGCCATCTACGCCGGCCGGGCCGGTCTGACCCCCCTGGTCTTGGAGGGCTCTCTGACCGCCGGCGGCGCCCTCATGACCACGACCGAGGTGGAGAATTTCCCCGGCTTCCCGGACGGCGTGGCCGGCCCGGAGTTGATGGCCGCCATCCGGCGCCAGGCCGAGCGTTTCGGAGCCGAGTTGGTGGCCGACGACGCCGTCGCGGTCGATCTGACCGGTCCGGTCAAAACCGTCACCGACTCCGACGGCACGATCCACCGGGCCCGGGCCGTCATCCTCGCCACCGGTTCCGAGTACCGTAAACTCGGATTGGCCGACGAGGCCCGTCTGAGCGGCCGCGGGGTGTCCTGGTGCGCCACCTGCGACGGCTTCTTCTTCCGCGACAAGGACGTGGCCGTGGTGGGCGGCGGCGACTCGGCTTTGGAAGAGGCCACCTTCTTGACCCGCTTCGCCCGCTCGGTCACCCTGGTGCACCGGCGCGACCAGTTGCGCGGCTCCCAAGCCATGGTCCAACGGGCCTTGGCCGACCCCAAGATCGTCTTCGCCTGGAACTCGGTCGTCAGCGCCATCCGGGGCGATCGCCGGGTGACCGGCCTGGAACTGACCGACAGCCTGAGCGGCCAGCGCCGCGAGCTGGCTCTGGACGGCGTCTTCGTCGCCATCGGCTCGACCCCGCGCAGCGAACTGTTGGTCGGACAGGTCGAACTAGACGCCGACGGTTACGTCCGGGTCCACCAGCCCGGGACCGCCACCGACCGGCCCGGCGTCTTCGCCTGCGGCGACCTGGTCGACCGGTCGTACCGGCAGGCCATCACGGCGGCCGGCTCCGGCTGTCGGGCCGCCCTCGACGTCGAGGTCTACCTGGCCCTCAATCCCTGAACTTCCCCGGTCGCCCGCGGCGACCATAAGTCCATCCGCTCGAAGGAGTTCGTATGTCAGCTGTGACAGAGGTCACCGACGCCACTTTCGACAGCCAGGTCCTGCAGTCGCCCCTGCCCGTCCTGGTCGATTATTGGGCCGACTGGTGTCAGCCCTGCAAGGGCTTGGCCACCATCCTCGAGCGGCTGGCTCCGGAGTACGAAGGCCAGGTCAAATTCGTCAAGATGGACACCAACCAGCACACCGCCACGCCGGCCGCCCAAGACGTCCGCGCCCTGCCCACGGTGCAGCTCTTCGCCGCCGGCCAGTTGGTCGGCCAACTGGCCGGCGACGTCAGCAAACTTAAGTTACGGCATCTGTTGGAACAGGCCAGCTGAGGCGGCCTGAACATGATCCGGGGTTTCAGAGATTTCATCGCCCGTGGCAACGTGGTCGACCTGGCGGTCGGCGTGGTGGTGGGGGCGGCCTTCACCACCATCGTGACGGCTTTGGTGGACGGTCTGATCAGTCCGCTGATCGCCGTCCCCTTCGGCCAGCCCGACTTCGACGACGTGCTGGTTTTCACTCTGCACGGCAGCAAGTTCCAGATCGGCCTGCTCATCACCGCCGTGGTCAAATTCGTTCTGACGGCGGGCGCGATCTACTCCTGCATCGTCTACCCGCTCAACCGTCTGGCTCAGCGCCGGGCCCAGTCCGCGCCCGCCGCGCCGGCCCAGCCCAGCCAGGTCGAGTTGTTGACTGAGATACGCGACCTGCTCCGGGCCCGTTCAGACGGCCCCCGCCTCTGACCCAGGCCGTTCCGTACCCAGGCCGTTACGTCGTTTCGGGGCTAGCCGTCGCCCGGCCGTTCCGCCGCCAGGGCCCGGCCGTTCCGCCGCCGCGGCCCGGTCTCAGTCGTCGGCCCACTCCAACACCAGGGCGTCGGCTAGGACCCGGCCGGACAGCGCCCGTAGGGTGAGGGCGTGACGGCCGGCTGAGACGGGGAAGACCAAGGCCTCGACGGGGTCCGGGTCGAGAGCGGTCTGGCCGACCGGCTGGTCGTCCAGGTCGATGGCGGCTTGGGCGGCGGCGCGGTCCAGAGCGGCGGCCTTCAAGACGCAACGGGCCAGGCCGTCGCGGGGGGCCTCGAACTCATACCTGGTCCACTCGCCCGGCCGCAGGATGATGGCCAACTCCTCCTCGGGCCGCCGGGCCAGGCCGTGGTTGTGGTGGAAGTCGGCCTCTTCGACGCCTGGGCCGGGCAGGCCGGTGCGCTGGTAGACGATGGCCACGTCGTCGCTGACTCGGAAGCCGGGGAAGTGGGCCGCCTCACGTTCGACGCGATACGACAGCCCGGCTCCCTTGTGGCCGAAGTGCTCCGCCTCCAGACGGACCGGCAGTCGGCGCAAGATGGCGTTGACCACGGCCGGGCGGTACTCGCAATTGGCGAAGGCGACATTCTCGGCCAACTCGGCCAGGGCGCGCTGGGCCAGCCGGCGGTCGGGTCGCGGCCCGCCGTAGGCGTGGTCGACGATGTCCTGCCAACCGAAGGGCTCCGGCACCCGCATGGGGGCGTTGTGCTTGGCCAGACGCTTCCAAGTCCAGAAGTTCCAGCCGATGTCGTGGTCCTCGTACAGCTGGAAAGACCCTTGATACCACGCCAGGTTGTTCTCTCCGCCCTCGCCCATCCAGATCGGCACGTCCAATTCGGCCCGCTTGTCCAGGTATTCCAGAATGTGCTCACGGTCGGGGGCGTTCCAGTATTTATGGAATTGGAGCATGACATTGTCGTCCCAGAGCCGGTCGAAGATGCTCCAATTACGCGCCCAGTTGGAGCCCTCCAGCACGATCAGCCGGTCCGGGTCGACCGCCCGGATGGCCTCGATCAGCCGGCGGTACAAGGCCACCAGCTGCTTCGGGTAGCGGTACTGGAAGCCGCGCGGCAAAGGCTCGTTGAGCAGGTCGTAGCCGCCCACGGCCGGCTCGTCGCGGTAACGGCGGGCCAGTTCGACCCACAACGCCACGGTGGCGTCCTGGTGGGCCGGATCGGTGAACAGCTCGGGGTAGCGATGGGGCGAGTCGTCGATATTGGTGCCGGTCTGCCCGCCGGGGGCGCCGTGGAGGTCGAGGAAGACATACAGGCCGTGCTGGCGGCAGTCGGCCAGCGGCCGGTCGACCACCGCGAAGGCTTCCTCGTGCCAGACCCCGGGCCGCTCCATGAAGCAACGCCAATTCAGGGGGAGGCGGATCGAGTTGAAGCCTTCCTGGGCCATCAGGGCGACGTCGTCGGCGGTGATGTAGTCGCGCCGGTAAGCGGTCCAGAAGCGCGTCGCGGCCGGCTCCCCGATCAGGCTGGCGATGAAGTCCTCGATCTGACGCGGGCTGGGCACGGCGTCCCCGAAACGCCACATGTAGCCCTCCGGCAACCACCAGTTGCCGACGGCCACGCCGCGCAGCAGGACCGGTCGGCCGGCGCCGTCGACTAGGCGTTGGCCGTCTCGACGCAGACAGCTGACTCGACGATCGGACATTGGACTCCTCACTTGAGACCGGAGAGGGTGAATCCCCGGACGATATGGCGTTGGGCGAAGATGAAGACGATCAGGACCGGCAGCACCATGACGGCGGCGCCGGCCATCTTAAGGCCGTACTCGGAGCTGTACTGGCCGTCCAGCAGGGCCAGGCCGACCGACAGGGTGTATTTGTTCTGTTGGGTGGCCAGGATGAGGGGCCAGATGAAGCTGTTCCAGCCGGCGATGAAGCAGAGGATGGCTTGCACGCCCAGGATCGGCCCTGATAGCGGCCAGACGATGTTGAAGAAGATACGCAGCTCGCCCGCCCCGTCGATCCGGGCCGCCTCCAGCAGGGGGTCGGGGATGGTCTCCATGAACTGACGGAACAAGAAGATGGAGAAGGCGGTGACGAATTGCGGCATGACGATGCCGATGTAGGTGTTGACCAGGCCGAGCTCGTTCAAGACCAGGAAGGTCGGGATCATGGTGACCTGGTCCGGGATCATCATGGTGGCCATGACGAGGGCGAACAGGGCGCCCCGGCCGCGGAAATGCAGTTTGGCGAAGCCGTAACCGGCCATGGCCCGCAGCAGCAGCCCCACCATGGCCAGCAGCACTACGACGCAGGTGTTGCCTAGGTAGATCCCGAAGTCGAGCTCGCGGAAGAGCCGGACGTAGTTGTTCCAAGTGAATTCGACCGGCAGCAGGGTGGGCGGTCGTGACAACACCTCATTCGGTGGTTTGAAGGAGCCTGACAGCATCCACAGGAAGGGCACGGCGTAGACCAAGGCGACCAGGCCGATCAGGCCGGTCACGAGCAGTCGGACGATACGGCGGCGTCGGCGGCGCTCAGACATTGGAGTCCTGTCGACGCAGTTTGAACTGGATGGCCGTCACCGTCACCACGACCAGGAAGAGCAGGAAGCTAGCGGCCGAGCCGTAGCCGAAGCGGTTGCGCTCGAAGCCGTTGCGGTAGATGAACAGGGCCATCGACATGGTGCTGTCCAGCGGTCCGCCGTGGGTCAGCACCAGCGGGGTCTCGAACAGTTGGATCCACGAGATCGAGGTGGTGACGGCGACGAAGAAGGTGGCGAAACGCAGTTGGGGCAAGGTGATGGAGAAGAAGCGCCGCCAAGCGTTGGCCCCGTCGACTTGGGCGGCTTCGTAGAACTCGCGCGGGATGCCCTGCAAAGCGGCCACGAAGATCAACATGTTGTAGCCGCAGCCCTGCCAGACCGCCACGATGATGACCGAGACCTTGGCCATGACGGGCTGGTCCAGCCAGGGGACCGGGGCCACGCCGCCCCAGGACAGGATCAGGTTGATCAAGCCGGAGTCGGTGTTGTACAAGAAACCCCAGATGAAGGCCACGGCCACGATATTGGTGATGGCGGGCAGGAAGAAGAAGGCCCGGTAGACCCGGAACAGCCGGCTACTGCCGTAGTTGACCATCAGGGCGGCCGCCAGGGAGCAGACCACGATCAAAGGCACGCCGTCCAGCACGAAGATGACGGTGTTGCCGGCGGCGGCCCGGAAGCGGGGGTCGCCCAGCAGGCGGTCGTAATTGTCCAGGCCGATGAACTCGATCAGGCTCCAATCGCGCAGGCCGCGCAGGTCGAGGTCGGTGAAGCTGGCCACCAAGGCCACCACGATGGGCAGGACGGAGAAGACCACCAGGATGACCATGGTCGGTCCGACGAAGAGGCTGGCCTGGCCCAGACGGCGCAGACTGGCCGCTCGGCCCCCGCCGCGGGGGCGGACTCGGGCGGCTGGCCGGCCCGCGCCCCGCTCCGCGGCGCTGGACCGCTCTTCGGCCGGGGCTAGACCGGGGCCGGTCCGGGGCGGACGGTCGTGCCGCCCGCCCCGGTCGTTCGCTGCCACAATCGGATTCGTTCTTCAGCGTCGGGCGTCAGATGGCCGCGACTTGGGCCGTGAGTTCGGCCAGGGCCTGGTCGACTGTCATCCCGCCCAAGTTGATCTGTTCGCTGGCGCGGGTGATCTCTTGGGCCACGGCGCCCCAGTCGGCTGTGATCGGCACCGGCTTGGCGCTGTTCATCTGCTGGTGGTACACCGCCACGTTGGCGTCGCCGATCAGCAGCTCCAGGGCCCCTTGGGCGGCCGGCAGATCGAAGGTGGTGGAGTTCCAAGCCAACTGGACGTCGCGCCGGTCCAGGTAGGCGATGAAGGCCAGAGCGGCGTCGACGTGGTCGGAGAAGGCGAAGACGCCCAGGTTGGAGCCGGCCATCAGCGAGGTCGAGGACTGCTGGGCCGGGATCGGCGCGACGCTCCATTGCCCTTTCAGCTCGGGGGCCTGGTCGGCCAGGCTACGAGTCATGTACGGACCGGAGATGAACATCGGAATGGAGCCGTCTTTGAATCCGGCGATCAGGTCGGCGTCGGCCAGGGCCCGGGCCGGCGTCAGGCCGTCGGCGAAGAAGGAGTGCTCGAACTCGACCGCCTGACGGTATTGCTGACTGGTGAATGACAGTTCGCCGTCGGCTTCGATGTCGCCGCCCGCGCTCCAGGTCAGGATCAAGGGAGTGTTGACGTCGTTGACGTTGAAGCCCATGCCGTACTTCCCTTCGCCGCGCTGGCTGAGGGCCAGGGCGGCGGCCTGCCATTGCGTCCAGTCGGCCGGCGGTTGGCTCAGGCCGACCTCTTCCAGCAGATCGGAGCGATAGAACAGCACCCTGGTGTCGGCGATCCAGGGCACCGTCATGGTCCGGCCGTCGTAGGACATGGTGCTGGCCGAGGCCGGGAAGAAGTTATCGGCCTGGAGTTCGGGGTAGTCGGCCACCCGGTCGGTCAGGTCGAGCAGGCCGCCGGCGTCCGCCCACTCCGCCACTCGGTCGAGGCCGACCTGGAGGACGTCGGGGCCTTGGCCGGAGACGATGGCGGTCGACATCTTGGTCCGCACGTCGCCCCAGGGGATGGCTTGGACCAGGACCGTGACGCCGGTCTCGGCGCTGAAGCCGGCCGCCACCGCCTCCATGGCTGGGCCTTTGTTGCCCATCACCCAGACTTCGATCGGTCCGGTCAAGGACGTGCCGCTCGGGGTCGAGTCGCCGCTGGCGCCGTCGGCACAGCCACTCACGGCCAGCGCCAAGGCGGCCCCGAGGGCGACTACGACTGCGGTTCTGCGCTTCATGCAATGCTCCTTAAATTCGTTGGCTCGGCCGACGGCCGGTCGCTGTCCGGTCGCCCGGCTCGACCGGTGGTCCGACCGCTTCTCGCCGACACCTGATCAATCAACCTTGATCGATCACATTAGAAGTAAAACAGTCAAAATCGGTGGAATCAAGAGCGTTATAGTACTGTTATGATCGCTTATGATCGTTTCTGGTAATCTGCCGCCAGAGGAGGTTCCGCCATGACCAGTCCCAACGAAGAGACCGCCCGCGGTCCCTTGCCCGCCACCCGGCGGTCCCACGTCCTGTCCGCCCTGGATCGCGAAGGGGCCGTCCGGGTGACCGATCTGATGGCCGATCTGGGCGTCAGCGCCGTCACCGTGCGCCGGGACCTGGAGCTGTTGGAGCGCGAGGGCTCGTTGCGGCGGGTCCATGGCGGCGCCGTGGCGACGGAGGACGGCGCCGAGCCGGATGATCCGGTCGCCACCGCCCCCATCGGCGTGTTGGTGCCGTCGGTCTATTACTACTGGCCCACCGTGGTGCGGGCCATGGAGGCCGAGGCCCGCCGCCGCGGGCACCGCTTGGTGTTACGAGGCTCCTCTTACGACGCCACCGACGAGTTGGTCACCTTGCGCCGCATGGTCGAGCGGGAGGGCATGGCCGGCCTCATCATCGCTCCCCGCACCGACAGTCCTCATTTCCGCGAGCTAGTCCACTGGCTGGCCCGCTCCGAGGTCCCCCACGTCCTGGTCGAACGCGAGGCCAGTCTGGCCCCCCAGGGCGACGTGCTGGAGTCGGTGGTCACGAACCGGGCCCTGGGGACGTTGATGGCGGTGCGGCATCTGATCGGTCTGGGCCATCGTCGGCTGGGGCTGGTGCTGTCCGAACGCTCGCCCCGCTCGGCCTCGGACTCGGACGACTGGCAGACCGCCTGCGCCGAGCTGGGGGCCGCCCCCGAGCACTGTTGGACGCGCTCGATCCCGGACAGCCGCAGCCCCGACTGCCCGGCCGCCGTGGCCGACTTGCTACGGGCCATGCGCCAGGCCGGCACGACCGCCCTGCTGGTGCACTCCGACCCGGAGGCCCTGGCCATCGTCCAGCAGGCCCAAGCCCAGGGGCTGGCGGTGCCGCGCGACTTCAGCGTGATCGCTTACGACGACGAGGTGGCCGGCTTGGCCAGCCCGGCCCTGACCGCCGTCCGGCCGCCCCGCCAAGTCGTCGGCGAGGCGGCCGTCGATCTGCTGTCACGTCGGCTGGACGATCCCGGCCGGCCGGTCCACCGGCTCAGTCTCAGCCCCCAACTGGTGCTGCGCGAGTCGACCGATCGGCCCCCGGCTCAGCCGGACCCGGTCGACTGATCCGGTCGGAGGAGGAGAAGAGGGGCGGTCGCGCCCGGACCGTGACCGGGGCGCCGCCGCTCCACCGGGCCGGTCCGGCGTCAGCCGGACCTCAGCCGGCCCAGCCCAGATCGGACGGGCCTCGTCCGATCAAACTGGACCAAGCCTGGTCGGCCAGTCGGCGGGCGGCCTTCTCTTCGGCGTGCAGGGCGATCACCTGGCAACCGGCGGCGCGGCCGGCTTGGACTCCGATGACGGAGTCTTCCAGCACCAGGCAGCCAGCCGGATCGACTTCCAGGCTCCGAGCCAGACGCAGATAAGGGTCGGGGTCGGGCTTGGGTTTGAGGCCCGGTTCGTCCCCGGCCACGATGGCGGCGAAGGGGTTGAAGCCGAGATCGTCCAGAACCAGGTCGACGTAGTCCCGATAGGACAGGGTGGCCAAGCCCATCAGACAGCCGGTCCGGCGCAGTTGGCTCAGCCACCGGCGCGCCCCCCGCCGCCAGGGCACTTGGGCGGACAGGCGCTCCATCACGCCGCTGTTGATCAAACGGGCCAACTCGGCTCGGTCGGGGCTCTGGTCGGCGCTGGCCTCGGCCACGGCGTCGACCAGGTCGTCCATCGGGCGAGCCACCAAACGGCGTTTGGTCGATTCGTCCAATCCGTCGCCGCCGCCGGTTCGGGCCAATCCGTCCGCCACTTCGATGTAGATCGGCTCGCTGTCGATCAGGGTGCCGTCCAGGTCCCATAAAACGGCCTCGGGGCGGGGTCGGATTCGGCTCACGGGTTCCACCGTAGTACGTCGCCCACCCGCCGCGGCGGCCGTCCCGTCCGGCCCGGCCCGCAGAGAATGACGTGGCGCTCATCCCCTTTCTCCCAGGTCGTCCCGGGCTTGGTCGGCTGAGACTTCGGCGTCAGCCTGCGCGCAGTCGCTCCATGACCGTCCGGCTCAGGTCGGCCCCGCCAGGACTCGATCCCAGCCCCTGGCCGAATCCGAGACCGGACAGGACTACGCTGATGTCGATCGCAATGATCGTTCGACGCGGTCCGGGTCGGACGATTCCCACCGCCGACCGACCCCGAACGAGCCAAAAGATGAGTCCATCGCCCGAGTCGCCGGCCGCACCCGCCGGCGCCGAGATCTGCCCGCCTGAGTCGGGCGAGCCGGCCCAGGGCCGGCTGCGTTTGGGCGCGATCTTGAGTGTGGCGGCCTTGGTCTTGGTCGCTTTCGTCGGTTCGACTTGGGCCGCCTTCGTCGACATCGAGGCGGGTAGCTTCGACGTCGACGTGCAGGCGCCTCGGCTGTGGCCGGCGCCATCTCGTCTGGGCGCCACCGCCATGGGCATCGACGATCAGGGTCGAGCCGTCATCTGGGGCGAGCGCAGCGAGGGCATCTCGGGCACTGGCGTGACCAAAGTGGACGAGAACGCATCGGCCTCGGTGGTGGCCCTGCCGGAGGGTCGGGCCATCGTGATTCTGACCGGTGGCAGCCAGGACGGTTACTACGCCAGCTCCGAAACTTTCGTGGTGGCTTTGGACGATCGGGGCCAGGTTTGGACTTGGGGCTTCGGTTCCGACAACTTCTTCGGCGGGCGGACCCCGGACACGACTTACCCGGTCTCCAAGCCAGGACCGGTCGCCATCCCGGAGCGAGTGGTCGACATCCAGGCCACTAGTGAGACCACCTACGCCCTGACCGTTTCCGGGGCCGTCTACAGTTGGGGCGACGACTACCACGACGCCACCGGCCAGGGTGCGAAAGCCGGCGAGGCGGCCGTGGCCAGGCGCATTTTGACCGGCATCCATTCCATCGGCGCCACGCACTGGTCGGCTTGGGCGGTGGCGGCGCCGGGCTGGACCTCCATCACCTATGACAACAAAGAATCGGCCACGGTCGGTTCCCAATCCGCCCCCAACGCCAAGGGCGGCCTGCTCTTCTGGGGCTTCCAATCGACCGGTTCCGGCGGCGGAGCGTCCGGCGACGGCCGCAGCACCGGCAATTACGCCGTCCCCACCCTGGTGGCTGACTCCAGTCCGCTGAGCTTGGCCCTGGTGGCTGGCGCGGCCGCCGGCGATGACAACGTCAGCTTGGGCGTCAGAGCGGGCTCGGCCCAAGACCAAGGCACTTTCCAACAGATGACCGGCTCCTACTGGGGCTGCCAGTTCCGTCTGCGCGACGGCTCTCTCTTCCTCTGGGGCTATTCCACGGAATACAACTCCGGCACTGACGTCACCATGGCCGGAACCATATCCTCGTACGTTCCCCAGCGCGTCACCCTGTCGGCCCCCGTGGTCCAGGTCGCCCACACCGAAGACATCATCTTGTTGCTCGACTCCACCGGCACGGCCTGGCTCTACGGCAACCGCGTGCGTTCCCGCAACTACCCCGACGCCACCGGCGCCCCGGTGCCGGCCACCGGGGCCGACGTCAGGTTGCCGATGCGGATCGACGGCGGCGCGTCCTACCCCGGCTGGGCAGCCGGCAGCATCGCCGACATCGCCTGCTTCGGCTACTCCACCGCCTTGCTGCACAAAGACGGCTCGGTCTGGTTGGTGGGCGGCGGCGTCCAGGGCGCGGGCGGTAATGGCCGGCACATCGTGCGCAATTATCTGGACACCCGCAACACCGTCCCCAGCACCCCGGCCCAACCCCTGACGCGACTCAATTTTTAAGGTGGCCCGCCCCCGGTTCGGCCGCGTTCGGGGAGCGGCCGCTCGAATTCCAATCGTGCTTCGACCGCCGGGTGACTAAAATGAGGACGGTCCGGCAGCCGTCCGGCGCTGGTGAAGCGGCGCCAAGGGTGACTTCCGCCACCGTCCAATCCAGATAGAGACGTCCGATGAGCCAAGCTTCCGGCCCGCCGCCGGCCGACCGTCCTGAGCCCGGTCAGGCCGCCGCGCTCACCTCGGTGCCCCGGCGCCTGCGCTGGGGGGCGGTCTTGAGCGTGGCGGCCTTGGTCTTGGTCGCCTTCGTCGGTTCGACCTGGGCCGCCTTCGTCGACATCGAGTCGGGCGATTTCGAGGTCGGGGTGACGATTCCGCCGCGGCCGAAACTGACCCCCCAGGGCTCTTCCTTGGCCGGCACGGCCTTGGCTATCGACGACCAGGGCCGGGCCGTCATCTGGGGTCAGCGCGGCTATAACATTTCGGGCACCGGCGTGGAAACCGTCACGGCCACCACGCCAGCCTCGGTGGTGGCTTTGCCGGCGGGTCGGACCATTGAGATTCTGACCGGCGGCAGCAATGAGGGCACCTACGCAGGGAATTCCACCTTCGTGGTGGCCTTGGACAACCAGGGCCAGATCTGGACCTGGGGCTTCTCGGCAAGTGAATACTTCTTGGGCGGGCGCCAACCCACGACTGAGTACCCCCTGAGCAAGCCGGGCCCGGTCAATCTGCCCGACCGGGTGGTCGACGTCAAAACCACCACCCAATCGACGATCGTGTTGACGGCGGGCGGCGACGTCTACACCTGGGGCAAGAACGTGTACGCCATGACCGGTCAAGGGTCCAGCATCAACTCCGCCACCCCGCGCCGCATCTTGACCGGCGTCCACTCCATCGGCGCCGGTTATTGGGCCGGCTGGGCCGTGGCCGCCCCCGGTTGGACCAAGGTGACCTATGCTTCGGAAGCGGATGCGGTCGGCAGCCAGTCGGCCAAACAAACCAGTGGCGGACTGCTCTTCTGGGGTCGGCAGGACACCACCTTCGGTGGTGGTTCAGCCGGCGACGGACGAGTCGGGGGGAATTATCACTCGCCTGGCCTGGTGGCCTCCAGCAGCCCGCTGGCCGTGGCTTTGGCGGCCGGCACGGCCGCCGGCGACGACAACGTCACCTTGGGTGTGCGGGCCGGCTCCAAACGAGACGGCGGCACCTTCCAGCAGATGACGGGGTCTTTTGCCGGCAATCAGTTCCGTCTGCGCGACGGTTCGACCTACCTCTGGGGCAACAGCCCGCGATTCGCCACCGGTAGCAATGTCTCGATGACGACCGGCCTTAGCGACTACATTCCCCAGTTGGTCAAAGTGGGCCGCCCGATCGTTCAGATCTCCACCTCCGTCGACATCATCTTCTTGCGCGACGACAGTGGCACGGTCTGGATGTACGGCAGTCGCGCCAATTCGGGGCAGTACCCTAACGCCAGCGGGGTTCCGCAGGATCGCGCCGCAGGCGACATCAGGGTTCCGACTCGCATCGACGGCGGCACGGCTTACCCTGGCTGGGCCGCCCAAGGCGTGATTGACATCGTCGGATCCGGTATCAACACCTTCCTGCGGCGCAGTGACGGCAGTTTTTGGATCGTCTGCGGGGCTTCGGTTTCCGCTCCTACCAAAAACGGCGCAGCTGTGGTGCGTAACTACCTGGACAGCCGTAACAGCATCTCAGTTGACTACGTTCGGCCTTTGACCCAGCTCAACCTCTGAGGCCCACCGGCCCGGCCTTTGGATCGGCAACAATCTTGTAACACGAGGGCGCTAGACCTTGGGCTAGCCTCGACGCCGCAGAGGAGCCGCCCTGAGCCGCAGGGGAGCAGCTTCTGAGTCGATGGGGCCGTCCAGCTCACCTGCCGAAAGGTCCATCCATGGACACCTTCAATGACATCGTGCTCAAGATCGACGACTTCGTCTGGGGCCCCTGGCTCCTCATACCCTTGCTGGCTGGGACCGGTCTGCTGCTGACCATCCGCTTGCGCGGGATCCAGTTCACCAAACTGTGGCCGGCTTTGCGTCTGGGCTTGATCCAGCGCAAGGATTCCGGGGCTGAAGGCGACATCTCGCACTACCAAGCCCTCACCACCGCCTTGGCCGCCACCGTCGGCGTGGGCAACATCGCCGGGGTCGCCACCGCCATCGGTGTGGGCGGGCCGGGCGCGCTGTTTTGGATGTGGGTGACCGGTCTGCTCGGCATGGCGTCGAAATACGCCGAGGCTTTCTTGGGCTCGCGCTTCCGCCAGCGCGACGCCAAGGGCGAGCAGTTCGGTGGCCCCCAGGTCTATCTGGAGCGGGCCATCAAAGGCCCCCTGGGCAAGGTGTTGGCTTTGTCTTTCGCCGTCTTCGGCGCCCTGGCCGCTTTCGGCATCGGCAATATGACTCAGGTCAACACGGTCGCCTCCCAGATGAAGGACACCTTCGGGGTGGCTCCGCTGGTCACCGGCTTGGTGGTGGTCGGTTTCGTCGGCTTGGTCCTGTTGGGCGGCATCAAGCGGATCGGCCAGGTCACGGCCGGCTTCGTGCCGGTCATGATCCTGTTCTACATCGCCGGTGGCACGATCGTCTTGGTCATGAACGCCAGCCAATTGCCAGCCGCCTTCGGTTTGGTCTTCAGCGACGCCTTCACCGGCACCGCCGCCAGCGGCGGCTTCATCGGCTCGACCGTGGCTCTGGCCATCCAGAAGGGCATGGCGCGGGGCATCTTCTCGAACGAGTCGGGCATGGGCTCTTCGGCCATCGTGGCGGCCGCCGCCAAGACCAGCCACCCGGTCCGGCAGGGCTTGGTGTCGATGACGCAGACCTTCATCGACACCATCATCGTGGTCTCCTTCACCGGTCTGGTCATCATCGCCTCCGGCGCTTGGCAGCAGGCCGATCAGTACGCTGGCGCGGCTCTGACCGGTCTCGGCTTCAGCCAAGGGGCGCTGGGGCAGGCCGGCATTTACATCGTGGCCATCTCGGTGGTCTTCTTCGCCCTGTCGACCGTGCTGGGCTGGTCTTATTACGGCGAGCGCTGCGCCGTCCGCCTGTTCGGCATCAAAGCCCAGTTCCCGTACCGGTTGGTCTTCACCTTGGTCTGCGTGGTCGGCGCGATGTGGGAGCTCGACTTGGTCTGGAACATCGCCGACGTCTTGAACGGTCTGATGGCGCTGCCCAACCTGATCGGGTTGATCATCCTGTCTGGCTTGATCGCCCGGGAGACCAAGGCCTATCTGGACCAGGACCCCAAGCTGAGGGCCGTGGCGGACCAGATCTCGGCCCCGCCGCAGTAGGCCGGACCGTCCCCAGGTCGGCTCGCTCGTTCGGGTCGGCCCGGCCGGGGTCCGTCATCAGCGACCGAACGGTCCGAGTCCGCGCAGGTGGGCTCGGACCGTTCGTTTCGGGGCCCGGCCCATATTCATGTCCCGGAACGGGAATGGAAGCCGGCGGCCAGGCGTTAGCAATGACAGTGGGAGCGCTCCAGAGAGGCTCGAAGACACACCAGGACTTCCGTCCACCAGGCTCGTCGAACCGATCTCGCGCTCAGCGGTGGGAACCGACCAGTGGTAGCCCACCCCGCTATGAACTGTCCAACACTCGATCCGGACTCGGTTCCGTTCCGAGTCCAACCGGAGCCAGCTCCAACCGGGGCTGTCCGGTGGCTCAGTCTCCGTCTCGGCCGACCGTCGCACGGGGGTCGCGGCATCCGTATCCCGACGCCGTGACGAGCCCGCCACACCGTTACTTAAGGAGTACGTACCCATGATCGAACCCCAAAGTGTCACCCCGCCCACCAACCTGCCGGTGGTCGTGGGGCCGAAGCGTGACCGTCGCCGGCCCGTCGGCGTCTTCTTCAGCGTCGCCCTGGCCACCGCCCTGATGGCCGGTCTGACCCTGGCCGCCTTCACCGACTCCGAGCACGGCGCCCTCGACGCCTCTGAGCAAAAACCGGGCTACGGCACCGGCAGTTACAACATTCAGATCAGTAACGTCGCGAGCGGTGCATGGAAAGACACCACCCTGTTGGATGGTTCTGCATCCGACAACACTACGGCCGATGTCGAAGCGCCGATCCAGCTGGGGAACGCCAACGGCCACAAGCTCATTCCGGGCGATCAGGACAGCTGGGTGACGGTTGACTTCTACGTCCGGAACGACGAGGCTTCGACCGTAAACTCCATCCTCAACTTCCATTTGATCAAGTCTGAGGCCAAGACGACCGACGCCGCTCTGTTGAGTGCTCTGCGTTTCGATGTCGCCTTTAGCGGGACCGGCCTGGCGATCGCCAAACTGGAGGACAAGACCTTCACGGAGCTGAACGACGTGGATGCGTTTAAATTCGTGACCTCGGCCGCTCCTGGCGCCGTCTACAAGGTCAGCATCACGATCAAGCTGCCGAACCAAGGCAACAACGGCGCTAACAACAACGATTTTCAGAACAAGGTGGCCCATCTGATCGCTTCCATCGAAGGCGCCTCGACCTCCGCCTGATCCCTCCTACCCGAAGAGCCGGGGCCGCCCCAAAGGCGGGCCCGGCGCGTTCGCGGGGGGGCGGGCGCCGTGGTG
>JAIRYW010000003.1 GCA_031267645.1 Propionibacteriaceae bacterium
TCCTCAAGTCGGGGGCTGATCGGGCCCCAAGATCGGAATTGGCACTAGCATAGGCGGTCATGGACACCTTGCTCGTGACCGGTGGAGCCGGTTTCATCGGCGCCAATTTCGTGCGCTGGCTGATGGACCAGACCGCAGTCAGAGTCACTGTGCTGGACAAATTGACCTACGCCGGAAATCGTGACTCCCTGGCCGGCCTGCCGGGCGACCGGGTCGAGTTCGTGCGGGGCGACGTCTGCGACGCGGAGCTGGTCGAACGCTTGGTGGCCGGGGTCGACGCCGTCGTCCATTTCGCCGCCGAGTCCCACAATGACAATTCGCTGAACGATCCGTCGCCCTTCATCCAGACCAATCTGGTCGGGACCTACACTTTGCTGCAGGCGGTCCGTCGTCACGGTGTGCGCTACCACCACATATCGACCGACGAGGTCTACGGCGATCTGGAGCTGGACGTTCCGACTCGCTTCACCGAGGCCACGCCGTACAACCCCTCCAGCCCCTACTCGGCCAGCAAAGCGGGCTCCGACCTATTGGTCCGGGCCTGGGTACGCTCCTTCGACGTCCAAGCCACCTTGTCCAACTGCTCCAACAATTACGGCCCCTACCAGCACATCGAGAAATTCATTCCGCGCCAGATCACCAATGTCCTTTGTGGTCTGCGGCCGAAGCTGTACGGCAGCGGAGCCAATGTGCGCGACTGGATCCACGTCGACGACCACAACGAGGCGGTTTGGACGATCCTGAATCGAGGACAGATCGGGCAAACCTACTTGATCGGAGCGGACGGCGAGCGTGACAACCGGCAGGTCATCGAAGACATTCTGACCCTGCTGGGACGCCCGTCTGACGATTATGACCTAGTGGCTGACCGCCCGGGCCACGACCTGCGTTACGCCATCGACTCGACCAAGCTGCGCCAGGAGCTGGGCTGGTCGCCCCGCTACCCCTCCTTCCAGCAGGGCCTGGCCGCCACCATCGAGTGGTACCGCCAGCACGAGGACTGGTGGAGGCCGGCCAAGGAAGCCACCGAGGCCAAGTACGCTCAGCAAGGACAGTGACCATGGCACAGCCCTTCGCTCTGGAGACCACGGCCATCCCCGGCCTGCTGATCTGTCGTCTGACCGTCCATCGCGACAACCGAGGATGGTTCAAGGAGAACTGGCAACGAGCTAGCATGACCGCTGCTGGACTGCCTGATTTCGGTCCGGTCCAAAACAATATGAGCTTTAACGCCGAGCGGGGCGCCACCCGGGGCATCCACGCCGAACCGTGGGACAAGTTCGTCTCCAGCGCCCAGGGCCGCTATTTCGGCGTCTGGGTCGACCTGCGGCCGGGGCCGACTCACGGCGTGGTGGTGACGACCGAGGTCGACGAGTCGGTGGCGGTCTTCGTGCCCCGGGGCGTGGGCAACGCCTATCAGACCTTGACCGACAATGTGACCTATTCGTATCTGGTCAACGACCACTGGCGGGCCGATCAGTCCGAGGGTTACGCCTACGTCAACCTGGGCGATCCGACCTTGGCCATCGACTGGCCCATCCCGCTCAGCCAGGCCGTGCTGTCGGACAAGGACCGGGCCCATCCCGATTTGGCCGAGGCTCGGCCGCTGGCCGGTCGCCAGACCTTGATCCTGGGCGGCGACGGGCAGCTGGGGCGAGCTTTGGGCCAGCTCTTCCCTCAGGCGGTGCGGGTCGACATCGACCGACTCGATCTGACCGACGAGGCCCAGGTCCAAGCCTGGCCCTGGGCCGATTTCGAAGTCGTCGTCAACGCCGCCGCTTGGACGGCGGTGGACGCGGCCGAGACGGACCAGGGACGGCGGGGGGCCTGGCGGGCCAACGCGGCGGTGCCGGCCCGGATGGCCCGGTTGGCCCTCGAGCACCGTCAGACCCTGGTCCACATCTCCAGCGATTACGTCTTCGACGGCTCGAAAACTCTCTGGACCGAACAAGACGAGCTCTGCCCGCTGAGCGTCTACGGCCAGTCCAAAGCGGCTGGCGATCTGGCCGTCTCAGTGGTTCCCAAACATTACCTGGTGCGCACCAGTTGGGTGGTGGGCGACGGTAAGAACTTCATCAAGACCATGGGCGAGTTGGCCGCCCGGGGGGTCAAGCCCAAGGTGGTGGGCGATCAGATCGGGCGTCTCACCCACACCAGCAATCTGGCCGCCTGCGTCAAGCACCTGCTCGACCGCTCGGTGCCCTACGGCCTGTACAACTGCACCGACGGCGGCCAGCCGGTCAGCTGGGCCGACATCGCCCGCGCCGTCTACGTCGCCCAGGGGCATGATCCGGACGAGGTCACAGCCGTCACGACGGCGGAGTACTACGCCGGCCAGTCCCCCATCGCCCCGCGCCCGGCCCATAGCACGCTCGACCTGTCCAAGCTGGAGGCCACCGGCTACGCCGTGCCGGTCTATCCCTTGGGTCAGCTCTGAGCCCGGATCCGTCGTCGCGGCGAGGCCCGGTCGCCGCACCGCCGTCAAGACGGCCCGGCTCTAAGAATCAAGTATGATTCCGCTGAGGCTGTCCGGCGCCTGTGACGCCGAGCGTCGCCAGTCCGGTCCGACACTGGCTGAAAGGGCTTGCACATGAGTGCCCAATCCGTGGTCGTTCCGCTGAACGACCTGGCCCGCTCCTTGGCCGGTCAACGTGACGATCTCATGCGGGTGATCGGACAGGTCTTGGACTCCGGCTGGTTGGTGCTGGGAGAGCAGGTCCGACGTTTCGAAGCGGAACTGGCGGCGCTGTGCGGTGCGGCCCATGGCATCGGCGTCGCCTCTGGCACCGACGCCTTGGAGTTGTGTCTGCGGGCCAGCATCTCGTCTGAGCGGCCGGTGGTGGTGACGGCCGCCAACTGCGGCGGTTACACCTCGACCGCCGCCCGCCGGGCCGGCTTGACCCCGCGCTACGCCGACGTCGAGGAGCGGACCCATCTGCTCAGCCCGGCCACGGTCGCGGCGGTTTTGGACGACCGGGTCGGCGCCGTGGTGGTCACCCATCTGTTCGGTCGCGCCGCCGACAGCGTCGCCTTGGCCGAGCTGTGCCATGGCCGGGGCATCGCCTTGATCGAGGACTGCGCCCAGGCCATCGGGGCCCGCCGCGACGGGCGCGTTGTCGGGTCGGTCGGCGACGCGGCGGCCTTCAGCTTCTACCCCACCAAGAATCTGGGGGCCCTGGGCGACGGCGGTGCCGTCGTGACGTCGTCGGACCAGATCCGGTGCCGGGTGCTGGCCCTGCGGCAATACGGCTGGGACCGGGAGAAATACGTCGTCTCCGTCCCCGGCGGCATGAACTCGCGGCTGGATGAGCTCCAAGCCGCCGTTCTGCGGCTGCGGCTGGGAGGGGTGGAGGCGGCCGGCCGGCGCCGGCGGGAGATCGTAGCCGCTTATCGGGCGGCCGCCGGTCCGTCCCTGCGGGTGTTGCCGGCCGAGGGGGAAGGCCATGTCGCCCATCTCGCCGTCATGGAAGTCGATGATAGAGACCAGGTGCGCCAGCGTCTGAAGGCCAAAGGGGTGGGCACCGACGTCCACTACCCGGTGCCGGATCACCGCCAGCCGGCCCACGCCGCTCAGTACGCCGATGTCCACTTGCCGGTGACCGAGCGGCTGGCCGGCCGGATCGTCTCCTTGCCCTTGTTCACCGAATTGACCGATGACGAGGTCGACCGTGTCTGCGCCGCCCTGGCGGAGCTGTGAGTTCGGCGATGGATATTCGCTACTCGGTGGTGGTGCCGGTCTACCGCAACCAGGAGACTCTGCCGCTACTGTTGGAACGCCTGGAGGTGTTGGGGACGCGGCTGGACGGGCCGTTGGAGGCGGTCTTCGTGATCGACGGCTCGCCGGACCAATCAGCCGAACTGTTGGCGGAAGCGCTGCCGTGCTCCCCGCTGGCCAGTCAGTTGGTCGAGCATTCGCGTAACTTCGGCTCTTTCCCCGCCATCCGGGCTGGGATCGCGGTCGCCCGAGGGGAATACATCGGCGTCATGGCGGCTGATTTGCAAGAGCCGCCCGAGCTGATGGAAGAGTTTTTCGCCGTCCTGCGTCAGGGGGCGGACGTGGCCGTGGGTCGGCGGACCGCGCGGGCCGATCCGTTGACCTCGACCCTGGGGGCACGACTCTTTTGGGGGGTTTACCGCCGGGCCGTCAACCGCGACATTCCACCAGGCGGGGTGGACGTGTTCGCCTGCACTAGGACGGTGGGCCGGCAGTTGACCGAATTGTCGGAATCCCACACTAGCCTGGTCGGTTTATTGTATTGGATCGGTTTCACCCGCGTCGAAGTGCCGTATGAGCGTTCCGAGCGAGTGATTGGAAAATCCACCTGGACGTTCAATAAGAAATTCCAGTATTTGCGCGATTCAGTTTTCGCCTTCACCGCCCTGCCTATTCGGTCGTTGATGATCCTGGGTGTGGTCGGCGCCATCGTCACCCTGGTCGTCGGTCTGGTGGTGTTCATTTGCCGGGTGACGGGTGTCATCACCGAGGTCGGCTACACGCCCCTGATGCTGACCATTTTGCTGTCCACCTGCCTGATCCTGATCGGGTTGGGCGTGGTCGGGTCCTATGTCTGGCGCACGTATGAGAACACGAAGGGCCGTCCGCCCAGCGTGGTCAAAGCGGTCCGGCGCTTCGGACCGCATGACTGAATCAGGCCGGTCCGCCTGGGCGGCGGCCGGTCGCTTCGTGCTGGCGGGCGGGTTCAACACAGCCGTCACAGGGGCGGCGTTGGCGGGGCTGTCGCTGTTGATCGACCCGGCGGTGGCTTATGCGTTGGTGTTCGTCGGCGGGATCGGTCTATCGACATTATTGGCTGATCGATTTGTTTACGCGGTGAAAATGTCGCGCGGCGATCGGGTGACTTATGCGCTCATGTACGTGGCGGTGTTCGTCGTGGGTCTGGTCTGCGTCCAGGCTATGCGTGGTTTCGGCTGGCCCAGTTACACCAGTGGCGGCGTAGTATTGGTGACCGCTCCTTTGACGTTCTTGGGCGGATTGATCATCACCCGGCGGCGGGGTGCTAAAGCGGCCGATGACCGAGGCGACAAGAGGGAAACGTGATGGGGTTCTATGTCCATCCCCAAGGGATTTGTGAATCGACGGCGATAGGGGACAGAACTAGGGTTTGGGCCTTCGCCCACGTTCTGCCGGGGGCCCAGATCGGAGCCGATTGCAATATTTGCGATTACGTTTTCGTAGAGAACGACGTGACCTTGGGAGATCGGGTGACGGTCAAATGCGGCGTCCACCTATGGGATGGCCTGCGGGTGGCGGACGACGTCTTCATCGGCCCCGGCGCCACTTTCACTAATGATCGTTTTCCTAGGTCGAAGGTGTATCCGGAGAGTTTCGCCCGGACCGAGATCGGCCCCGGGGCCTCGATCGGAGCCGGCGCCGTGGTGCTGCCGGTGACCATCGGCCGGGGAGCGATGGTGGGAGCCGGCGCGGTGGTGACCAAGGACGTCCCGGCCTATGCCATCGTGGTGGGCAACCCGGCCCGGATCACCGGCTATGTCACCTCCGATGATCGGCCCAACCTCGACGGCGCCTCGCCCGAGGCGGTGGCGGAGTCGGATCGTGATCCCCGGCTTTTCCCCGTGCGCGTGGCCGAGGATTTGCGGGGGTCGCTGGCGGCGGTGGAGCTGGCGGACGATCTGCCGTTCATAGCTAAACGTGTATTCGTTATCTATGGCGTGCCGTCGAGCGAGGTGCGCGGGGCTCATGCCCATTGGCGTTGCGAGCAATTCTTGATCTGTGTGGCCGGTTCGGTCCGCTGTATCTTGGACGATGGCGCCGAGCGCCGGGAGTTCACACTCGACAACCCGGCCCGAGGTCTGCACATTCCTGCGATGACCTGGGGCACGCAGTACCACTACACGCCTGACGCGGTGCTGTTGGTATTCGCTTCGCGGCCCTACGAGGAAGCCGATTACATAAGAAATTACGAGACGTTCATTGATGCGGTGGCAGCGAAGGAACGGATTCAAGCGTGACGATGGTCGGGTCTTCGGCCCCAGGGCGATCCTCGGACGGAGGCGGTCGGTCGGGCCTGGCCGAGCGGATACGACGTTTGGCCGCCCGACCGTGGATGCGCCAATACGGCTTGGCCCTGGTGATCGTGGCGTTGCTGGAGGTGATCGTGTTCTGGGGCTACTTCCTGGGCACGCAGTCGCCGCCCTGGGATTTCTTTGGTGCCTACACCGCCGAGGCCCATGCCTATTGGCGGGACCTGCGGCTGTCCGCTCTGGACGGCGGCTGGGTGCCGTACGAGTACGCCGGCTATCCGGGGGGAATCGCGGTCCAGAACTCGGCCTGGTACCTGCCGGTGGCGCTGGTGGCGTTGGTGTTCGACTACACCACCCGGACGGCGTCGGTGCTGCAGGCCTTGCATATTGGCTTCGGCGCCTTCGGCGCCTTCGTGCTGGCCCGGCGGCTGGGTCTGCGGTTCGGGGCTCAGCTCTTCGCTTCAACGGCCTATTTCTTCGTCGCCCCGTTCTATTCCAACGCCGAACATCTCGACATCGTCCGAGCGATGGCCTGGCTGCCTTGGGTCGTGTGGTGTTGTTCCCCGCTGTTCCCCTGGCACCGGCGCTGGGCGATCCCGGTCGCCGTGCTGATTTTGTGGCAAACCGTGGCCGGCAGCTATCCCGGCATGCTGGTGGCGATGGTGTACACCGTCGTCTTCCTGGTGGTCGGCTTCCAGTGGTCGCGCCGACCCAAACTAAAAAAATATATATTGCCATTAGCCTGGGCGGTGGTGGCGGCGGCGTTGCTGTCGGTCCCGAAGTACCTGCCGATGGCGCTACTGCGTGATAGCAGTTATGTCAGCGGTGACACTTCGGCTTTCCCACCCCGGATGATCTACACCTTCTTCTTCGGCTACACCGGTCCGGACCTGCCCAACGACCCGACCATGCGCCCGTTCTTCGTGCCGGTGGTTTGCTTCGCCCTGATCGCCCTGATCGGACTGTGGCGCAAGACGATGGTTCCACTCTTGGCCATGGGGCTCGGTGCCGTCGTCTTCGGGATTCCGCTGCTGCCGTGGTACGACGCCAGCGCCGCTCTGCCGCTGATGTCGCTGAGCCGGATGCGGATGGGCTGTTTCCGTGGGATTCTGCTGTTCTGTCTGGTCATGGTGGCGGCGATGGTGGCGTCACGGCTGTTGGAGGGGGCGGCGGCCGGCCTGCGGCGCCCGGCCCTGGTGGCCTGCGGCTCCGGCTTGGCAACCTGGCTGGCGGTCATGGCGGTGGCCGCCACCCGGTGGGAGCCGCCACCCGGTACCCGCCGCCTGCCTTTGATCCTGGCCGCCCTCGCCACGGTCGCGGTGGTTTGGGCGCTGGCCCGTCGACCCAGGATCGGGGCGGTGGGACGGGCGCGGCAGGCGGCGGTCGTGCTCATGGTGCTGGGTGTGGTCTCGGGCCTGGACTGGCTGTTCGCGAACGCCTACCCGCCACAGGTGGGATTGCTGCCGTGGCGGGTCGATCGGCCAGCGGCCGAGGTCGCCACCTGGGGGGTCACCGCAGACGAACTGATCGCGCTCTATCCAGGCCGGCAGACTCTGACTCAACGTCCGGGTAGGCAAGGCTTGAGCGAGAACGGGGGGTGGATCAGCTACTCCTACGACTCGGCCTACTACACCGGGAGGGACACCTTGGGCGGCACGGCCAATTTGAAAGGGCAATTGGCGCGGGAGGCTATGGTGGCGGCCACGGCCGATCCGGCCACCCGCGATGCGGCGCTCGAGTTGTTGGCCGCTCCTGGGGTCGCCGTCGCCGTGTCGGGTCCGGGCGCGTTGCCGCCGTCGGCGACGGTCCGCGATTGCGTGGCCAAAGGCTCCTGCGGCGAGGGCTTGGAAGTCGCCCCACTGTCTTACCGGCCCGGAGACATAGCGTATCGGATCACGGCGGCGAGCGACACCGTTGTCTTGTTCAACGAGGCCCACTATCCCGGCTGGAGCCTACAGTTATGCCCGAGCGGGCCGGGCGAGGGCACCCAGATGGATGAGGGCTGCCGGGTGGTCGAGACTGGCCTGGGCGGTGCCGGCCTGGTCGAGGCGGTCGTGCCCGCCGGCCGCTGGCAAGCCAGGCTGACCTACGCCTTGCCCCATTGGAACACCTACTTATGGATCTTCGCCGCCGGCCTAGTCCTCACCCTGGCCGCTCCGGCGCAGCGCCTGCTCCAGGAGTGCCGCCAGGCAGCGCGGTCGGCTCGGTGAGTCGGCCAGACAGCGACTCGACTACGGGCCGAGTCGGGCTGGTGGCCGCAGCGGCCGGCCGGGGCCGCCCGGAGGCGTCGCGCCTTCCCGCCCGGTCCACGGGCGCTGATAGCGTCGGCTCGGATCGATTCCCGACGCTCCGAACCGGAGAGCGGTCGCTGGGCCGGACTGAACCGTAGACGAGGAGACTGATAGCCATGCTGACGACGTGCCCTGCCCACACCGTTCGCTCTCGGCGCGCGTCCGATCGGCTGGCCTCGGATGATTCTCCGGCCGACCACCCGGCCGGACCACCGGCGGGTCCGCCAGTCTGGCGGCGAGCCTGGCACAAGTTCATAAGCGATCCGGCCTGGTTCTTCTTCGTCGTCGGCACAATCTTCGGGCTGGCCATGGCGGTGTTCATCCCACTGGGCAACACCCCGGACGAGAACTCTCACATGGCTCGAGCTTACGAAGTGGCCCACCTGCGCTTGATGGCCGAGAAAACGGACGGAATGGTGGGAGTGGTCATGCCCGCCAGCCTCGTCGACCCAGTGGCCAGAACCGACGCTGGCCAGGACGTGCGGGCGCAGCCGGGCCTCAAGTTCTCCTTCGCCCGAGGGCTGTCCTTTCTGATCTCCACGCCGCTGAACAAAGATGATGTGGTGTTCCGGCCCACCGGGGGCACGGCCACGTACTCAGCGGTCTCATACATTCCCCAAGCAATCGCCGTGCGCGTCGGTTTGGCGGCTAATCTGCCGCCAGGCTCCATTTACTTACTGGCTAAGTTGTTCACATTGTTCGTCCATGCCGGGTTGGGTTTCTTGACGATTCGACTGTGGCCGGTCAAACCATGGGCGCTGGCCGCGATCCTGCTGCTGCCCATGATGGTGGCGCAATCCGTCTCACCAGGTGCGGACGCTATGACCCTGTCCTTGGCCGGGTTGTTGATGGCGCTGGTCCTGCGCTTGCGTCTAACCAAGGACGGACCGAAGCTCTCCGCTTGGGCTCTGATCGGGCTGGGCGCTTTGGGAACCGCTTCGGCCCTCACCAAGCCGGTCATGGCGCTCTTCCCGGTCCTGTTCTGGATGATCCCGGACGGACGTCTGAGACCCGGCCGGTCAATCGTCATAAAAATGAGCCTGATCGTCACGCCCATTCTGCTGTCAGCGGCCTGGCTGTTGATCTCGCAAGCGACGGTGGGAGCACAAGCAACCTCCCATGGCCATGACATGGGAGGTCAAATCGACTATCTGCTGGCTCATCCTTTAGCTGCCATCTTAGTCTTCGTCCGCACCTGGTACACCGATTTTTCAGTCACAACTCTCAGATCTATGGCTGGGACTTTCGGATGGATGGACACTGACCTACCCGTGTCGTGGGTCATCGTGGTGTTCATCGCCATGACGTCCTACCTGGTCTGTTACCGCCGCCGCCCTCCTATGTTGGAGAAGTGGCCCCGGGCGTTCTTGGCCGCATGGGCTCTGGTGCTGCTATATGGCACCTCTATGGCTCTCTATATCGGCTGGACCCCGCCCGGCCATCCCCTCATTGAGGGCGTGCAGGGGAGGTATCTATTGCCGATGCTATTCCTGCTCTTGCCGGTGTCTCCTGACTTAGCCCGACTACGCCGACGCGGCTACGCCATGTTGACCAAAACCACTCCAATTCTGTTGTTAGTAGTATCGATGGTGTACATCATTGGTCGCTATTACATCTCTCCCCTCGACAAAATTAGCTGAATTTCGACAACTATTAATCATTTTCAGTACATTCGTGACGCAGTCGCCTAAGCGGGGCGCGAGGATTTGGGTCGCCCCGAGGCTGGGGCTGATCCCCAATGCGGCTTTGCACGCAGAGTCGTACTCGAGCAGAACATCTGATTGACTCGTCCCCTGGGTCGGCTGGTCCGGCTCAGGGACCGGTCAGCTCGGAGTAGCAGGCGGCCGGTCAGGGCCGCTGCGATCAGGTCAGACGACTGGGTCCTCGGACTTGATTTGGCTCAGGTAAGTGCGTACGTTCGGGTGGATCTGGTTGAGGGCTGTTCGGATGTCGTCGGGTAGGGGGTCTTCGGCGGTGATGGTGTGGTTTCCGGTGTTGATCTCGACGCTGCGGTAGCGGCGGAGCGTTTTTACGAATCTGCTGATGATCCAGCCGGTTCGTTACTGTATCCAGCGGCTGACTGCAAGGACGGCGAACACGATGGTGAGGTGGGCGTCGATCGACTCGCGTTTGTGGTGATAGATCGGTTTGCCTCTCGAGTCGTGTCTTGACATCTGGAAGGACTGCTCGGAGTGCCACAGTTGGTGGTGAGCGCTGATGATGAAGTCGGGGACGGTGCCGAAGTTGATGATGTAGCCCTTTCATCCGGCTAGTCCGCTGGTTTTGGCTTAAAGATCGTGGTTGACGGTCGCGGTGGCTCCGTCCAAGGTGATGAATCGGTTGCGTTCGATGGGCGCGACGCTGCGGATGGCCTTCTCCGCTTTGGCGACCTGGGTGTCGATGCTGTGGCAGTAGCGAGGGACGCGCGTTCCGTCCGGTATTGATAAACGATCTGGCGGCGTCGTTGGTCGGGGCTCACGCCCATGACGGCGGCTTGGGTCAACACCATGCCATCGGTCGGGTCCTGCTCGGGATGGGCATTGACCCACTCGGCCACGGCCATGGGACTTTGGGGATACTGGTGCCGACTATAAACGACATGCCGGCGTACTCGATCGCTTTCAGGTTCCCCTCTGACGTCATCCCGGTGTGAACGCGGTGCTGTTGATCGGGCGGACCGGATGCCCGTGGGGCGACCCGTTCAAGGAGTTCGGTAATTAACATTTGATATACCAGAGATTATCCCGCTAGGCCGGTCAGGTGTGGTCGAGCGGCCGTTCACGGCGTTGCAGGAGGAACGGATACTCTCGGTCACGGTTGAAGTGCTGGCGTTGGACCCGACTTCGGTCAAGGTTCGTCCGGACGGGAACGGGGCACCGGAAAGAGGGGAGCCGATCCATCGGAAAATCGAGGGTGGAGTGAATACTAAAATTCATATGGTATCCGTTGACGACCGCACTATTGCCGAGGTCCTTCTCTCGGCGGGAAGCGTCCACGACCCTCCAGAGGGGGTCTCGATAGCTGTCTTGTCGGGCCAGGCTGAGACGCCGTTTTGATGGACAGGTCTCACGAGGGCGGTTCGACCAGAGCCGCCGCCGAGGCCGCTGGCTTGGAGCCGGCCGTCGCGCCCAAGGCGAACCGACGTGATGAGCAGGATCGGGTTGGTGTCGGTCAGGTGAGTGGTTTCCGCCCGGCTCCTCGTCAGGCGGACCCTGGGGAGAGTCCACGATGACCCGGAAATCGTCCCCGACGGGGGGTCTAGAACATGGGTTCTTGATGCGGCCTGACCCTCTCACATATGGTCACAAGGCTATGCAATGGAGTCAGTGTTAAAGTACGCTCAATCTCTGCGGGCTATCGGCTACGGTGATCAGTTCGCATTGTCAGTGATGAATAGACATTGTCGTCTATTCATTTGGCACCTAATCTTAAGGAGGTTTTCGCATGCACTTAACCATTAACCAAACAAAAACTCGAAGATGGAGATCTTTCGCTGTCGCTGCTTTTGCTTGCACACTAGTGGCGGCCGGACTTACAGTCATAAATCCCCAAATTGCCCTTGCCTCTCCTGTTTGGTCGGCTCATATCCTGTCTCAGGCCAGTACAACCGCGCACCACGCCATACGACATACGGACGGCACTTGGACCGGCTGGGGTGACGTCGGCAATGCAGTCGGTCAAGGCGACGCCGTACACGCCTGGGACGCTGCAGGTACAGGTGGGGACCTTCATACTGTTGCGATCGGGAACTACAGCGGATCCACCCGCGGCGTCTACCATTCTATCCGGTACCCCAGTCGAACCTGGTCTCTCCTGGCCGAGCCCGCCCCCAATCCGCTGAGGGGTGACCTTCAAGGTGTCGCTGCCGTATCGATTGGAGCGGATCTGCATGTGGTCGCTTATGATGCGGTGGGGAATATCCACCACAATATCCGCTATGCCGACGGGTACTGGCAGGGGTGGGCGCTGAGGCTCTTTCTCCCCACTCTCAGGGGCCTTGATCTGGCCAGCGTCAATGGACAGTTATACTTGCTTATACAAGAAACAACTAAACTGAGTTATACTATCCGTGCCGCCACTGGCGCTTGGAGTGCGCTGGAGACCATCCCAGGGACGATTGGCCTTGATGCCAATAGTCCGACCGACGGCATTGCTGCCGCAGGTGACGGTGAGGCTTTACACGTACTCTACGTCTCATCCTCTGGATCACCAGTACGGCACGGCATGCGTACGGCTACCGGATCGTGGACTTCTTTCGGAGACGCGAGCTGGGAGACTGGCCTACAGGGAGGCGTGACGTCAGTTGACGCGTCTGTTGTGGACGGGCAGCTGCAGATAGTAACCACTCGCGCCGACAGAGTTTATCATACCATACGATATGCTAATGGATCATGGCAAGCTGTTGGTTTAATAGGGGGACAGACGCATAATACTGTAAAAGCAGTCATCACGGGTACGTTTGGTGCGGACGAACGGATGTCTGCTGATCAAACAGCTTCCTCTCATATCGTTAGCACGATCGGGGTTCTGGCCTGGCCCGATAGGTCACACGGACTAACTGCCAAGCCGGCCTACGTGGAGGCTTTGCGTGTGGTTGGTCTGTCCACCCATAGTGATTACTATGCCCGGATTGGAGCAAGTTGCGATTCTTTTGTTGCCACGGTAATGCGCTACAGTGGATTGGATCCTTCCTATCAGTGCTGTAGGGTCACTAACCAAATGAACTATTTGCGCAGTCAGCCGAGCCGTTACCTAAGAATTACCAATCAGCAGAATACTTCAAATCTGCAGCCGGGCGATATCTTAGTCAGTTCCGAACACACGCTATTCTACATAGGTGATGGTAAAGAAGCCTCGGCGTCATACGGGCAAAGGACGGCGGACTACGGCCGTCCCATCGCTTATAGGGATAGCAGCGGTAGCCTCTACGAGATCTATAGGTTCATCGGGTAGTGGGTCTTCAGTGTTCCAATACACCAGATAGGCAATGTTCTACCATACTCCCGAAAAGGGCTCACATGGCTGCTGGTCTTGGTCGATGAGTCTTCGGTCCTCACGTTTTGTGGCCTATGGCGGCTGCTCAAATGATGTGGGGACCGAAGCTATCTGTGGGTATTGAATTGGCTGCTCAGGAGGGTGTTGGTCATCGTGCATCGGGTGTAACTCTCGAAGTAAATTGACCTATTTGGGCGGTGTTTTTTCGTCGAATTATCCACCACACCTCCCCCTTGACGAGTTTGGCTAAATTTTGCTAGCTGCGGTCGAACCAGTCTGGTGCGGCGTGGTCAAGCAGTCTGAGCCTTCAGTCGACCAGCGTCGGCATCGGCCGCCAGGCGGCGTCCCGCCGGATGTCACCGGAGTCGCGTAGGCCGCGTAGGAGTTGGCCCAGGCCTTTCAGCGAGCGTTCGACCAGGACTAGGCGGACCAGCTCTTTGGCCAGGGTCAAGCCGGTGCCGATGGCGAAGCCGACCGGGTGGAGTTGGCCGTAGACCTGGAAGTAGCGGGCGACGTAGCCTCGGTTGCGCATGGTGTGGTACTTCACCATCGGGCTGGAGTCGTTCAGGTGGCGGATGACCAGTTGGATCTGGCGTTGGGGGCGTTTGCGTTTGAGGACGAAGGCGTCGACGTAGGCCACCTTGGTGTGGCGGGAGGCCAGCCAGGCGTAGGTGGCGTCGTCCCAGGTGATGAAGAAGCGCGGGTCGGGGTAGCCGATCTGGGCCACCACGTCGCGGTGGATCAGCATGCCTTCGAAGGTGCCGGAGTTGGTCAGGGCGTAGCCCTGGCGGTTGAAGTGGTTGGAGGAGTACGGCAGCGGCACGCCCAGGAACTGGTTGAAACGGGCCTGCCAGTAGAAGGGCTGGCCGTTGACGTCGTAGCGGCGCCCGTGCAAGCACTTGAACCGTTCCAGCCAAGGGGTCAGCCGGTCGATCGCCTGGGGCAGGATCTCGACGTCGTCGTCCATCACCCAGAACCATTCCGCGCCGCTGGCGTAGGCCAGTTTGACGCCGGTGTGGAAGCCGCCCGCTCCGCCGGTGTTGGCCGAGCTGAGATGGTTGATCAGGACGTCCGGGGGGAAGCCGGGCCGGGCCTGTTCGATGACGGCTTGGGTGTCGTCGCCGCTGGCATTGTCGACCACAACGACCCGGTAGGGGGACTGGGGCAGACGCTGGATCGACTGCAACAACTCGCCTAACAAGGCGGCGCGGTTGTAAGTCACGACGACGATGGCGATTCGGTCCAGGGATGAGCCCACGGCAGGAGTCTAGTGCCCAGCGACCCGCCGTAGTCGATCCGCCGGTCGGCCGGTTTCGGCCCAGTGGCGGCTCAGATAGGCGGCGGGCGCTCCGGCGCCACCAGGACGTCCGGCGGTCGACCGACTCCGACCTCAGTGGCGACTGGTCCGACCGGTCGGCCTCAGTCGGCCGGCTGGCAGACGCCGTCGAGGAGCGAGTCCTGACGGCCCTCGGCGGTCAGACAGGCCGCGGCCGGACCGATCAGCCGGACCGGCGTGGCCTGCGGGGTCGAGCCGGCGAAGTGGACCGTGCCCCATAGATAGGGGTCGTCGCCGGTCACGACGGCGGTGGAGCCCCGGCGGGGGCCGGCCGAGTCGTAGATGAGCCCGCCCTTGCAGGTGTCGTAGACCTCCAAGCGGGCCAAGGACATGCACCAGGTGGCGAAGACCTGTTCCGACTCGACGTCGATCTCGACCCAGACCACCGGCTGTTCCAAGGTCAGATTGGATTGGTCGACCTGGCTGGCCTGGTCGGTCGGCTGGTAGAGGGGGTCGAAGGCTCCGGTCAGCCGCCAGTGCCCCGGCGTTTGGTCCGGCGGCTGGGAGATGGCCGAGGTCGAGGGGTCGCTCGAAACGGGGCCGCCGCAGGCCGACAGGACCAGCAGCAGCACAGTCGCCAGACCGGCCAGGGGACGGCCCAGACGGCGCAGGGGCGGTGCGATGCTCATGGCCGAACCTTACTGGCCAGTCGCCCGCCGCAGGGGGACTCGGCCCGGCCGGTCCAGCCGAGTCGCCGCGAGGGCGTCCGGCCGGTCCCGGATCCCGGCTCGGTGTTTGCACTCTCACCTGGAGAGTGCTAAACATGGATTAGCACTCGCCCAGTGTGAGTGCTACGTCTTACGGTGAGGCCATAGGCCGTCCGTCGCGGGCACTCAAGACGCAGACCAGATCATCCCTGGGGCTTTGGCCCCCGAACCGGAGGAAACCCGGAACACTATGGCAAAGCTCATTCAATTCGACATCGAGGCTCGCCGCGGCTTGGAGCAGGGCATGAACGTCCTGGCCGACGCCGTCAAGGTCACCCTCGGCCCGAAGGGTCGCAACGTCGTGCTGGAGAAGAAGTGGGGCTCTCCCACCATCACCAACGACGGCGTCTCAATCGCCAAGGAGATCGAACTCGAAGATCCCTATGAGAAGATCGGCGCCGAGCTGGTCAAGGAAGTCGCCAAGAAGACCGACGACGTGGCCGGCGACGGCACCACCACGGCCACCGTCCTGGCTCAGGCGATGGTGCGCGAAGGCCTGCGCAACGTCACCGCTGGCGCCAACCCGATGTCCCTCAAGCGGGGCATCGAGAAGGCTGTCATCGCCGTGGTCGACCGCTTGGCCGCCACCGCCACCGACATCGAGACGCGCCAACAGATCGCGGCCACGGCCTCGATCTCGGCCGCTGACACCCAGGTCGGCGAGATCATCGCCGAGGCCATGGAGAAGGTCGGCAAAGAAGGCGTCATCACGGTCGAGGAGTCGAACACCTTCGGCCTCGAACTGGAACTAACCGAGGGCATGCGCTTCGACAAGGGCTACATCTCGGCTTACTTCGTGACCGACGCCGAGCGCATGGAGGCCGTCCTGGACGACCCCTACATCCTCATCACCAGCTCCAAGATCTCTTCTCTGAAGGATCTTCTACCGGTCCTGGAGAAGGTCGTCCAGTCGGGCAAGCCGTTGCTCGTCATCGCCGAGGACGTCGACGGTGAGGCCCTGGCCGGTTTGATCGTGAACAAGCTCAAGGGCACCTTCAAGTCGGTCGCCGTCAAGGCTCCCGGCTTCGGCGACCGGCGCAAGGCCATGCTGACCGACATCGCCATCCTGACCGGTGGCCAGGTCATCTCCGAAGAGGTCGGCCTCAAACTGGACGCCGTCACCTTGGACCTGCTGGGCCGGGCTCGCTCGGTCCGGGTGAGCAAGGACGAATGCACCGTCATCGACGGGTCGGGCGACAAAGCTCAGATCGACGGCCGGGTCTCCCAGATCCGCAAGGAGATCGAGAACTCCGACTCCGACTACGACCGCGAGAAGCTGCAAGAACGGCTGGCCAAGCTGGCCGGCGGCGTGGCTGTGATCAAGGTCGGCGCGGCCACCGAGGTCGAGCTGAAGGAGCGCAAGCACCGGGTCGAGGACGCCGTGCGCAACGCCAAGGCGGCGGTCGAGGAGGGCATCGTGGCCGGTGGCGGCGTGGCTCTGCTGCAGGCCGCCAAGACGGTCGACCTGTCCGACTTGGTCGGCGACGAGGCCACTGGCGCCCGCATCGTGCTGTCGGCTTGCGCCGCTCCGCTCAAGCAGATCGCCGTCAACGCCGGCCTGGAGGGCGGCGTGGTGGCCGAGAAAGTGGGCGGCCTGCCGGCCGGCCAGGGTCTCGACGCCGCTACAGGCGAATACGTCGACATGGTCAAGTCCGGCATCATCGATCCGGCCAAGGTGACCCGTTCGGCGCTGCAGAACGCGGCCTCCATCGCGGCCCTGTTCCTGACCACTGAGGCGGTCATCGCCGACAAGCCGGAGAAGGCGGCGCCGGCTCCGGCCGGTGGCGACGGCGGCATGGGCATGGATTACTGACCGAAACCCGACCGCCGCGGCTTCGGTCGCGACTGAATTCGGCTGTGGGGGCGATCATTGAGATCGCCCCCACAGCCTTTGTCTGTCGCTCCGCCCTGGCCCCGTTCCCCGGGCCCCGCACCGCCCGTCTTTGGGTCGGTGGTGGCGGCGCCGCAGCGGCCTTGAGCGTGGCGGCCCGGGTGGGCCGGGCCGGGCCGGCATCATGGTGCCATGACAGGGTTGCTCGAAGTCCGAGTGACGTCGGCCGCCGCGGCCGATGAAGCCGCCCGCGGCGGGGCCGACCGGGTCCTGCTGGCCCGACCGGGCCCCGGCGGCGACCTCGGCCCCTGGCCGGAAGAAGTGGCCCAAGCCCGTCAAGCCACCGACTGTGAGCTGAGGGTCCTGGTCCGTTTGCGCGAGGGCTACTCGACCGACGGCGGCGAGGCCACCCGCCTGCGCGGCCTGACCTGGGCCTACCGGCAGGCCGGCGCGGACGGCTTGGTCCTGGGTTTTCTGAACGGCTACGGCGAGGTCGACTCGGAGGTGGTGGCGGCTCTGACCGAGGAGGGCGACTGGCCCTGGTCCTTCGACCGGGCCTTCGACTGCGCCCTCGACCGTCCTCGGGCCTGGGCCGCCCTGGTCGGGCTGCCCCGTCTCGACACCGTTCTGACGGCCGGCTCGGCCCGGGGTCTGGAACAGGGCCTGGACCAGCTGATCGAGGAGGTCGGCCAGCCGGGGCCGGCCGAGTTGGCGATGGCGGCCGGCGGGCTGGTGGCCGAGCAGGTGCCCTGGCTGGTCCGAGGCGGGCTCAGACGTTTCCAAGTCGGCGACCAGCCCTCGGCTGACGGCGTGCTGGCGGCCGACCAGGTGTCGGCTTGGCGGCGTCTGATCGACGCCGAGGTCGACCGGGCCGAGTCTCGTCGAGGCTCCACCCGCTCGGACCGACCGGCCTGAGCGGGCGAGCGGGCCGGCTCAGCCGCGCGTGTGTTGGGGGCGGTCCCCGGCCCTCAAGGCCAGGAATTGGATGATCAACCCGCCCACCGCGGCCAGGCCACAACAGGCCCGGGTGGCTTGGCTGAGGTCGAAACTGTCGACCGTCAAAGAGGAGAAGAAACCGGCCGCCAGCACGAAGGCCCACAGCGCCCCCAACAGGCGCACCATGTGGCTGCGCCGGTAGACCACGGTGGCGACGAAGAAGGTCGCCACCATCAGGCAGGCCGGGCTGAGGGGACGTATCAAAACGCCCAGGGCCAGGGCCAACAGGTAAGGCAGGCTGGTGGCCTGGATCAGATTGGCGAAGGTGACCGGTTGGGCCACCTGGGCCGGGGTTTGATAGGAACTGGGGCCGAACCACTGCGGCGTGCCGGGGGTGGGGAACTGGCTGGTGGCGTTGGGCGGGGCGTACGAGGACTGCCAGGGCTGGTCGGCCACCCAGCCGGCGCTGGGCTGCCAGGCGGCGCCCCCGGGGGCGTTGGAGTGGACCGAACCCCAGGCCGAGGCGCTGGTCAAAGTCGCCTCCACCACTTCGAAGGGTTGCCCGGGGTCGCGCCGGTCGGTGGCGGCGGCGCTCAGCTGGGCCAACGGTTTGACCGGCTGAGCGGGCGGGGCGAAGGCGGCGGGCGGTTGGAGCGGTGGCGGCGGCGGGACCGCGGCGGCCGGCGGCGGGGCCAAGGAGACGCCGGTAGCCGGTTGGGCGAAGGCCAGCGGCCTTTCAGCCGGAGCGTAGGCCGGGCCGTCTCGCCAAGTCGCCATCGGGCCAGTCTAACGCCGGGCCTCCCCGATGTCCGACCTTCCGGTGGCTCGGACTGTCGTCAAACCGGTCCACCCAGTCGGTTCGACCGACTGTACGAGAACATGTCCGACCTCGCGGCGGCTCGGACGGACGTCAAACCTTGCGGATCCGGATGCGTTCGATGGTGTGGTTGGCCCCCTTGCCGATGACGACGGTGGCGCGGCCCCGGGTCGGTTTGATGTTGGCGCTCAGATTGGGCCCGTTGATGGTGTCCCAGGTCCGGTGGGCCATCTCCAGGGCCTCGGCCTCGGGGACCTGGGCGAAGCGGCGGAAATACGAGCTGGGGTCGGTGAAAGCGGTCTGGCGCAGCCGTAGGAAGCGGTCCAGGAACCAGCTTTTGACCGCCTGGTCGGGGGCGTCGACGTAGACCGTGAAGTCGAAGAAGTCCGACACCGCCAGCCCGCTGCGCCCGTCCGGGCGGGGACGGGCCGGCTGCAGCACGTTCAGGCCCTCCACGATCAGGACGTCGGGCTGGCGCACCGTCACGCGCTGGTCGGGCACGATGTCGTAGGTCAGATGGGAGTAGACCGGGGCGAAGGCCTCGGGCCGGCCGGATTTGACGTCCATCACGAAACGCAACAGGGCGTGTTGGTCGTAGGACTCGGGGAAGCCCTTGTGGTCCATCAGGCCCAAGCGCTCCAACTCCTGGTTGGGCAGCAGGAAGCCGTCGGTGGTGACCAAGTCGACCCGCCGGCGGGGGCCGGCCAGCAGCTCGCGCAGCAGGCGCGAGGTGGTCGACTTGCCGACCGCGACCGATCCGGCCACGCCGATGATGAAGGTGGTGGGGGTGTTGTCCAGCCCCAAGAACCAGTCCGACTGGCGGGACAGCGAGGTGGCGTGGTCGATGTAGAGGTTGATCAGCTCGGTCAAAGGCAGGTAGACCTGGCGCACGACGTCGAGGTCGATCGGATCGCCCAGGGCCCGGATGGAGTCCAAGGCGGACTCGGACAGCTCCAAGCGGCGGGCCCGGGCCAGTTCGGCCCAGTGGGAGCGCCGTAAGGTCAGGTAGGGCCCGAAAGGCGAGTCCTTGGGGCTGGCCGGCTGGGACATGGTCCTCCTCGATCCCGATGATGGGCACAATCTAACCGACTGGCGGCGGTCCGCTGGACCCCAGGCCGGCGGTCCGGCGCAGCTGAGCCGAGTGGCGTCAGACGCCGGTGGTCAAACGCTCGTCCGAGCTGACCGCCGCGACAAGTAGGATCGGGGCCATGTGCGGCATCATCGGATACGTCGGGCCGCGCCCGGCGGTCCAGATCATCATGGACGGGCTGCGGCGGATGGAGTACCGGGGCTACGACTCGGCCGGGGTGGCGGTGGTGTCCCAGGGCCAGCTGGTCGTGAGCAAGAAAGCCGGCAAGCTGACCAATCTGGCGGCCGAGCTGGGCGCCCACCCGCTGCCTGACTCGCACCAGGGCGTCGGCCACACCCGCTGGGCCACCCACGGCGGGCCGACCGACGTCAACGCCCATCCCCACTGCTCGGCCGACGGCCGGGTGGCGGTGGTGCACAACGGCATCATCGAGAATTTCACCGTCCTGCGCCGCGACTTGGAAGCCGACGGGGTGGTCTTCCAGTCCCAGACCGACTCCGAGACGGTGGCCCATCTGCTGGGCCGGGCGCTGGCCTCGGGCCTCGACCTGATGACCGCCATGCGCCAGGTCTGCCAGCTGCTGGAGGGCGCTTTCACTTTGGTGGCGGTGGACGCCCAAGCGCCGGGCCGGATCGTGGCGGCCCGGCGCGACTCCCCCCTGGTGGTCGGGGTCGGCCAGGGCGAGAACTTCTTGGCCTCCGACGTGGCCAGCTTCATCGAGCACACCCGTGACGCCATCGAGCTGGGCCAGGACCAGGTGGTCGAGATCACGCCCGATCAGGTCCGGGTCCTGACCTTCGACGGCCGAGAGGCGCCGACCAAGCCGTATCGCATCGACTGGGACCTGTCGGCGGCCGAGAAAGCCGGCTACGACTGGTTCATGCGCAAGGAGATCTACGAGCAGCCCCAGGCCGCCGCCGACACTCTGCTGGGCCGGATCGACCCGGACGGGCGGTTGCGGCTGGACGAGATGCGGATCGACCGGGCCCGGCTGCGTAGCGTCGACAAGATCGTCATCGTGGCTTGCGGCACGGCGTACCACGCCGGTTTGATCGCCAAATACGCCATCGAGCACTGGACCCGGATCCCCTGCGAGGTCGAGATCGCCTCCGAGTTCCGCTACCGCGATCCCATCGTCAACCCCTCCACCTTGGTGGTGACGATCTCCCAGTCCGGCGAGACGGCCGACACCTTGATGGCGATCCGGCACGCCCGCGAGCAGCACGCCCCGGTGGTGGCGATCTGCAACACCAACGGCGCCACCATCCCGCGCGAGTCGGACGCCGTCATCTACACCCACGCCGGCCCCGAGATCGGCGTCGCCTCGACCAAGGGCTTCACCACTCAGATCATCGCCTGCTACTTGCTCGGCCTCTACCTGGCTCAGGAACGAGGGCTGAAATTCGGCGACGAGGTGGCCGAACTGGTGCGGCAGCTGGCCGAGGTCCCGGACCAGATGCGGCGGGTGCTGGCCGGCCTCGACCAGGTGGCGGAATTGGCCCGGGGCCAGGCCGACACCCGTTCGGTCTTGTTCATCGGCCGTCACGTCGGCTACCCGGTGGCGCTGGAGGGGGCCCTCAAGCTGAAAGAGATCAGCTACCTGCACGCCGAAGGCTTCGCCGCCGGCGAACTCAAACACGGCCCCATCGCCCTGGTCGAACCGGGTCTGCCCATCTTCGCGGTGGTGCCGCCCCAGGGCCGCGACTCCCTGCACGACAAGGTCATCTCCAACGTCCAGGAGGTCCGGGCCCGGGGGGCTTGGACCATCGTCCTGGCTGAGGAAGGTGATCTGGAGGCCGGTCGTTGGGCCGACTGTCTGATCGAGCTGCCGGTCGTGCCGACCCTCTTCCAGCCCTTGGTGGCGATCATCCCGTTGCAGTTCTTCGCCTGCGAGCTGGCCGCTTCGAAGGGCTACGACGTCGATCAGCCGCGTAACTTGGCCAAGTCGGTGACGGTGGAGTAGGCCGCAGGCGGAACCAGCCAGGAGGAGCCCATGATCGTCGGTATCGGAGTCGACATCTGTCAGATCTCGCGTTGGCGGGCCATGGTCGAGCGTCACCCGGGGGCGGTCGACAAAGTCTTGACGCCGCGCGAGGCGGCCGGCTCGCCAGCCAGCCAGGCCGCCCGTTTCGCAGCCAAAGAAGCCTTGTCCAAGGCCTTGGGCGGTCCGGGGCGGACCAGCTGGCACGAGGTCGAAGTGGTGGCCGACCGGGGTGGACGGCCCCAGATCGAGGTCCGGGGCGCCGCCGCCGGGCGTCTGGTCGAGGCCGGCGTGGGCCGGCTCCATCTGTCGCTCAGCCACGACGGCGACCTGGCCGTGGCCATGGTGGTGGCCGAATCCGCCCACGGGGCCCACTGATGGGGGAGCGGCCGACCGCACCGACCACACGCCACTGGCCGACAGCCAGGCGACTCCGCTCGGCCGAAAGGAACCAACTATGAGATCGATCTGGCGGGCCGACCGGGTCCGTGCCGCCGAACAGGCCACCGGCCCGGCTCTGGCCAGCGGGCAGTTGATGGCCCGGGCCGCCGCCGGGCTGGCCCGAGCCGTCTGGGAGCAGCTGGCCGAAGCCGGCAGCAGGCCCCGCCGGGCCCGTCTGCTGGTCCTGGCCGGGCCGGGTGACAACGGCGGCGACGGGCTCTACGCCGGCGCCCGATTGGCCCGCCGCGGCCTTGAGGTGTGGCTCTGGAATCCCTTGGGGAAGGTCCATCAGGCGGCTTGGCGGGCCGCCGTCCAGGCTGGCGCCCGGGCTCTGTCCGAGCCGCCGACCCAGATTGAACTGGCTGGCTTCGACCTGGTCTTGGACGCCGTCTTCGGTCTCGGCGCCCGCCCCGGCCTGCCGCCCCAGGTGGCCGAGCTGGCTCAGGCCTGCCGCCGTCTGGGCCGGCCGGTGCTGTCGGTGGACCTGCCCTCCGGCCTGGCCGCCGACTCGAACGGGGCCGACCAGCCGGACAGCTTCTGGGCCGCTCGGACGGTGGCCTTGGGGGCTTGGAAACCTTGCCACGTCCAGCAGCCGGCCCGTCAGCGCTGCGGGGCCAGGAGCTTGGTCGAGATCGGCTTGGAGCTGGACCGGCCCGACCTGGTGGAAGTCGAGCTGCCGGACTTGGCGGCCTGGTGGCCGCGCCCCCAGCCGACCTCGGACAAATATTCTCGGGGGGTGGTCGGCTTCGACACCGGCTCCGAGGCCTACCCCGGGGCCGGGGTGCTGGGCGTGCTGGGCGCCATTTGGTCGGGGGCCGGCTTGGTGCGTCACATCGGCCCGGTCGGCCCGGCCGTGCTGGCGGCGGCCCCCAACGTCATCTGCCAGTCGCTCGAACAGGCCGAGCCGGCCTGGCCCGGCTTGATCCCGACCGAGCAGTCCCGGCCCCAGGCCGGTCTGGCCCGGATCCAGGTCCAAGCTTGGGTCATCGGGTCCGGCTGGGGCGACCGACCCGGTCTGGCCGCCCGTTTGGACGAGGCCGTCGCCACCGGCCGGCCGGTCGTGGTCGACGCCGACGCCCTCCGGGTCGGTCTGTCCGGCTTGGTCGAAGAGCCGACGGTCAGGCCGCTCGACCAGTCCGTCCTGCTGACGCCGCACGCCGGCGAGCTGGCGGACTGCTTGGGCTGGGAGCGCCGCCGCGTCGAAGCCGACCCGGTGGCCGCCACGCACCGCCTGAGCGACCTGACCGGAGCCACCGTCCTGCTCAAAGGGGCCACCCAATACGTCGCCCGGCCCGGCTTGGACACCACCTATCTCGGTCTGCCCGGCCCGGCCTGGACCGCCCAAGCTGGCTCCGGCGACGTCCTGGCCGGGATCTGCGGCACCCTGCTGGCGGCCGGCCTGCCGGCTTGGCGGGCGGCCTTGGCGGCGGCTTCGATCCAGGCCCTGGCCGCTGTCCGTCATCCTGGCCCCTACCCGCCCCAGGCCCTGGTCCGCCATCTGCCCTCGGTCATCGCCTCTTTGGACGAGTTCGTGCCACCGGACTGGGCCGGCCCGGTGGCGGAGGAGGACGCCTGGACATGACCGGACGGGTGGTCGGGCAGATCTCTCTGAGTTGGTTGACGGCGGTCTCGTTGGCCGGCTTCTACCTCGGCTTGGGCCGTCAACTGGACCGGTTGGTCGAAGGCGGCGGTCTGAACCCGGCGGCGCTGGCCGGATTGGCCGGCCTGGGGCTGTTGGCCGGGGTGGCGGCCTGGGCCGGGCCGCGGTTGGCGGCGGCCGAGCAGAGCCGGATCGAGCGGACCGAACGGGATCGGACGGTGGTCCAGATCTTCGCCTTGGGAGCCGGCCAGCGGTCGCGGGCCCGGACCGGCCGGATCGTCTCCACCGCCACCGACGCGGTGGAGCGGGTGGCTGGTTTCCGAGGCGGCTTCATCGGGCCGATGGCCGCCTCCATGACCAGCCCGCTGTTGGTCCTGGCCCTGTTGGCCTGGGCCGTCGACCCAGTGGCGGCGGCCTGGCTGGCGCTGGGCGTGCCGGCCATCCCCCTCATGGTGGGCGGTTTCCAAGGCGTCTTCCGTAAGGTCTCCCAGCGCTACCGGGCCAACGCCCAGCAGCTGTCGGCCCAGTTCCTGGACGCCATCCAGGGCCTGCCCACCCTGCGTCTGATCGGAGCCGGTCGGCGGATGGGCCGGCGTTTGGCCGAGGCCGCCGAGCAGCTCCGCCGTCACGTCATGGGATTGCTGGCCGGCAACCAGCTGGTCTTGCTGATCGTCGATTCGCTGTTCTCGCTGGCCTTCGTGGTCTTGGCCGTCGGCTTGGCCCTGCAACGGCTCCAGACCGGCCACATCACGATCGGCCAAGCCTTGGCCCTGCTGCTGTGCGCCAGTTTGCTGCTCGACCCGCTGGACCGGCTGGGACAGTTCTTCTACATCGGCATGGCCGGGGCCGCCGCCAGCCGTGAGGTCAAGGCTTTCTTGGCCACCGTCCCGCCCCTGGCCGACCGTCCCGGCGCCTGGGCTCCGGCGCCCGACCAGGTCGACCGCGCGGCCTGGGCCTTGGAATTCGACCAAGTCGACTTCGCTTACGTCGAAGGCCAGCCGATCTTGCGCCGGACCAGCTTCAAAGTCGGGCCGACTGAGCATGTCGCCCTGGTCGGCCCCAGCGGCGTCGGCAAGACCACCATCGCCGAGTTGATCCAAGCCAATCTACGGCCGGGCTCCGGCACGATCCGCTGCTGGGGACTGGACACGGCCGACCTGACGGCCGACTGGCGGCGCTCCCAGCTGGCCGTGGTGGCCCAACAGACCTATCTCTTCCGGGGTAGCCTGCGGGACAACCTGCTGGTGGCCCGGCCCCAAGCCAGCCCACAGGACCTGGCCCAGGCCCTGGCCGCCGCCGACTTGGACCGTTTCGTGGCCAGCCTGCCGGAGGGTTTGGACACCCCGGTGGGGGAGCGCGGGCTAGCCCTGTCTGGCGGGCAGGCCCAACGGGTCGGCGTGGCCCGCGCCTTCTTGGCCGACGCCCCCATCCTGCTGCTGGACGAGCCCACCTCCCAGGTAGATCTGGAGTCCGAAGCGATCATCTTGGCCGCTTTGGCCCGGCTGGCCGCCGGCCGGGCCGTCTTGACCATCTCGCACCGAGCCTCGACCGTGGCCGGGGCCGACCGGGTGCTGCGACTGGACCGAGGGGAGGTCGAGCCATGTCCGAGCGTCCTGTGATCGGGCCCGGTTCTGGGACCCGACCCGGTCTCGAGCCGCCGGCCGGGTCTGGGCCGGCTGCCGCCGTCGAGCCGGTCGCCGCCGGGCTCGACCGGGCTCACGCCCCAACGGCTGGGTCTGAGACGAGCCCTGGCTTCGAGCTGGTCGCCGCCGTCGGGTCCAACCGGGCTGGGTCCGGGCCGGACTCCGTCCCCTGGTCGCCGGCCGCCCTGCGCCGCCGTCTGCTGGCCTTGGCCCGCCCGGTGCTGGCCCCGCTGGGCTGGTCGATCCTGAGCCGGACCGTGGCCCTGGCCTGTGGCGTCGCCCTGTTCGCCGGGGGCGGCTGGGCTTTGGGCCGGGCCGCCGTCGGGCGGCCGGTGGCCTGGGCCCCGCTGTTGGCCGGCTTGATCGGCCTGGCCTTGCTCAAAGGGCTGACCAGGTATCTGGAGCAGTTCGCCGGCCACTATGTCGCTTTCAAAGCCCTGGCCCGGCTGCGGGTTTATTTCTACGACCGCTTGGAACCGCAGGCTCCGGCCGGGGTGCTGGGCCGGCCGACCGGCGATCTGCTGGCCCGGGTGACCAAGGACGTCGACCGGGTCGAGGTCTTCTTCGCCCACACCCTGGCCCCAGCCGTGACCGCCCTGGTCGTGCCGCTGGCCACGGTGGCGGTCTGCGCCGGCGCGGTCGATCCGCTGGCCGCCCTGGTCCTGGCCGTCGCCGTGCTGGCGGTCGGACTGGTCGTGCCGGCCCTGGGCTCACATTCCAGCGCCCGGGCCGCCGCCCGACTGCGACGGGGCCGAGGCGAGTTGGCCCAGCACGTCACCGACTCGGTCCAAGGCGTGCGCGAGGTCTTGGCTTTCCGCTACGGTCCGCGTCGCTTGGCCGAGTTGGGCCGGCTGGAGGGCGAGGTCGAGGCCGGTCTGACCGGTCTGGGCCGTTGGATCGCCTGGCGTCGGGGGGTCAATGTGGCTCTGATGGCCGGCTGCCTGCTGGCCCAAGCAGCGGTCTTGGCCGCCCGGCTCGACCTGCCGGTCGACCTGCCTCGGCTGGGCCTGGGCCTGGGGCTGACTCTGGCCGGATTCACGCCGGTGCTGGCGGTGGAGGACTTCGCGGCCGACCTGCAACAGGCCTACGCCAGCGCCCGCCGCCTGTTCGAGGTGACCGACGCTGTGCCCCTGGTGGAGGACCCGGCCCCACTCGCTGCTGGGCCTCCGCCCCCGGGCGATCCGGACCGGTCCGACCAGACGGGCCTCGATCAGGCTGTTTCCGTCCTGTCGCCATCGCCTCTGGGCGGCCCGGGCGGACCCGGGCGGACGGACCTCGGCCGCTCCGGGTCAGGCCTGGTCCGTGCCACCGGCGAACGAGTTCCCGACCAAGGCGGGGCCAGACCGCCCGACCGATCAGCCGGCTCGGCCCCGCTGGCCCGGCAGGTCGAATTCCGGAATGTCAGCTTCGCCTACCCGCCGGGCGACGAGGCTGGCCGGGCCCGGCCCGAACCAGTTCTGAAGGAGGTCTCTTTCACGGCCGCCGCCGGGCGTCTGACCGGTCTGGTGGGAGCTTCCGGCTCCGGCAAATCGACCTTGGGCTGGCTGCTGGCCCGGGCCTGGGACGCCGACGCCGGCGCCATCTTGATCGACGGGGTCGACCTGCGCCAGTGGCCTCTGGCCGAACTGCGGGCCCGGGTCGGATTGGTCGAGCAGCGGCCGTACCTCTTCAACGACAGCTTGGTCGGCAATCTGCGCTTGGCCGTGCCTGAGGCCGACGACCGCGCCCTGACGGCGGCTTTGGCTGCCAGCGACTTGACCGACCTGATCGAGTCCGACCCCCAAGGCTGGGACCGGCCGGTGGGCGAGATGGGCGAACGCTTGTCCGGCGGGCAGCGTCAGCGCCTGGCCCTGGCCCGGAGCCTGCTGGCCGGCCCGGACATCTTGGTGCTGGACGAGATCACCTCCCAACTGGACCGGGCCAGCGAGGAACGGGTCCTAGCCGGGGTGGCCCAGGCCGCCCGGGGCCGGACCGTCATCGCCATCGCCCACCGACTCAGCACCCTCGAGTCAGCCGACCAGATCGTGGTCTTGGCAGCCGGTCGGGTGGTCGAGCAGGGCCGTTTCGACGATTTGGCCGCCGCCGGTGGCGTCTTCACCAGTTTGTTGGCCCGCCAGGTGGAGGCCGGCCTGGGCTGAGGGTTTGAATCTGATTCAGGTCGCTGGCGCGGCCGTGAACCCGGATCAGGGCTTCTCAGCGGCGGTCGGCCACCAGATCGCCGGCCGACCAGGGGCGCATGACGGAGCGGTAGTGGTCCAGCAGCTGGTCGCACAGGTGGGGCCAGGTGCGTTGGGCGACGGAGGCGCGGGCGGCCAGGGCCAGGACTTGGCGTTGGGCCGGGTCGGCCACTAGGTCACCGGCTTGGCGGCGGAGGCGGTCGAGGTCGCCGGGTGGGTAGAGGAAGCCGTTTCGACCGGGTTGGACCAGGTCGAGGGGGCCGCCGCGGGCCGGGGCCAGCACCGGCAGGCCGGAGGCCAGGGCCTCTTGGATGGCTTGGCCGAAGGTCTCCAGCTCGCCGGGGTGGACGAACAGGTCCAAGCTGGCGACGGCTTGGGCCAGGTCCAGGCCGGACAGTTGGCCCAGGAAGACGGCTTGGGGGAGCTGAGCTTTGAGGGCCGCTTGGGAGGGGCCGTCGCCGATCACGACCAAGCGGGCGCCGGGCAGATCGGCCAACACGGTCAGGTCGGAGACCTGTTTCTCGGGGGCCAGGCGGCCCATGTAGCCGATCAGGGTCTGGCCTTGGGGAGCCCACTGGCGACGCAGGTCGTCGCGGCGGCGGGCCGGGTCGAACAGTTCGGTGTCGACGCCCCGGCCCCAGATGGCCACCCGGGGCACGCCGTGGGCGATCAGCTGGTCGCGGGCTTGGGTGGAGGGGGCCAGGGTCAATGTGGCCAAGGAGTGGATGTCACGCACCCGGTGCCAGGCCAGCGCCTCCAAGAAGCCCAAGCCGTAGCGACCGGCAAAACTAGGAATGTCAGTTTGGTAGATCGCGACCGTCGGCAAGGACAGCCGGGCCGCCGCCAGCAGGGCGTTGTGGCCCACGATGAAGGGGGCGGCGACGTGGACCACGTCGGGGGCCCAGTCCGACAGCAGACGCTCGATCACGAAACTAGGTGTCAATCCAAGTTTGACGTCAGTGTAGAGGGGGAAGGTGATCGAACCGAGCGTGTAAACGTCGAAACCGGCGCACTGGGCCGGCACCTGGGCGTCGTCCGGGACCACGATGATGGCCTCGTGGTTCTCTCGCCGCAGATGCTCGGCCAGCCGTATGACCGAGTTGACGACCCCGTTGACCTGGGGCAAAAAACTCTCGGTCACGATGGCCACTCGCACCCGGCCAGTCTAGGGGCGCGGCCCGCCAGGCGATGGACGGGCGGTCCGACCGGGGTGGCTGGCGTGGCGCCAGGGCCGGACCGGGCTCGGGCGGCGACCGGCCGCCCGAGCCCGGCGGGGGCCCGGCTCAGAACCGTGGGGTCTCGCCTCGGCCCGATCGCCTCCAGGGTTGGCTGGCTCAACCGGCTGAGCGGGCGGACCAGCCGTGTAGTCTGGCTCGGGCGGCCGGCCGGGGCCGCCGGAAGGAGCCAGATTCCCATGCCCAGCCCAGCGAAGTCGGCGGACCGCTGGTCCGGCGCCGATTCGGCTTCGGGCGGTCCGGCTGAGATCGGGCGTCCGGGCCTCGGCTGTGTCTCGACGGCGCCCACCACGGCCGCCATGGAACGCTTGGGCGAGTGCTTGGCCGGGCTCTTGGCCGCTGGCGACCTGGTCATTCTGAGCGGTCCGTTGGGGGCCGGTAAAACCGTCCTGGCCCGGGGCGTCGGCGCCGGGCTCGAAGTCCAAGGCCCCGTCATCTCCCCCACCTTCGTGCTGGCCCGGGTGCACCCCTCTTTGGTCGGTGGTCCCGGTCTGGTCCACGTCGACGCCTACCGCTTGTCCAGTCCGGCCGAGATCGACGACCTCGACTTGGACAGTTCCCTGGCCGACTCGGTCACCCTGGT
>JAIRYW010000023.1 GCA_031267645.1 Propionibacteriaceae bacterium
GCCAGGGCGCCGAGATGGGCGATGACGCCGTCGGCGAAGTCGCCTCCGGCCCGTAGCAGGGCCAGTCCGGCGGCCACGGCCGGGCGGTCGGTCAGGACTGTCGGGACCTCGACCAGGGCGGTGATGGCTTGTTCGATGGAGGCGAGGTCGAAGCCGTAGGCGCGGCGCAGCACCCAGACGAACTCGCACCAACAGGGCAGGGTCACCACGACACCGGCCGCTTCGGCTAAGACCTGGGCGGCTCGGGGGGATTGGACCGGGTCGTCAGTGGTGACGGCGCGCACCAAGACGTTGGTGTCGACCGTGATGCGACGCCCCGGTTCGAGGGGAGCGGAGGCTGGTCGGGTCATCGTCCGGACCAGCCGGTGGCGATGGCTTCGTTCATCTGCTCGATGGTGACCGGTTGGGCGTCGTCGCAGGCCAGTCTCCCACAGAAGGCATCCCAGGAACCGGGTCGGCTGACGGTCAGGACGGCGCCGCCGTGGGGCAGCAGGTCGACCTCGACTTGGTCGCCCGGCCCGACGCCGAGATGGCGCAGGAGTTCGCGTTTGAGCGTGATCTGTCCTTTGGCTGTCACAGTCAGCGTGGTCATGCCGTGTCCTTCCAACTCGACCATTACGTAAGGTACTACTACCTTACAACCCTTCGATCATCATCGCCTCCTGGGCTCGGCGGGGGGGGGGGTGACTCGGCGTTTCGGTTGGGCCAGGAAAGCTGGACGTCAGTTTTGTGGGGCGGGTAATATACCATGTTAAGTTGTCGGGACTTTCCTGGCTGGCTTTGGAGGTGGGGATGGACGGTCCAATGCGTTCGGCCGGGCGCGGTTCGGTCTCGGTGTTGGGGATGGTCGTGCTCTTGCTCTCTGGCTGTTCGGGCGCCGCGTCGGGTGGTGGTCCGTCCGGGCCGGGGGCCGAGGTGACTGATCTGTACGCCGATCAGACGTCGGGGTCGGGTGATCGGTCAGGGGATGGTTGGGAGTCCTTGACGCTGTCTCCGTCGGGCTGGTTGACGCCTTATGTCTATGAGATGTTGGGTCCGACGCCGGAGCAGGAGGTGGTGATCGCGCAGGGTAGTCACGCCCTGTTGCGTCATTGCATGGCTGAGCGGGGTTTCGAGCTGTTGGGTGAGCCGCCGGCCGCCACCCCGGCGGCGCCGGAGATGAGAGGTTACGACATCGAGATCGGGATCATGTCTGAAGAGCGGGCTCGCCTCAGCGGCTATCAGCTTCGGAGCGGGGATTTCGGACTCGACGATCCAACGGATTTGGCGCTGTCGCCGCAGTGGACTCAGGCTTACGAACAGGCTTTGAGGGGTGACGACGGTTGTGTCGGCCAGTCCTATGACGCCCTGTGGGAAGGTGTGGCTGGGACGACGGAGGAGGATGGTCTGCTGCTCTTCGAGATCGACCAGCGCTCGTCGGCGGAGGCTTGGGCCAGTCCTGCGATGGAATCCGCCCTGGTCCAGTGGCGTTCCTGTATGGCGGGGGAGGGTTACGCCTTCGCCACCCCGCAGGAGGCCTACCAGTCCTTCGGCGGGTTCTCCGCCACGGCGGAGAACCCTGGGCCGGGGGACGCCACGGCCACGTCGACGGAGATCGCGACGGCGCTGCGGGACGCTCTCTGCAAAGCGGAGATCGGGTTGCCCCGGTTGTGGCAGCGGCAGTTGACGGAGATTCGTCAGGCCATGGTGCGAGAGAATCGGCCGGCCTTGCAGGTGTACGCCGACGAGACCGCCCAACGGGTGGCCAACGCTCAGGCTCTGATCGAGCGCTACGGCTGACGGTCCGAGCCGGCTGAGCGATGTTGGCTGAGCGGGCCACCGTCAGAATGGTCAAGACTCGTCGTCCACTCGGCTGGGCGATCTGGTGGCACGGGCCACTCGTCGCTGGCTGTACCGATATTTGCCATAGTTCCGTATAGATTATTTCGGTAGCTCATTAGTTAAAATTTCAGTCATATGTTACGCTCGGCCCATGATAGACGCCTATGTTCCCCGATTGGCTGACGCTATCCTGGGCCAGTCTCTGGAGATCGCTGGAGCCGTGGTGGTGCGGGGTCCCAAGGCCTGTGGCAAGACCACCACGGCGGAGCGGCGGGCCGCCAGCGCCCTGCGCCTGGACGTCGACCGACAAGAACGTCTGGCCGCTCAAGCCAACCCGATGGGTGCTTTGAGCGGCGCCACCCCTCGTTTGATCGACGAGTGGCAACTGGCGCCCGATCTGTGGAACGCCGTCCGGGCCGAGGTCGACCGGCGTGGCTTGGACGGACAATTCATTCTCACTGGCTCCGCCACACCGTCAAAGGACGCCAGTCGCCACACCGGCGCCATGCGTTTCTCGTATGTCGACATGCGTCCCTTGACCCTAGTTGAATCCGGCGTCTCCAGTGGGGCGGTTTCCTTGGGGGACCTGTGGGAGGGCGGCGACGCCAATGTGTCGGCCTCCACAGGCCGTACGGACCTGACAACGCTGGCGGATGCGCTATGTCGCGGCGGTTGGCCCTCCAACATCGGCCGTTCCTTGGCCCAGGCCCGAGCGGCCAACCATAATTACGTACAGACCATCATCGGCACTGAGATCGTGACTCTGGACGGTGTGCGCCGCGATCCGCGCAAGGTCGAAGCTTTGATCTTCGCTCTGGCGCGCAACTCCGCGTCCTATGTCACCTTGGAGACCCTGGCGCGTGACACCGCCCAGTACGGCGCCTCGGTGGGCGTCCAGACTCTGCCTAATTACCTCGACGCCTTGGCTCGTCTCTGGCTACTGGTGGACCAGCCCGCCTGGGGCGGCCACCTCAGATCGTCGGCCAATGTCCGGAAGTCACCCAAACGACACTTGGTGGACCCTTCGCTGGCCGTCGCGGCGCTCGGCGCGGGACCCGAGGACCTGCTGTCAGATCATGAGGCCTTCGGCCAACTGCTCGAGTCGTTGGCCTTCCGTGACCTGTCGGTGTACGGCCAAGCCCGGGGCCTGTCGGTCCGCGCCTACCAAGACAACCGAGGATCCGAGATAGACCTGGTCCTGGTGCGTGGCGTCGAGTGGGCGGGGATCGAAGTCAAATTGAGTGGCCTGGAGCAGGTCCTCGACTCCGCCGCCGCCAAGCTGGTCGGTCTCGCCGGCAAGATGACCACTAAGCCGCGTTTTCTGGCGGTCCTGACCGCCGTCGGCCCCTGTTACACCAGGGCCGATGGCGTTCATGTCCTGTCGTTGACCGATCTGACGGTCTGACGTCCGCTCCCAGGCGGCAGGTTCGCGCCGCCAATTTCGGGCCGCGCCCTCGACCTGCCCGGCGTCCAGGAGATGGTCAGGTTCCACGGGTGAGCGGAGGGGTGATTCCGTAATCACTCTGGTTTTGGCCGGCTGTGGTCAGGAGAGGGACGGCGGTGTGGTCGAAGGTGACGAACTCCTGGCCGCCGGCCAGGGCGCCGAGGTGGGAGATGACCCCGTCGGCGAAGTCGCCGCCGGCCAGTAGCGACGAACAAGCCTCTGATCTGGACGTGGTCGCCGCCGGGAGGCGGTGGATCGCCCAGCGCCGCTCGGCTTTCGAGCAACTCGCCGGATGAAGCGCCTGATCAAGAGCTATATCCGACTTTGGAGGCGAAAGCCGCCAGGTTGATGTTTGATTTAGTAGGTAATCATCTGAGGCCAGGTCTGTCAGGACGATCGGGCTCTCGAAAGGGATGGCGATGGCCCCGCGCCGTCCCGGTTGGCGCGGGGCCATCGCCGTTCTAGGTGGCCTGGGCTCGGCTCAGGCGTAGGTGAAGAAGCCGCGGCCGGTTTTGCGGCCCAGGCGGCCGGCCCGGACCTGTTTGCGTAGCAGCGGGTGGGGGCGGTATTTGTCGTCGCCGGTCTCGGCTTGGAGGACTTCCATGATGGCTAGGACGACGTCCAGGCCGATCAGGTCGCCCAGGGCCAGGGGGCCGATGGGGTGGTTGGCGCCTAGTTTCATGGCGGCGTCGATGTCTTCGGCCGAGGCGGTGCCGGCGGCTAGGACTTCGACGGCTTCGTTGATCATGGGGATGAGGATGCGGTTGACGACGAAGCCGGCCGCTTCCTCGACCCTGACCGGGGTTTTGCCCAGTTGTCGGGCGGTGGCGGTGATCTGCTGGATGGTCTCTTCGGCGGTGTCGGCGCCGGCGGTGACTTCGACCAGGGCCATGACCGGGGCGGGATTGAAGAAGTGCATGCCGGCCACTGGGTGTTTCAGGCCGCGGGCCAGTTCGGTGATGGACAGGGAGCTGGTGTTGCTGGCCAGGATGGCGTCCGGGCGGCAGAGCTGGTCCAGCCGCTCGAACAGGGGCCGTTTGACCGCCATGGTCTCCAAGACGGCTTCGACCACCAGCTCACAGTCGCCCAGGTCGTCGACCTGGGCCGGGGTCAGGCGGGCCGCGATCTGGTCGCGCTGCTCGGCGGTCAGACGGCTCTTGGCCACCTGGCGGTCCAAGCCGGCCAATTGGCGGTCACGGCCTTTGTTGGCCAGCGCCAGGTCGACGTCAGCCAGCTTGACCTCGAAATCGGGGCAGCGGGCGAAGACCTCGGCGATGCCGGCGCCCATGGTGCCGGCTCCGATCACGCCTACTAGCATGTGGGACTCCTTACGGTTGGTTTGCTTTGCGGTCTGGGTTCGGGTCGGGCCCGGTGGTGTGGATTCTGCGACTTCGCTTCGCTCCGCGCAGAATGACGGGGAGCGAGCTGGATGCTCCGCGCGGAATGACGGGGAGCGGGTTGGGCGTTCCGGGTGGGCTGACGGGGAGCGGGTTGGGATCAGTGGTCTTGGAAGGGCTCAGGGCGGCGCCGTTCGGTGAAGGCGGCCATGCCCTCGCGCTGGTCGTCGGTCTCGAAGCAGGCCGCGAAACAAGCCGCCTCCAGGGCCAGAGCGGAGTCGATGTCGGTCTGCAGGCCCAGAGCCAGAGCCAGCTTGGTCGAGCGCACGGCGATGGGAGCTTGGCGGGCGATCTGGCCGGCTAGCTTGGCCGTCGCCTGGCCCAGCTGGTCGGGCTCGACCACGGCCGAGACCAAGCCGATGGCCAAGGCCCGCTCGGCGTCGATCTTACGGGCCGAGAAGAGCAACTCCTTGGCCAGGCCGACGCCGATGGTCCGAGCCAAGCGCTGGGTGCCGCCGAAACCGGGTGTGATGCCGAGGCCGACCTCGGGCTGGCCGAAGACGGCCGTGCTGGCGGCCAGTCGGATGTCGCAGCTCAGGGCCAACTCGCAGCCGCCGCCCAGGGCGAAGCCGTTGACCGAGGCGATGGTGGGGAAGGGCAGGCGTTCCAACTGACGGAAGACGGAATTGCCCAGTTCGCTGAAGGCCTGGGCTTCGCGCCGGGTCATGCCGGCCATCTCGGCCACGTCGGCCCCGGCCACGAAGGCCTTGGCCCCGGCTCCGGTCACGACCAGGACTCGGACCGATTCGGCCTCAGCCCGGTCCAAAGCGGCTTTGAGGTCGCCCAAGACCTCGCTGTTGAGGGCGTTCAGGCTGGACTCGCGCTCGATCGTGCAGGTGGCGACGTGGTCGGCCACCTCGTAACGGACGAAGGACATGGTTGGCTCCTAACTTGATTTGAGCGTTGGGACCGCGATGGTGGGATCAGGTGGTTCGACTCCCAGGATCCCACCTGGAGTATCGGGCGGGCCGGGGCGGGCGGTGAGATTGAAGGGCTCGGGGAGCCGGGTGGGACCGACGTGTCACTGTCAGCCCTCCCGGAATTGGACGCCGCAGCC
>JAIRYW010000046.1 GCA_031267645.1 Propionibacteriaceae bacterium
CTGAAGGAGGCCCTCCAGGGCTCCGACACCCACGACGCGGTCAAGCAGGCCCTGACCGACCTGAACGACCAAGCCGCCGCCATGGGCCAGGCCATCTGCGCCGCCGCCCAGGCCCGCCAGGAGGCCGAGCAGGCTCAGGCCGGCGCGGACGCCCCGGCCGCCGGCGACGACGACGTGGTCGAAGCTGAGATCATCGACGAGGACAAGTGAGCCAAGACCGGCGCTGAGCGGTGCCGCGCCGTCGGGCGCGGCCCGGTCAGCCGGCGCCACCGGGGCGCCACCGGTCTGATCGAGGCTGGCGCGGCCGGGCCGGACCGACGGGTCCGGCGCCGGCCGGCGCCGCACTGGTAAGGAGAACGATGACTAAGAAGAAGCCCACCGAGCCGGAGCCGGACTGGGACGACGCCCTCAAGAGCCTGGTCGACCAGTTGCGCCCAGAGGCCGACCAGGCTGATCCGACCGACCCGGTCGACCCGGCTGGTTCGGCCAGCCCGCTGGACCGGCCGGATGACGCGGCCACCCCCCGGCCCGCTCCCACGCCCGAGCCTGGGCCGCCCTCCCCGGAGGAGCTGTTGGCCGAGCGGACGGCCGACTTGCAACGCCTCCAGGCTGAGTACGTCAACTACAAGAAGCGGGTCGACCGAGACCGTGACCGGGCCCGCCAGCTGGGGGTCGAGGCCGTCTTGGGCGACCTCCTGCCAGTCTTGGACGGCATCGAAGCGGCCCGCGGCCACGACGAGCTGAACGGCGGGGCTCGGCTGTTGGCCGACGAGCTGGCCAAGGTCACGGCCAAGTACGGTTTGGAGCCCTACGGCCAGGTCGGCGACCCCTTCGACCCGCACGTCCACGAGGCGCTGATGAATTTGGACCGACCGGGCTACGCGGTCACTTCGGTGGCCCAGGTCTTCCAGCTCGGCTATCGCCTGGACGGGCGGGTGCTGCGTCCGGCCCGGGTGGCGGTGGCCGACCCGACCGAACCGGCCCCAGAGCCGACCGTTCCGGCGGCGGCTGACCCCGCCGCCGCGCCGGTGGCGGACCTGGCCGGTCCCGGTGATACGGCTGCCGCGGCCGAGCCGGGGCCGTCCAGCTCCGATTCGGCCGCCAGCCCGTCCAGCGCGGCGACCTTGAACAGCCCGTCCAGCCCGGCTGGTCCGGCCGGACCCGACGGCGGCGGTCCGGTCGTATGACGGCTGGACGGCCGGCGGTGGTCGAGGAGGTGGCATGAGCACCAAAGACTGGTTGGAGAAGGACTACTACGCCACCCTGGGCCTGAAGAAGGGGGCCAGCCAGGAGCAGATCAAGAAGGCCTTCCGTAAGTTGGCCCGCGAGAACCACCCCGACCGCCATCCCGGCCAGGCCGAGGCCGAACGCCGCTTCAAAGAGGTCAGCGAGGCCCACGACGTGCTGTCCGACCCGGACAAGCGGCGGGAGTACGACGAGGCGCGCGACTTGTTCGGCTCCGGTTTCCGTTACCCCGGCGCCGGCCGGGGCGGCCCCAGCGGCGGCCCGGCCGGGGTCAGCCTGGACGACCTCTTGGGCGGTCCGGGCGGCGGTCTGGGCGACCTCTTGGGCGGTCTGTTCAACCAAGCCGGTCCGGCCCCCCGGGGGCGCGGCCCCCGCCGGGGCCAAGACTTCGAGGGCGAGGCTGCCGTCGCCTTCGCCGACGCCGCTCAGGGAGCCACCGTCGCGGTGCCGTTGAGCTCCGAGGCGGCCTGTCCGTCCTGCCACGGCACCGGGGCCAAGGCCGGCACCACGCCCCGGGTCTGCCCGGCCTGCCAGGGCAGCGGGGCGCTGCACCGCCAGTCGGGCGCCTTCGCCGTCTCCGAACCCTGCCCCAAGTGTTTGGGACGCGGCCTGCTGGTGGACGACCCTTGTCCGGACTGCGGCGGCTCCGGGCGGGCCCGTTCCACCCGGACCATCCAAGTCAAGCTGCCGGCCGGAGTGACCGACGGCCAGCGCATCCGGGTCAAAGGCAAGGGCGGGGCCGGGGCCAATGGCGGCGCGCCGGGCGACCTCTACGTCCAGGTCCACGTCAGCCCCCATCCCCTGTTCGGCCGCCAAGGCGACAATCTGACCTTGACGGCGCCGGTGACGTACGCCGAAGCCGCCCTGGGGGCAGAGATCGAATTGCCTAGCTTGTTCAACGGCAACTTCCGGTTGCGCTTGCCGGCCGGCACTCCCAACGGGCGCGTCTTCCGGGTCCGGGGCAAGGGCATCGTGGGCCGGGGCGGCCCCACCGACCTGCTGGTGACGATCGAAGTGCAAGTTCCGACCCAGTTGCCCCCGGCGGCCCAGGAGGCTTTGGCCGCCTACGCCGCCGTCAGCGGCGAGTCCGACCCCAGAGTCAAGCTGAGGCAGGTGTCTCGATGAATCCGCTCAACCGATTGCCGCAGGCGATCGACCAGGACGCGCCGGTCTTCCTGATCTCGACCGCCGCCCGCCTGGCCGGCATGCATCCGCAAACTCTGCGCACCTGGGACCGCCTCGGTCTGGTGGTGCCGCACCGCAGCAAGGGCCGGGGCCGGCGCTACTCCGCCCGCGACGTGGCCCGGCTGCGTCTGATCCAATGCCTGTCCCAGGACGAGGGCATCAATCTGAACGGCATCCGCCGCATCCTGGAACTACAGGCCGACAATGAGCAATTGCGGCGCGATCTGTCCCGTCTGGTCCTGGAGATCACCCGATTGCACGCCAGCCCGGCTGCCCCGGGGGTCTTCGCCGCCTCGGCGCGGGGCGACGTCTGGACCCGGGTCCAAGCCGTCGGGCCCCGTGAGCTGATGCCCTGAGCCGACCTTTCCCACCGCTCAGTTGAGCGAGTCCATGACCTCGAGCAGGTGGGCGATCTGGAATTCGGCCGGTTGGGTGTCGAGCGGGGTGGAGATGGTGTTCGACTCTCGGCCCAGATGCTCGATCAGGCGCAGGGCGTCCTCGACCGCGGCCAGCTGGTCCGTGATCTGGGGCACTAGCTGGTCGAGCTGGTCGGCCGCCGGCAGGTCGAGATCCCGCTTGACTCGGTTGACGACCTCGCGGTGGTCGGCGATCAAAGCGTGCACCCGCAGCAACTCGTGCGCCATGGTGCCGGCGTAGACAGCGTTCTGCTCCGACAGCTCGCTGACGAAGGTGAAGTCGTCGTCCAGCACCTGGCACAGCTCCTCGACCGCCGAGCGGGCCTGTTCGGTCTGCCCTTGGTCCATGATCTCGACCACGAACTGGCCCAGGGCGGCGGTGTGCAGCTCGGCCAGGGCGACCCAACTACGGGTGTCGCGGCAGGACTGGCGCAACACCAGCAGGTGGCGCACCAGCTCGTTGGTGATGGACGACATCTGAGTCAAACGGGAGGCCAGGAAGGCCAAGGCCCCGGACCGCTCGGCCCCCTTGGGCCGGGCCTGCTGCAGGACGGTGGCGGTGGCGATGGCGGAGCTGGCGGCGTCCAACAGGTGGGGTATGGCCTCGGAGATGGAGTGGGCCATCTGCTGGATGGCGGCCTGATGGCTGGACCAACGGCGCAACTCGGCCGACAGGGTGTGGCAGCAGATCAACATGGCGGCCAGGGGGCCGCTGGCGTGGGGACGGGTCTCCAAGCCGCCCGGCAGATCGCGCCGGGACTCGACTTCGGCCAGCAGGGCGACCCACTGGAACTCGTCGTAATTGGGCAAGCCGGCCTCGCCCAGCAGCTCTTGCAGCTTGTCCAGCCCGACGCCGGCCGCCCCCCGCCGGTTGACGCCGTGCTGGCGGGCCGCCCGTTCGACCTGCCGGGTCGGCCGGTAGAGCGAGCGGGCCCGCTCCAACAGGTCGTTCCGCAGCGGGCGCACCCGGACCGAGAGGTAGCCGTCGTTGGTGGGGGTGACGGTGGCGAAGACGGTGTACGTGCTGCCGTCGGCGGCCAGGTTGTCGACGTAACAGCAGAAGGGGCGGCCGGCTTGGATCTCGTCCCACATCAAGCGGAAGGCGGCCGCCGGCATGTCGGGGTGGCGAATGATGGAGTGGGGGGAGCCGATCAACTGCTGGCGCGAGAAACGGGCCATCTCGACGAAGACCGAGTTGGCGGCCGTGATGACGCCCTTGGGGTCGGTCATGGAGAAGAACAACCGGCCGGGGCCGATCTCATGGCGTTGGCCGCTGGCGTCGCGGATCCGCTCCATGGTGGGCCAGGTCACAGAGTCGTCGATGACGGAGTCGTCAACCATGTCGAAGCCTTCCGCGGTGTGCGCCGCCGGGAAAGCGCCGATCATACACAGGCCAGAGCGAGGTCGCTACGACGGACGGTCCGGCGGGTCCAGCCGCCACGGTGACCGGCGCACCATCGCGACATCCGCTCTTGAGTCCCATCCCGCCCGGCGCCTCCTTGCTCGGCCAGCATCGATCGATGCTTCCCCAGCGTAGCGCTGACCCTCGACGGCCGCGGCGCCGGTCGGGCCGGAGTATCGTCCTCAGCCGGTGGTCCGACGAGCTGCGGCCGGTCGGGCCACGGGGTGTAGGCTCGGTTAGGCCCGGTCGTGTCGCCTCACGGCCTGTTCCCGGTCGGGCCTGGATTGGGCTGCGGCAGCCGTACGGCTGAAGTCTCGAAGGCTTTGGGGTTGGTGGAAACGCGAGGATCGAAGGAGGTGTCGTGAGCAGCGACACTTGGCTGGCGACGCCGTGGACCTCCGATTTGCCGGCGCCGCGGTCGGTGGACGACGCCTCGCCCCTGGCTTTCGTCTCGACCGACCATTCCGGGGTCATCAACGACTTGAACGACGTCTTCATCGAGTGGACTCGCTTCGCCCGTTCTCGCCTGGTCGGCACGCCCCACTCGGTGGTGCGCCATCCCGGCATGCCGGCGGGCCTGTTCCAACTCCTGTGGCAGCGCCTGGAGGCCGGTCAGCCGGTCTGCGCCTACCTCCAGAACCTGCCCGCCGACGGCAATACGTACACTGCCCTGGTCACCATCAGCCCGACCGCCGACGGCTACTTGGCCGTCCAGCAGCGGCCCAGTCGCCCGGAGGCGGCCGAGGCCATGCAGAAGATCTACACCTCGGTCCGGGCGGTCGAATTCGACGCCCAGGACGACGGCCAGCCGGCCGAGGCCGTCACCAGCCAAGGGGCCGCTCTGCTGGTCGATCTGATGCGGCAGCTCGGCTTCTCCTCCTTCGACGACTTCATGTGGACGGCCCTGCCCCAAGAAGTGGACGAGCACACCCGGCGCGCCCCCGGGCCGCTGACGCCGGTCATGAACGAGTCCGGCCGGGCGGCCGACATCGTGGCCGCCAGTCGCGACCTGGCCCGCGAGCTGCTGCCCTGGTCGGAGCAGCAGGCCGAACTGTTGCGCACCTGGGGCATCTTGTCCAAGACGCTGGTCTCCCTCAAGCCGACCATGGACGAGGCCAACCGGGTGGCGGACTCGCTCAACCTGGAGGTCGCCCAAGAGTCCAGCTTCCACGCCATGCGGTTGTCCATCACGGTCTGGGCCTCCATGGTGGCCGAGATCGAGAAGATCATCACCGACCTGCCGAACGACCTGCTCCGGCTGCGCCAAGCCTGCGCCGAGACCCGCTTCTGGATCGGATTGAGCCAGATCCACGCCGAGATGGTGGGGCAGGTGGCCTCCGGTCTGGCCGAGGTCGAAGCCTTGGAGGCCTCGCGGGCGGCTCTGTCCCGGCTCTGCCACACCCTCAGCCACGATTTCGACGAGCTGATCTGGCGGATGGAGAAGAATTCCAATCTGGCCACCACGGTGGCCGAGCGGATCCAAAGCCTGCACGACTTGATGGTCATGCCGCGTGACTTGATCGAGAACTGGAAGTCCATGACGGCTGGGCGCGAGGACGAGTTCGTGACTCGTTTGCTGCCCGAGGTCGACAGTCAGTTGAGCCTGGCGGACCAGACCTTGACCTTGCTCCGCAACCTGGCCCAGCAGTGCCAGACCATCGCCGTGGTCCAGCCGATGGACACCGCCCGGCGCTGCGTGCGCCGGGTCCAGCGGGCCCTGGAGGACGATCCGACCCCTCCGGTCGTCCCCGAACTCCAGCAGCCGGGCTGGCTGGACGACACCATGGCCGCCCCCGGCCTGCTCGACCTGTCGGCCGACGAGGCCGGCTCCCCCGTCACCTCCTGGGCCGCCATCCTGGCCTCGCCCGACGCGCCCTAGGGCTCGCGCCCGGCCTCAGCGGCCCGTCCGGCGCCGGTCTCGACCGAGCGTCGTCCGCCGGCGTCTGGGCCGATGGCGAGTCAGCGGCTGAATCCACAACGGCGGAGTCTCGCGCGTGTCCGGGGTGGGCGGTGCGCGCGTCTCTTCCGCTGTGGGTAAACTTGAGCCTAGTCAACTCAACTCATAGTTCAAGGAGTCCTCTCCCGGCCATGGATACCGAGAAGCTCACCGCGCTCAGTCGCGACGCTTACACCGCCGCCGTCCGTTTGGCGCTGACCAATGGCAACCCCACTGCCATGCCGGTCCACCTGCTGGCCGGGCTGCTGCTCATCCCCGACAACACGGTCGCCCCGCTGCTGGCCGACCTGGGGGCCGACCCGGCCGAGATCGGGCGGGTCGCCCAGGCCGAGATCGCAGGTCTGCCGCGGGCCCAGGGGTCTTCCGTCACCCAGCCCACCCTGTCCGGCGCCCTGGCCCGGGCCCTGGGGGCGGCCGAGACCTGGGCCCAGCGGATGGGCGACCAGTTCGTCGCCACCGAACATCTCTTGATCGGCCTGGCCCAGATCGAGTCGGAGGCCCAGGCCATCCTGCTGCGGCACGGCCTGACCGAATCGAGCCTGGTCGAACGTTTCAACTCCCGTCGGGGCGACAAGCGCGTCAGCAGCGCCGAGTCGGAGGGCGGCGAGTCGGCCCTGGACAAATACTCGGTCGACCTGACCGAGCGGGCCCGCGACGGCAAGCTCGACCCCGTCATCGGACGGGACTCCGAGATCCGGCGCGTCATCCAAGTCTTGGCCCGGCGGACCAAGAACAACCCGGTCCTGATCGGCGAGCCCGGTGTGGGCAAGACCGCCGTGGTGGACGGCCTGGCCCAACGCATCGTGGCCGGCGACGTGCCCGACTCGCTCAAGGGCCGCAAGCTGGTCGCCCTCGACCTGGCCTCGATGGTGGCCGGCGCCAAGTACCGGGGCGAGTTCGAGGAGCGCTTCAAGGCCGTCCTGACTGAGATCCGGGAGGCCGAGGGGCAGATCATCACCTTCATCGACGAACTCCACACCCTGGTCGGGGCCGGCGCCTCCGAGGGGGCGATGGACGCCGGCAACATGATCAAACCGATGCTGGCCCGCGGCGAGCTGCGCATGATCGGCGCCACCACCTTGGACGAGTACCGCGAACGGATCGAGAAAGACCCGGCTTTGGAGCGCCGCTTCCAGCCGGTCCACGTGGTCGAGCCCTCGGTCGAAGACACCATCGCCATCCTGCGCGGCCTGCGCGAGCGCTACGAGGCCCACCACAAGGTCCGTATCACCGATTCAGCCCTGGTGGCCGCCGCCAGCCTGTCCCACCGCTACATCACCAGCCGGCAGTTGCCGGACAAGGCCATCGATCTGGTGGACGAGGCGGCCTCCCGCCTGCGCATGGAGATCGACTCCTCGCCGGAGGAGATCGACGAACTACGCCGCCAGGTCGACCGCATGACGATGGAACAGTTCGCGCTGGAGAAGGAGGACGACCAGGCCTCGGTCGAGCGGCTGGCCCGGCTGCGGCTGGACCTGGCCGACAGCCAGGAGCGTCTGCGCGGCCTGGAGGACCGTTGGGAGGCCGAGAAAGCCGGGCTGAACCAGGTCGGCGACCTCAAGGAACGGATGGAGCAGGTCCGGATCGAGGCCGAGCGGGCCCAACGCGACGGCGACCTGACCCGGGCCTCCGAGCTGTTGTACGGCGAACTGCCCCAGCTGGAGGCGCGTCTGAGCCAGGCCGCCGCCGAGCGCAGCCGCACCATGGTGTCCGAGGAGGTGGCGGCCAGCGACATCGCCGAGGTGGTGTCGGCCTGGACCGGCGTCCCGGTCGGCAAGCTGCTCCAAGGCGAGCAGGAGAAATTGCTGGAGATGGAGGAGCGGCTGGCCGCTCGCCTGGTCGGTCAGGCCGAGGCCGTCCAGACCGTCTCGGACGCCGTCAGGCGGGCCCGGGCCGGCATCTCCGACCCTGACCGGCCGACCGGCAGCTTCCTCTTCCTGGGGCCGACCGGCGTGGGCAAGACCGAGTTGGCCAAGGCCTTGGCCGAGTTCCTGTTCGACGACGAGGCCGCCATGGTCCGGATCGACATGAGCGAGTACTCGGAGAAGCACGCCGTCTCCCGGCTGGTCGGGGCCCCGCCCGGCTACATCGGCTACGAGGAGGGCGGCCAGCTGACCGAGGCGGTGCGGCGCCGGCCCTATTCCGTCGTCTTGCTGGACGAGGTCGAGAAGGCCCATCCGGAGATCTTCAACATCTTGTTGCAGGTGCTGGACGACGGCCGCTTGACCGACGGCCAGGGCCGCACCGTCGACTTCCGCAACGCCATCTTGATCCTGACCTCGAACATCGGCTCGCAATTCATCACCGACCCGACCATGGGCGAGGACGAGCGCCGCGAGTCGGTTCTGGGGCAGGTCCGGGTGACCTTCAAGCCGGAGTTCCTCAACCGGCTGGACGACATCGTGGTCTTCGACCAGTTGTCGCGCCAGGACCTGGGCCAGATCGTCAGCCTCAACCTGGGCCGGCTGAACCGCCGCCTGGCCAGCCGGCGCATCGGCCTGACTGTGACCGATCAAGCCCAGACCTGGTTGGGCGACCGGGGGTACGACCCGGTCTACGGGGCCCGTCCCCTGCGCCGCCTGATCCAGACCACCATCGAGGACCCGCTGGCCCGGCTGGTCCTGTCCGGCCGGGTGTCGGACGGCGACCAGGTCAGCTTCGACGTCAACGAGTGGGGCGACGAGCTGGAGGCGGTCGGCCTGACCGAGGACTGAGCCGGGCCGCTCAGGCGAAGCGGAAGCTGGCCATCAAACGGTCGATGAAGTCGGTTCCGGCGCCGGGGGCCAGCGTGGCTTCGACGCGGTAGCGATTGGTCTCCCCCAGCAGTTCGACCATGACGGTGTCGCTGCTGGGGTAGGAGTCGATCAGGATCCGGCCTTGGACGGCGCCGGATTGGTAGCCCCAGACGGTCTGGGTCAGATAGATCGGGATGTCGCCCAAGGCGCCGTCGGCCGAGTCCTGATCGATCGGATAGGCCCAGACGCCCAGACAAGCCGGCAGACCATCCACCTCGGGCAGGGCGAAGCCGGCGAAACGGCCGCTCCAGTCCTCGGGCGGATCGATCTGGCAGGTCGTCTCATCCGGTCGGGCTTGAGCTGGGGGCACGAAGGACAGGTCCAGCAACTCGACCGCCGAACCGGCCTCGGCGGTGGCCCCGGAGCGGGGCAGCCGCGGCAGCGAACTGATCTCGGCTTGGGGGAAGAGGGCGATGTCGGTCCGACTCAAGCCGGACTGGCTGAGGGCGGTCAAAGACAGCTCGCCTTCAGCCGAGGTGGCCAGCGAGGCGATCAAGTAGACGTCGGTGAACTCGTAACGCGACCCGGCGACGCCGTCCATGACGATGGGGCGGACGTAGCTCAGGTGGACCGTCAGATCCATCATCTCGCTGCTTTCACCGCCGCGGATCGAGCTCAAGACGAGGCTGGTCACCAGGCTGCGCGGTTGGTCGAGTTGGTACGGGGCGGGCTGGGCCGGCCGCAGGCGGGACCGGTAGCGTTCCTCGGCTTGACGGGCTTGGGCCAAGCTGGCCTCGTCCCCCTGGGCCGGGAAGATGGACGCCTCCTGGGTCAGGCCGTCCTGGCGCCAGGAATGCCAGTCCTGGTCCACCGCCCAGGGGCCCAGCACCTGGCCCAACAGGTACGGGCTGTTCTCGCCCAGCAGATCGAGGAAGGTCGGGCCGTCAGCCTGGGTCGGCGCCCACCAGCCCGACGCGGTCACCCGGTCGGCCACCAGCCGCCGGTTCTGCTCGCTGTCGTCCCAAGCCAGCTCGGAGTCGACCCACTCGTTGACCAGGAAGTCGGCCAAAGCCACCCAGGCCCGGTTGACCGCCTCGTAATTCCAACTGGTGCCGTCGTCGGGTTGGTCGGCGCTGGGCTCGGGTTGGTTGCTCAGGATGTCGGCGCCGGGACGGATGGTCAAGGGCTTCCATTGGCCGTAGGCGTCGCTGCGGGGCTGGGCGGCCAGGGTGATGCTGTTGGCCTGCCAGACGTCTATGACCGATTCCACGCTCAGGGTCAGGCCGGGGACGTTGAAGAAGGTGGCCGGCTCGGTCATCGGAGTCGGTCCGTCGTCGCCTGAGCAGGCCGTCAAGGCGGTGGCGGCGGCCAGAGCCAAGGCCGCTCCGCCGATTCGCCAGCCGGGTCGTCCGTCGCGTCGCCGGGCGGTCCGCAGCCTCAGCCTCATCTCGGTCGCCTTTCCCCGCTCGGTCCTGCCTCAGGGGGCGCCACGGCCCGGGCTGGGACGGTCGGTCCCAGCGGGCGGGCGGAGTCCCCCGGTGCCGCCACCGTACCACCGGGGTTGGGGGCTCACAGGGCGGAGACGTGCCAGATGCGGGCGATGTAGTCGCGCATGGCCCGGTCGGAGGAGAAATAGCCGCAACGGGCCAGGTTGAGCACGGCCGAGCGGGTCCAGGCCTCGGCGTCGGCGTAACGGGCGTCGACCTCGGCTTGGATCTGGAGGTACGAGCGGTAGTCGGCCAGGGCCATGAAACGGTCCTCGTACAACAGGTTGGACACCACCGGCTCGAAGACGCTGGGGTCGCCGTCGGAGAAGGCCCCGGAGGCGATCAGGTCGATGGCGGCCTTGAGGTCGGGGTCGGACTCGTAATAGGAGCTGGGCTGGTAACCCCGCTGCAGCAGATCTTCGACCTGGGGCTCGGTCAGGCCGAAGAGGAAGAAGTGGTCGTCGCCCACCAAGCGGCGGATCTCGACGTTGGCGCCGTCTTCGGTGCCGACCGTCAGAGCGCCGTTCAAGGCGAACTTCATATTGCCGGTGCCCGAGGCCTCTTTGCCGGCCAGGGAGATCTGCTCGGACAGGTCGGCGGCTGGAATCAGGCGCTCGGCCAGGGTGACGTTGTAGTTGGCCGGGAAGGCCACGGCCAGCACATTGTTGACCCGGGGGTCGGAGTTGACGGTCTTGGCCACGGCGTTGATCAGATGGATGATCCGCTTCGCCATCTGATAGCCCGGCGCGGCCTTGGCCCCGAAGACGAAGGTGCGGGGCGTGACCTGGTCGGGCCGCAGCTGGCCGGAGGTCAGCTGGCCGTACAAGGTCACGATGTGGAGCAGCTTGAGGGACTGGCGTTTGTACTCGTGCAAGCGCTTGACCATGACGTCGAGCAGGGTGTCCCGGGGCAGCTCGATGCCGTCCCGACGCCGTAGGATCCGGTTCAAACGAACCTTGTTCTGGCGTTTGATCTTGCGGAAGGCGGCTCGGAAATCGGGGTCCTCGGCTTGGAACTGGAGGTCTTGCAGCAGTTCCAGGTCGGTCAGCCAGCCGACGCCGATGGCGTCCGTGATGAGAGCGGCCAGGTCGGGGTTGGCCAGTCTGATGAAACGCCGGGGCGTGACCCCGTTGGTGACGTTGGTGAAACGGTGCGGCCACAGCTCGGAGAAATCAGGCAAGACCTTGTCGCGCAGCAGTTGGGAGTGCAATTCGGCCACCCCGTTGACCTTGACCGCCGTGGCCGTGGCCAGATGGGCCATCCGGATCGAGCGTTCGGGGTAGTCCGACACGATCGACATCCGGCGCACCCGTAACTCGTCTTGGGGCCAGCGTTGGCGCACCTGGGCGCAGAACTGGTCGTTGATCCGGCAGATGATCTCCAGATGGCGCGGCAGCAGGTGCCCCATCAGGTCGAGCGGCCAGGTCTCCAGGGCCTCCGGCAGCAGGGTGTGGCAGGTGTAGTTGAAACAACCCTGGGTGATCTCCCAAGCCTCCTCCCAGGGCAGGGCGTGGACGTCGACCAGCAGCCGCATCAGCTCCGGGATGGCGATCACCGGGTGGGTGTCGTTGAGTTGGAAGGTCAAGCGGTCGGGCAGCTGATGGAGATCGAAGTCGTCGCCCAGGACGGACAGACAGTCACGCAGGGAACAGGCCACGAAGAAGTATTGCTGCTGCAGGCGCAGCTCCCGGCCCTGCGGGGTGGAGTCCTCCGGGTAGAGCACCTTGGTGATGTTCTCGGCGAAGGTCTGGGCCCGCACCGCCGCGGCGTAGTCGCCGGAGTTGAAGATGCCCAGGTCGAAGGCTTTGGTGGCGCGGGCGCTCCACAGCCGTAGCGTGTTGGTCCAGCCGTTCTCGTAGCCGGGCACCATGTAGTTGTACGGCACCCCCAGCACATTCCAACTCGGCTTCCAACAGGCCCGGTCGACCCCGTCGGCGTCGATCCGGTGCTCGACCTGTCCGCCGAAGTCGACCTGGACGGCGTGCTCGGGGTGGGGGAACTCCCAGGGCGAGCCCAGGGCCAGCCAGGTGTCGGGCTGCTCGACCTGGCGCCCGTCCACGAAGGTCTGGCGGAAGATGCCGTACTCGTAGCGGATGCCGTAGCCCACGCTGGGCACTCGCATGGTGGCCAGGGAGTCGACGAAACAAGCCGCCAGCCGGCCCAGGCCGCCGTTGCCCAGCCCCGGCTCGACCTCCTGGTCGCGCAGGGTGGACAGGCTCAGCCCGCAGGCCGCCATGGCCTCCTCCGCCACCTCGTCCAGATCGGTCGCCAGCAGGGCGTTGTCGAGCTGGCGGCCCAGCAGGTATTCAGCCGACAGGTAGGCCACCACTTTGGACTTCGACTCCCTGACCCGGCGCAGCGAGTCCAGCCAACGCCCCATCATGTAATGGCGCACGGTCCGGGCCAGGGCCAGGTACTGGTCGTTGACGGTGGAGGTCGACAGCTGGACCCCCTGGCCGGTGTTGAGCTCGTGCAGGAATTCGCGGATGAACCCGTCCACGGTGTGGGCCGGCGCCGCCACCGGTCCCTGCGCCATGGGGGAAGTGGGCGGGAACTCCGGCCCCAACTGGCGGGTGGCGTTCTGCAGTTCGTCGTTCGGAGTCAGGGGAGAGCTGGCCTGGCCCGGTCTGGTCGTCTCGGTCACTAGGACAACGTAGTCAATCGGGGGCGTCGAACCAAGGCCGCGGGCGGGTGTCCGATGGGCGAGCCCCGCTCAATCGGCCCAGTGCCGGCTGATGCCGGCGGCGACACGTTCGAAACGGGACTGGTCCAGGCGCTCGGCTCGACCGGTCAGGCTGGCCGGCGCGATCCGCAGGATGCGGTCGACCCGGGCGTAGCTGGTCCGGCCCCGGCTGTCCCAGCTGCCCCGACCGACCTTGACCCAGAAACGGCCCTGGCTGGCCTCCTGGGCGGCGTCGCGGTCGTGGTCGGTGCTGGACAGGAAGACGGCCAGCAGCCAGCCCTGGTCGTAGCCGATGACCAAGACCGGGCGGGTCTTGCCTTGACGATGGTCCTCCTCGTACGGCGTCCAGGCCCAGACCACCTCGCCCGGGTCGGCGTCGTGGTCGGCCTCGGGGGCGTAGACGATGTCGGGACGGCCCGGGTAGTCGCCGGGGTAGGCCGTGGGCAGGGGGTTGGTCTGGTCCGGCGAGGCGGTCTCGGGCCAGCCGGGCGGGGGTTGGGCCGGGGGCCGGGGACGCGCGGTCCGGTGGGCGGACGGGTTGGCCAGGGCTGAGACCAGCGGGCCGGCCAGGGCGGAGGCGGCTCGCCGCAGACGGCCGCGTCGGGCCACCTCAGCCGTCCCGGCGGGGTCGGGCCGTCATCTCAGCCGCCGATGGGATGGTACGGTCCGTACAGCGCCGGCGTCGGGTCGATCGGCACGTTGGCCGGGCCGGCCGGCGGCGCGCTGACGGCGGCGAAGTGGCGGCGGACCCCGGGCAGCCAGAGCAGCCCGACGCCGACGGCGAAGGGGATGGCGGCGGAGATGGCCCAGGGGTGCAGCAGCCAGCTCAGACCGGCCACCAAGACCACCGAGATCAGGCCTCCCAGCGGGGTCCAGGCTCGGCCGCGCCAGGCGTTGTGCCCGATCGCCACGGCCGCCCCGATCACCATGACCGTCAAGAGGGCGGTCAGCATGACCATGAAGATGGCCCAGAAGGAGACTGGCTCGGGGGCGGTCCAAGTCAAGATGCGGGCGGCTTGGTGGAAGCCGCTGACGCTGGCCGCCCGCCACCAGAGCAGGGCGTAGGCCCCGGCCCAGCCCAGTCCGGCCAGCCAGAAGCAAACCGAGGCCAGGGCCAGCGGAGCCGGCCGCCGCAGCTGCCCGGTGATCGGGCTGATCGGCCCGACCGCGGACTGGGTCGGCGGCAGGGGCGGCCAAGTCTCGATCGGGCCGGGTTGGGCCGGCGGGGCCGGGAGCACGGCCTGGTCGGCGGTCGGAGGGGTGGCTAGGTACGGCGCGGGCCCGGTCGGGGCGGCGGAAGGGTGGCCGTTGGAACCGACGGCGGTCGGGCCGGGGATCGGGGAGGTCCAGATGGACGAGTCGAACGGGATGGTCCCAGCCACTGGTGGCCGGGACGGATCCGGCTGGGCGGCCGGTCGCTGGAGCGGGTCGATGGCCGGCGGCGGTGAGGGCGGCGGCGCTGCCGGGGCTGGTCTGGTCGGCGGCGGCCAAGCGCGGCGGGGGCCGAGCGGGGGCGCCTCCCAGCTGGGCGTGGGCGTCTGGGTCGGGGCCGGGTAGGCCAGAGGGGGTGGGGGCGGCGCGGCGTCGGAGTCGGGCCGCGGCCAGGGCGTCGGCTGGCCGACCACCGCTGGGTCGGGCTCAGGTCCGTGCTCGGTCATGGGGCTCCTCGTGCTGTCGGCCCCAGCCTACCGGCCAGTCCGGCCGGCCGGTCCGCCGAGACGGGGTCCGCCAGGTCGCTGGCGCGGTGGTCGCCCCACCGTCCAAACGATGGATACTGCGGGAACGCGCGATCCTCGACTCCGTCATTCTGCGCGAGCGCGGCGAAGTCGCAGAATCCATACCAGCCGGCCGGTCCCGCTGAAACGACGAGAGCCCCGGCCGTCGGGCCGGGGCTCCCCTCAGATCGTGAAGACGCCGCTGGGCGGAGCGGTCCTCTCTGGGTCGCGCCGTAGCCGGTCAGGGCTTCATCGAGCCGGTCTCCAAGAAGCGGATATGCCAGCTCAAGGCCTCGCGCAGGTCGTGCGGGGTGTGCAGGCCGTTGGCGGTCTTCTCCGCCCGCTCCAAGTAGTCCAGCAGCATGGGCTGGTAGTCCGGGTGGGCGCAATGCTCGATGACGGCGCGGGCCCGCTTGCGCGGAGCCAAGCCGCGCAGGTCGGCCAGACCTTGTTCGGTGATGATGACCATGACGTCGTGCTCGGTGTGGTCGTGGTGGGAGACCATCGGCACGATGCAGGAGATGTCGCCGCCCTTGGCCACCGACGGGGTGACGAAGCAGGAGATGAAGGCGTTGCGGGTGAAGTCGCCCGATCCGCCGATGCCGTTCTGCATCCGGGAGCCCATGATGTGGGTGGAATTGACGTTGCCGAAGATGTCGGTCTCGATCATGCCGTTGCAGGCCACCACGCCCAGCCGACGGATCGGCTCGGGGTGGTTCGAGATCTCCTGCGGACGCAGGATGATGTGCTTGCGGTAGAACTCGGCGTTGTCGTTCATCTTCACGGCCGCCTCGGGCGACAAGGAGAAGGCGGTGGCCGAGGCCACGACCAGTTTGCCGGCGTCGATCAGGTCGACCATGCCGTCCTGGATCACCTCGGTGTAGCTGGTCAGGTTCTCGAACTTGGAGTCCAGCAGACCGGCCAGCACGGCGTTGGCGATGTTGCCGACGCCGGACTGCAGAGGCAGCAGCTCCTTCGGCAAGCGGCCCTGCTTGACCTCATTGGTCAAGAAGTCGATGAAATTGGCCGCGATGGCCTTGGAGTCCTCGTCCAGGGGTTTGAAGGGGGTGTTGCGGTCGGGCGAATCGGTCTCGATCACGGCCACCACCTTGCGGGGGTCGACCCTCAAAGTGGGCTGACCGATGCGGTCGCCGGGATTGGTCAGGGGGATGGGCACATTGTCCGGCGGCAGTTCGACGCCGTAGTAGATGTCGTGCATGCCCTCCAGATGCTCGGACTGCCAGGCGTTGACCTCCAAGATGACCTTGTCGGCCATGTCGATGTACACACTGTTATTTCCGACGGAGGAGCTGGGCACCAGGTCGCCGGCCTCGGTGATGGCGGTGACCTCGACCACGGCCACGTCCAGGTTGCCCAGGAAGCCCTGCCGGACCTGGGGGCCGGAGTGACTCAGATGGATGTCGGTGTAATCGGAGATGCCCTTGTTGATGGCATTGCGCATGTCGGGGTCGGACTGGTACGGCATGCGGTAGGCCACGCCGCCGGTGGCGGCCAGAGCGCCGTCCAGCTCCGGGGCGGTCGAGGCGCCGGTGAAGACGCCGACCCGGAGCGGCTGACCGTCCGCCTGGGCGGAGCCGATGCGCTCGGCCAGCGCGCCGGGGAAGGCTTTGGGGTAGCCCGAGCCGGTGAAACCGGAGAAACCGATCTGGTCGCCGTCGTTGATCAAGGCGGCCGCCTCGGCCGCGCTGGCGATCTTACGTTGGAACTTCTTGCTGCGAATACGGGACATACGTCGTCCTTTCGTGGCCGGGCCGTCGCCGGCGGCTGGAACTGATCAGGTCAGGTCATACGTTAGTGCCCCGCCCCGGGGAAGATGGAATTGCCCTGGCCGGTCAGCTCAGGGAGGCGGTCGGCCGGATCAGCCAACCAGTCAATAGCTTGGGCGTGAAGAAGGTCGACTTGGGTGGCATCAGCAGGCCCTCGCGGGCGGTCCGCACGATCTCGGCCAACGAGGTCGGCCGGATCAAGACGCCGGCCGTATGAGCCCCGGAGACGACCCGGTCCAAGGTTTGGTCCAGGCCGTGCTGGTAGGCGACGGCGTGGTCCAGCCCGTCCAGAGCCTGTTCCAACCAGGCCCCGTCCAAATCCCGTTGGCCCTCGAAGGCGCCGGGTCGGGCGATCAGCCATTCGGCCCGCCGGTCCGGCCAGAGCAGGATCAAGCGGCCCCGCTCCACCATCTGGGCCAGGCTGTCCGGGGTCGGCCAAGGGGCCTCGGCGAAGTCGAAGGACTGGGCCAGGCGCTGGCGCAGGGCGTCTGGGTCGACCTCGGCGTAGAGCCGGTGGATGGCCTCGATCGAGAGTTGGTCCTGGCTCAGTTCGTTGACGAAGGTGAGAGCCAGCTCGGCCGCCGTGTCCGACCGGCCGCTGGCCTCCCGCACCTGGTCGCGGTATATCCGGGCCACGCCGTAGCGGTGGTGCCCGTCCGCGATCAGGACGTCGTCGCGGCCGATGATCTCGGCCACCTGGGCGATCCGTTCCGGTTGGACGATCCGTTCGACCGAGTGCTTGACGCCGTCCCAGACCACCTCGCCCAGGGGCTGGCCCGGCTCGGCCAGGGCCTCGGTCAGGCCGCTGGCCAAGGACAGCCCCCAGACGGCCGACAGGTTGGCCGCCGTGGCCCGGGTCAGGTCCAACCGGTCGGTCGAGTCCTTGGGCGTGGTGCGCTCGTGCCGGAGCACCCCGCCGGCCCCTTGGTCTCGCACCTCCAGGCCGCCGAAGACGCCGGAGACGACGCGGGGGGCGCCGGCGGCGTCGGTGAAGGCCATGCGATAGATGGTCAGGCTGGGCTCGGGATCTTCCACCAAGACGCCCTGCTCCCGCCACTGGCGCAGGAGCTGAGCCGCCCGCTGGTAGCGGTCGCCGCCGCCGCGCGGCACGTCGACAAAGGTGATGTTGTGCTGGTGGCTGGACCGCAGGCGGTCCACGTCAGCCGGGCTGAGGACGTCGTAAGGGGGGGCCAAGACCCGGGACAGGTCTGAGCCGGGGGCGTAACGGAGGGCTGAGAAGGGCTCGAAGCGTGGCATGGCTCCACGCTAGCGCGCTCAGCCGGGGTGGGCGTATTCCCGCGGTCCGGGGCCCGCGGCCTGGGTCGGGCGGACCGGATCGGGTCGGGTCGGGTCGGGTCTGGAACGGCAGTGGGGGGTTGAGGCCTGGCCTCAACCCCCCACTGGTGAGTCAGCGGTTCAGGCGCCGATGCCCCTGATCGTGTCGGTCAGGTCTAGCCCGTCGACCATGCCGAAGCACAGGATCTCACGGTCGCCGTTGTCCCAGGAGCCTTCGGTCGGAGAGAAGTAAGTCACGTCGAGCGGGGTCGATTCCCAGTTCGGGCCGATGTACTCGGCGGCGGCCTGGCCGCAGAACACGAAAGCCTCTTCGTCGATGGCGTCTTCGTCGAAGGTCGACACGGCGACGTCGAACTTGCCGATGATCTCGCCGTTGTGGGCTTGGTTGCAGGGCATGGCCGCCAGGCTGGAGACGGTGTCGCCGTCAGGCACGATGAAGCAATCGCCGACGGCGACGCTGAAGACGTCCAAGTCGCCGCCGGAGGTGATGTCGCCATCTTCGCCCCGGACCGGAGAGGTGCCGAAGAGGGAACAGGCGCCGAGCAGGCCGGCCATGCTGACAGCTGCCAGACCGGCGACCAGACGACGGAGGAGGGTGGGGTTTCGCATATACGGGGCCTTTCGGATCAGGTCGGCGGTACGAGGGTTCGGAAGTGTCGGCGGCTTGGGAGGTCGGACGGGGCACGGCCGAACGACACGAACCCGGGACGTCACGGAGCTAGCGGCCCGGCCCGGCGGCGGCCGGAGGGGGATTCCCCGCTTCGGCCGCTGGAGACGAGGACCATCTGATCCGATGCGCCCAGGAGGCGTGACGCCCGACACCGGCCACCCACGGCCGACACGGCCAGTCAGAAACAGATACGAACGCTGCCCCTAATTATGGAGCTGAGCCGGCGTCCAGTCCACCGGCGAAGGCCCTGGTCGGGTCACAGTTTGCTCACGGATGCGCCCGCCACCACGGCCGGGTCGGGACTCAGTCCGGGGTACGTCTCCGCCCCACCCCCTCCCGGGCGATCGCTTCCGCGGCGTGGTCTACGCTTAGCCACGACGGTCCAGCGTGGATCCTGTGTCGCGTGTCAGAAGTCCGTTGCCTGCTCGACGACAACCGCTTTCTGACTCACGGCGCTAGCCGCAACCGCCTGACCGCACCGATTTGGTCGTAAGGAGATCGCACGAAAATGACTCAGACGAAGTACGTCTTTGACCTGTCCGAAGGCGACATGTCGATGAAGCCGCTGCTTGGCGGCAAGGGCGCCGGGATCGCGGAGATGAAGCGCATCGGAGTGCCCGTGCCCGATGCCTTCACGGTCACGACGCAGGCTTGTGTGGCCGCCATGAACAACGGCGGCGAATGGCCCGAAGGTCTGGCCGACCAGGTCGAGGCCGGCCTCAAGCGTTTGGAGGAACGCACCGGTAAAGTCCTAGGCTCCCCCACCAACCCGCTGCTGGTATCCGTCCGCTCCGGCGCCGTGATGTCGATGCCGGGCATGATGGACACCATCTTGAACCTCGGCATCTCCGATCAGTCGGTCGCCGCCGTGGCCAGCCTGGCCGGCAACGAGCGGTTCGCTTGGGACTGCTACCGCCGCTTCATCCAGATGTACGGCGAAGTGGTCGAGGGCATCGAATCACACGTTTACGAGGACGCCCTGACTGGGCTCAAAGAGTCTCGCGGCGTCGAGTCCGACACCGATCTGACGGCCGAGGACCTGAAGGAGTTGGTCGACACCTTCAAGCAGTTGTCCAACGAGGCCCTGGGCGGTGACTGGACCTCCGACCCGCACGAACAGTTGATGCGGGCGGTCAACGCCGTCTTCCGTTCCTGGCTCAACCCCCGGGCCGAGGTCTACCGCCGGGCCAACCACATCTCGCGTGACTTGGGCACGGCCGTCAACGTCCAGCAGATGGTCTTCGGCAACCGGGGCGACACCTCCGCCACCGGCGTCTGCTTCTCCCGTAACCCCGCCACCGGGGGCAAGGAGTTGTACGGCGAGTTCTTGGTCAACGCCCAGGGCGAGGACGTCGTGGCCGGCATCCGCACGCCGCGGCCGTTGGCTGAGATGGAAGAGGTCCTGCCGCAGGCCTTCCACGAGCTGCTCGACACCATGTCGACTCTGGAGCTGCACAACAAGGACATGCAGGACATGGAGTTCACGATCGAGGACTCCAAGCTCTACATGCTGCAGACCCGCAACGGCAAGCGCACCGCCGCCGCCGCCGTCAAGACCGCCGTCGACATGGTGGCCGAGGGCCTGATCACCAAGGAAGAGGCCATCCTGCGCATCGAGCCGGCTCAGCTGGACGCCTTGCTGCACCCCGGCATCGACCCCAAGAACACGGCCAAGCCGATCACCAAGGGCCTGCCGGCTTCGCCCGGCGCGGCCGTCGGCGGGCTCAGCTTCTCGGCCGACGACGCCGCCGCCAAGGGCGGCCGGGGCGAGCCAGTCATCCTCTGCCGCTTCGAGACCACGCCTGACGACATCCACGGCGTGATGGTCTCCCAGGGCGTCCTGACCGCTCACGGCGGCATGACCTCGCACGCCGCCGTGGTGGCCCGTGGCATGGGCATCACCTGCGTGGCCGGGGCCAAGGGCATCAAGATCGACTTGGTGGCCAAGACCCTGACCATCGGCGACGTGGTGTACAAGGAGGGCGACGTCATCACCCTCAACGGCTCGACCGGCGAGGTCTTCGCCGGCGCCCTGGAGCTGGTGCCGCCCAGCATCAACGAGGACTTCCAGCAGGTCGTGGGCTGGGCCGACGAGATCCGCCGGCTCGGGGTCCGGGCCAACGCCGAGAACTTCGAGGACGCCACCAAGGCGCGCGAGCTGGGGGCCGAGGGCATCGGCCTGTGCCGCACCGAGCACATGTTCATGGTGGCCGACCGGCTGCCGGCCGTGCGGCGGATGATCCTGTCCGGCTCGGACGAGGAGCGGGCCGGCGTGCTGGCCGAGATCCTGCCCATGCAGCAGGCCGACTTCGAAGAGATCTTCACCGCCATGAAGGGTCTGCCGGTGACGGTGCGCCTGCTCGACCCGCCCCTGCACGAGTTCCTGCCCAACCTGGTCGAGCAGTCCCTGCTGGTGCAGAAGCTGGAGCTGACCGGGGCCCCGGCCGCGGAGATCGAGCGTGAGAGCGCTCTGCTGGGCCAGGTCAAGCGCCTGCACGAGCAGAACCCGATGCTGGGCACCCGCGGTTGTCGTCTGGGCCTGCTCTGGCCGGGCATCCCCGAGATGCAGACCCGCGCCATCATCCGGGCCGCCCTGGCCGTGCTGGCCCGCGAGGGGGAGACCGTCGGAGTCGAGATCATGGTCCCGTTGGTGGCTCTGAAGGCCGAGCTGACCAACCAGCGCGATATCGTCGAGCGGACGGTCGAGGAGGAGTTCGCCGCCGCTGGCCGGCGTCTGGACTACACCGTCGGCACCATGATCGAGCTGCCGCGGGCGGCCGTCGTGGCCGACCAGATCGCCGAAGTGGCTGACTTCTTCAGCTTCGGCACCAACGATCTGACCCAGACCACCATCGGCATCTCGCGCGACGACGCCGAGCAGGGCTTCCTGCAGTCGTACGTCGACCGCGAGATCATGGAGCGCAACCCCTTCGAGTCGATCGACGTCGACGGCGTCGGCGGCATGGTCGCCTTGGGCGTCAAGAACGGCCGCACCACCAAGCCTGGCCTCAAGACTGGCGTCTGCGGCGAGCACGGCGGCGATCCCGACTCGATCGAGTTCTTCCATAAGACGGGCCTGGATTACGTCTCCTGCTCGCCCTTCCGGGTGCCGATCGCCCGTTTGGCGGCGGCCCGGGCCCAGCTGCTGTACGGCTGAGCCGGTGGACCGCTCCGGCCGGGCCCAGCCCGGCCCGGGGTCGGTCCACCTAGTCGGGGCGGCCGATCGGCCTGACCGATTGACACGAGAACGGGTTGGCCCGGAGCTTGGCTCCGGGCCAACCCGCTTCGGTTGGACCGTATGGACGGACCAGGGTCGCGGGAGGGTCGAGCCGGGGCCGCAGGCGGGCCGGGGTCGGGCCCCGGTTGCCGGATGGGCCGTCAGACGTGTAGAGATGGAGGCCTGGACGAGCCCGGGGCTGGTCGCGTAGACCGGCTGCGAGCGTTCGGCCAGACCATTGGAGAGAGGTTCCGACATGCTGCTGAGTGACCGCGACATCCGGGCCGCCCTGGCGGCTGGGCGAGTCGAACTCGACCCCTACGACCCGGACATGGTCCAGCCGTCCAGCATCGACGTCCGGCTGGACCGCTACTTCCGGGTCTTCGAGAATCGGAAGTATTCCCACATCGACCCCTCGATCGAGCAGCCCGACTTGACCAGCCAGGTGCGCTGCGCGGACGACGAGGCCTTCGTCCTGCATCCGGGCGAGTTCGTGCTGGGGGCGACTTACGAGCGGGTGCGTCTGGGGGACGATCTGGCCGCCCGGCTGGAGGGCAAGTCCAGCCTGGGCCGCCTAGGTCTGTTGACCCATTCCACGGCCGGTTTCGTCGACCCCGGCTTCGAGGGGCACATCACCTTGGAGCTGTCCAACGTCGCCACCTTGCCGATCAAACTCTGGCCCGGCATGAAGATCGGCCAGCTCTGCTTCTTCGCCCTGACCAGCCCGTCCCAGTCGCCCTACGGCAGCGGGACCAACGCCAACCGCTACCAGGGCCAACGCGGCCCCACCCCGTCGCGCGGTTACATCAACTTCCACCGCAGCCAGATCCCCTGATCGGGCTGGGCCGCCCGCTCCGGCGTTCCGGCCGCGCCGGCGGCGACTGCCCCAGTCCGGCGCGGTCGGCCCCCCAGCGCCGATCCGGCGGGACGTCTGGGCAGAGGTCGGTCGGTCGGATCAGCGCGTCGAGCCAGCCGGTCCGGGACGGCGGAAGAGCCGGTCGATCGAGACGGCGCCGCCGCCGTACGCCACCAGCACCAGGCCCACCAGGGCCAGCACGCCGGCGTACTCCCAGCCGCCTTGGCTGGCGAAGAAGCCCTGGGACCAGTGCAGCCACAGGATGGTCATGACGAATTCGGCCACGAAGGCCGCCGCCACCAGTCGGGTCAGGGCGCCCAGGGCCAGCAGGACTCCGCCGCCCAGCTCCAGCACGATGGCGGCCCAGGTCATGATCTTGGGTTCGAACAGTCCGGCCTGGGTCAGCCGTTCGACCTGGGCTGAGACGCCCGGGTCGGCCAGGTGACGCCAGCCGTGCAGCACCATGACGGCGGCCAGACCGAGCCGGACCACCAGTAGCACGACCTCCTGCGAGCCGAGCAGAAAACTCTTCACGACGGTCCTTCCTGAGTCTGGAACCAATGCGACGGGGGCGTGCCTGACACGCTACCGGGTGACCCGGCCGCGGCCGGGTAGGACCGGGTCGATCCGCTCACTCCGACGATCTGGTCAAGGTCCCATTGACTACCTGTGGTCCGCTCGACGGACGCCCCGAGACGGTCTGGGAGGTCCGCTCGTCGCCTCGTTCCGCCGTCCTCCAAACGGCTGGTGGAGCGAGGCTGCGACCGGCCGGCCGGGGCCGGGGACAGCCGGCCGAAGGTGAGCCGTCAGGCCTCGCCAGGCCGACATACTAGCAAAGTATGATTTCTGGTCGGATGCATCGTCCAAGGGTAATTCGACTTTGGTGTGAAGGGGGTCAGGATCGATCAAGTGATCTTTATTCAAGCGGGCCCGAAGTTGGAAAATACGACTTCAATCAGGCGGCGGACCGGGCCGAGCCCCTGGCCGGCCGCCCGATCGGGGGCCGAAGGCAAGATAGCTTTTGGGGGGTCGCCGGGGGGCCGGAAATGAGGCCGGACTCGGCCTGGGCCAAGCTCGCCCGGGCCGGTATGGTGTGCCCTGTGATACGGGTCCCAACACCAGTCATCTTGGCTCTACGGCCACCCTCTGGCTGTGAGGCAGCTCATGCCGATTGAGGCCATGGTCGTCGTCGTAGTGATCACGGCCTTGGTGTTCGACTTCACCAATGGCTTCCATGATTCGGCCAACGCCATGGCGACCGCCGTCGCCACTGGGGCGTACAAGCCGAAGCGGGCGGTCCTGTTGGCCGCCGTCATGAACTTGGTCGGGGCCTGCCTGTCGACCGAAGTGGCCCTCACCATCTCCCACGGCATCGTGGACGACTCTTTGGTGACGGTCGAGATGGTCTTCGCCGGGCTGGTCGGCGCCATCCTGTGGAATCTGGTGACCTGGCTGCTGGGCCTGCCGTCGAGTTCCTCCCACGCCATGTTCGGCGGGCTGGTCGGCGCCGTCGTGGTGATGGCCGGCGTCAGCGGCATCCATCCGGGCGTCATCCTGTCCAAGATCCTGCTGCCGGCCCTGGTCGCTCCGGTGGTGGCCGGGCTGGCCTCGTACGGCGCCACCAAGATCGCCTATCGCAGCTTCCGCGACTCCAGCAAGGGCTCCAAGAAGCGCTTCCGGACCGGTCAACGCGCCTCCTCTCTGATGGTGGCCTTGGCCCACGGCACCTCGGACGGCCAGAAGACCATGGGCGTCATCACCTTGGTGCTGGTGGCCGGTGGCATGCAGGCCCCAGGCACCGCCCCCCACTGGTGGGTGATCGGAGCGGCCGGGCTGGCCATCGCGGCCGGCACCTACTCCGGTGGCTGGCGCATCATGCGCACCATGGGCAAGGGCATGGCCGACATCGAAGGGCCGCAGGGCTTCGCCGCCGAGACCTCGGCCATGGCCGCCATCCTGGCCTCCTCCCACTTCGGCTTCGGGCTGTCCACCACCCACGTCGTCTCCGGCGCCGTCATGGGCACCGGGCTGGGCCGCACCCCGGACCAGGTGCGCTGGAACACGGCCGGCCGCATGGCGCTGGGTTGGCTCCTGACCCTGCCGGCCTCCGCTCTGGTCGGAGCCGGCGCCGCCCTGTTGGCCCATCAAGGGGTCTGGGGCTTCGGTTTGGTGGTGGCCATCCTGGTGGCCGCCGCTGGCGCCATCAAGATCATCAGCCAGCGCAACCACGTCTCACCCGACAATGTCAACGACGATCACGAGGTCCGGGTCTTCGGCCGGGCCGACAAGGCTGCGCCGGTCACCACCCAAGGCGCCCTGGCCACGCCCTTGGCCCCCTCCCTGCCCAAGGGCATCACCGCCGAACACCCCCTGGCCGCCACCCCCTTGGTCTTGACTCGGTTGAAGCAGCCCAAACGTAAGAAAGTCAAGGGCAAGCACGTCCCACTGGACCAGGACCCCTTGCCTGGCCTGGCCCCGCCGCCCGACCCGATCGAGCGATCGGACGACCTCCCGCCGGAACCGGCCGCCCCGCCCCGCGACCTGGCGGCGGACCCGGCCCCGTCGCCTTCGAACTCGACCGGCCCGGCCTCCGCCGCGGTCCCCCCGGCGTCCGATCTGACGGTCAAAGCCGAACGGACCGGGGCCGACCTGGCGAGGGAGGACTGACCATGGGCATCGACTGGTGGGCTCTGGTCCAAGTCTCGGTCGTCACCATCGTCGGCGCCATGGCCATCGTCTCGTTGATGTCCTTGGCCAACTGGTTGCTGGTCCCCCCCGACGGCGCCTCCCAGGCCGTCGGCTGGCGCCGTTTCAGCGGCTACGGCGTGATCGGGCTGATGGGATTGATCGTGGCCTTCGGCATCTATTTGCTGGTGCCGTACTTCCACTGAGATAGGTCGTCTGTTTGGTGAGACAGGTTTTAGACGGCTGGTGGCTCGGAGCGGTGGAGCTAGACCGTGTCAAGCGCTCATAGGGCGTGGCATATAGGAAACGGGCCATTTGAGTGGAAGTCTTAGTCAAAAGAGAATCACGCACATGTAATTATTTGGCGTATTCGTGGAGGACGGCCTCAGTGGCACCAGATCTGGTCAAATGGAAACCAAGGCGCAGACTTGGCAAAGGGCTCAGCCCTCGATTAGGGCGGTCGCGATGACTGGGGTATCGTGGTCGATCTATTGGCGCCGTGCCAATATGCCGCATCCGGCCTTGATATGTGTCCCCGGATCGGGCGCGTCGAAAAGATGTCCCTGGAGTCAGGGGGTGACCAGTGTCTAGAGTGAAGCGTTCCTCAGGACAGATGGTGTCGGCCCCATCTGAGGCCGATCTGCCGCTGGCTGCCCGCTTACCGGTCCCCGATTACCCCAGTCAGACGCCGGGTCTCAGCCCCTTCCCCACTCCGGCCGAGGTGCAACGCCGCCAGGCGGGGTACGCTCTGATCGATCTCTGGATGCAGTTCCTCAACCCCCTCCTCGACACTTTCGAGTCAGGCCGGAACGCGCTCGATCGGGGTTTGGCCGACGTGCTATTACTGGGTGCCCGGCGGGCTCTGGCGGTTTACCACCTCTTCCGCTTGGCCGGGCTGGACGAGCACCGACGCGGCACGGTTCTGTCCGATCGTTTCCTGGCTTTGGAAAAAGCAGGAGATTGGGATCGGCACACCAAGGCCTGGCTGTTCGACGACTGCTCACAATACGGCCGAGCCAAAGAACGGCTGGAAGACGCCGCCCGCTGCCTGTGGGGCCAGGACAGTGTGGTGGACGGGTGGGCCCACGTGGCGCTGCAGGTGCCTCCGACGTCGCGCCGGCCAGCGCGCAGTACGGCGGACGGCCAGGCCCGAGCGGCCTCAGAGGACACCGGCAGCGACTGGGGTCGCGCTCTGCACGGCCAGTACGCCCTGGCCTTCGCTCGGGCCGGGGTGCCGTTGTTCGCCGACTTCCCGGTCTCGACCCAGTTCACCGCCGACGTCTCGACTCTGGCTAAGCTGCTGAATCAGACTCGGTCGGGCCAACGCTTCGACGCCGTCGATGTCACCAACACGGCGGTGGCCAACCAGGGCGGGCTGTTCTATTCCCTGTTCCCCCGCCAGGACTTTGTTAGTGGGTTCGCCCAGGAAATCGGACCAGCCGCCCAATTGGTCTCGCTGGTCAAGCTGCGGGTCTTCTCCTTCGCCGACGGCCGCAGCACCTACCGGGTGCGGGTGGTGCCGATCGTGCTGACTAAAGAGCTGGATTCTGAACTGGTGCTCGACTGGCTGCGTCGGATCGGTCGGCCGGTGGCAGAGGAAGTGGAGACCACCTCTTCGGACGAGCGAGAGAACGCGCGGAAGCTGCGGGACAGACAAGCCGCCGCCGGTTTGGACCTGATCGGTTTCATGCTGGCCCGCCGTTTCATGGACTATGTCAACCAGCGGGTCCCCGATCTGTTCGACGGGCAGCTCCTAAAAGAGGACCCCGAATTCACGGCTGTGGCCATGAGCCCGACGATCGACCGAATGGCTTCGGACTGTTTCGACAGTTTGAAAGAACTAGCCAGTGGCGCGACAGAAGTTCTGCCGTCGGCCAAGTTCGACCTAGCCGAGGGCTGGGAATCGGGCCGGGACATGCTCACCGTCGGGGACCGAAGCAAACGGAGCGGGAACGACGACCCGCCCGAGTTCTTGCAGGTGGTGCTCGACGCTCTGCCAAAGGCGGTGGGGGAGTTCGAAGACTTCGTCACTCTGACGCAGTTGCAGGAGGAGCTGAAGCGCCTCGGTCGATCCTTCACCATCTACGATCTGTCGGTCGCTCTGGACATTCTGAACGACCTCGGTTTCGCCGTTCCGGTGTTGACCTGTCGGGATGGCCAGGCCGTGCGCGGCTACCGCCAGGGCGAACAGGCCGGTCGGATCAAGACCCGGATGCCAGGGGTGTACTCGGCCTACGATGAGAGCTATTGGAATCATGATGAAGAGCCCATCTTCGAGTGGTTGGGATTCGACCGGTAGTCACCCACTGGGTGCGCTGTCCGGTGCTGGTCGTTGACGGGCAGGATGGGTCAATTCGGTTCGAACACCTGAGCGTGACGGAACGGTGGCGCGGTCATCTGGCAAGATAACCGTCGTGCTCTCCGTACTCCCAACGCGCGGCTGGTTCGGGCCATGACAGCCCCCGCGATTTCCACTCGGCAGGCTTTCGACGACGTGCGCTGGGCGACGCGCCTGATCAAGCGCGTCGCCGACATCATCCAGACGATAGCCGTCATAGGCAGTGGATTGGCCAACCAACAGCCCGATCCTGCGTTAGGTCGGAAGCTGGAAGAACAGGTGTATGAACTTTGGCGGCGCGCCCAGCTGATGAGCGTCCAACCCACCAACGGGACCGGGAATCTGGTCATTCCAGCCCCCTGGGTGCGGTCCTACTGGGTTTTGCCGCTGTGCCGTCTGATGGCGGCGGTGGATACTCTGGCCAAGCTGACTGCGGCCTACGCCTCCGCGCGAGGCGTCCCAGTCCGAATGAGGCAACTCAAAACCGCTGATCTGCCTGTGCTAAATGGCACTCTTATCCCGTACAACAGTGTCAAGCGCATGGAGGAACGCGTCCGCAGTCGACTCTTCACCGAGCAAGCCCTCGATCTGGTGGGTGTGCTGTCGGTTTGGGGTCGTCTGGGGATGCCGAGGTTCCTTTCGTTGCATGCTCAGGTGGAGACAGCTTTGGGGGGTGCCAGCCAGATTCTTGGCAGCGGGGATCTGGGCCAGAAAGATGATCCCGTGTTGGCCTTGGACCAGAACTGTCTGGATGCTTCGCAAACAGCGGATCTCCTATTCGGTCGGGACACTGAGCAAAACCGAGATCGTCTGAAGTGGCTAGCCGATCATTTGGCCTTGATCGCCGTTCTGGACTATGACGGGTCAAGTCTCCGATTTCCCCGCTTCCAGTTCGCGCCCAGGATCGGACTCAAACCGGAGATCGCCCACGTCCTCGACCTATTGCGTAAGCGATCAGGGCCGGCTGATCCGCATCCCCTGGACGGTTGGCCTTTAGCCATTTGGGTCTACGCCAACACAGAATCAGCGCCTCTCAGCCCTGGCCTCATCGGTCAGATCCTGAGCGAAGTCGGTCTTTCGCGCGATGCCTCTACGCCGGCTGAAGCCGACCAGTTGAGTTTCCGGGCCATCCAGGACGGACCTCAGATTGGGAAAATGATGGGGTGGCCGAGACGGATGGGATGGCTGTTGCGGCTGCTGAAACGTCGGCGACTGCGAAGGCGGAATTATTATCGGGTCGGCTCCAACGAGAAGAAGGAATACATCGACCACCCCTACCGTTACTCGCGCCACGACGACCCGGCGCCCAATGGCCGTTACGACCCGGCTAACAGCCTGGAACAGGGAACTCTCTATTTGGCCGAGGACGCACTCGGCTGCTGGGCCGAGGTGTTGGATCGCCAGCTGGTCGTGACCTTGAGCTATTTGGCCACTCGGGCCCTGCACGTCATCGAGGTGGGCCCGGACGCCAAGGGCCAGACCCCGAAGCTGCTTGACCTGACGGACCAGCACAGCCGCCTCAACGCTGCCTCTCGGAACGAGAGCCAGGCAGTAGCCCAGGTGGCCGCCTCCAATCACTTTGACGGCATCCTCTACAGCTTGCGTACCCTGCCCACTCATCTCGGTCTGGCCGTCTTCGGCCTGCGCGGACCCAGGGAGATCATCACCGGTCCGGCGGCCGAGCCTTCTCATCCTCTGCGGGGTGTCAAGGGGATCTGGACCAAACTTGAGACCATCAACTGGTACGACAGCAAAGACCTGTGGCGATATTTGGAAATGGCCCGCTCTGGCCGCTCACCGGCCTTCCCGGTCATCTTGCGGCGATTGCCTGATCTGCCGGTTTGAGCCGCTGAGCCGGTGGACTGGCCCCGGCGGCCATCCTTCAAACCACGGCTCGGCTGCAGGCTGCGGCCTGGCGCAGAATCCAAGGGCTCGACTCGGCGGTGCCCGAAGAAGCTTCGGCCGCGCCAACCCAGCTAGGGCTGGGCGACGAGGGGAGCGGCGGGGCCGGGCGCAGCCCCTGCGGCGGCGGTGGAGCGGTGTGAGGACCGGCCCGGCGAGGCGATAGGTTTGACCTCGGAATCCATGTATTGCCTCGATCACTCGATGGGGAGGAGTCGTTCGATGTCGGACGAGAAAATGGTGTTGGCGGGCGACTTCACTCAGCCCACAACACAAGATTGGGACCGCGAGGTCCTCAAGATCTTCAATCGCAAGCGGCCACCGGGCTCCGAGCTGACGTTGGAGCAGGCCATGAAGCGTCTGACCACGGTCCAGGTCGACGGTTTGGTGATCGACCCGCTGTACACCCGGCCGGATGATCAGGCCATCGGCCAGCCGGGCCAGATGCCCTTCACCCGGGGTTCCGCCGGGAGAGGCCCCAGCCTCGGTTGGAGCGTCGTCGGCCTGCACGAGGACCCCGACCCAGCGCGGTCCAACCGGGCCGTCTTGGAGGATTTGGCGGCCGGAGCCGACGGCCTTTGGCTGCGGGTCGACCCGGACGCCATCCAACCGGCCGACCTGGCCGGAGCCCTGGCCGGCGTGCTGCCGGAAGCGGCTTCGATCAGCCTGTCCGGCGCGGCCGACCAAGCCGGGGCCGCCCAAGCGCTGCTCGACTTCTGGGCCGCCTCCGGCCAGCCGGGCCAAGTGGCGGGCAATCTCGGCATCGACCCCCTGGGGGCTGCCGCTCTGACCGGTCAGGCGCCGAACCTGAGGCTCCTGGCCGAGTGGGTGGCCAAGGCTCAGGGCTGGGGCCGAGTGCGCGCCCTGGTGGTCGACACGCTGGTCTATGACAACGCCGGAGCCGGCGACGTCGAGCAGCTGGCCTACGCCGTCGCCAGCGGCCTCGAATACGTCCGGGCCCTGGCCGCCGCCGGGGTCGACGCCGCCACCGCCTTCGACCAGATCGCCTTCCGGGTGGCGGCCAGCGCCGATCAGTTCCCCACCATCGCCCGGTTGCGCGCTCTGCGTCGGCTGTGGGCCCGCGTGGGCGAGGTCTTGGGTGTGCCCGAGGCCCAGCGCGGAGCGGTCCAACACGCGGTCACCAGCTGGCGCAACATCTCGCGCGACGACCCCTGGGTCAACTTGCTGCGGGGCACCATCGCGGCCTTCGCGGCCGCCGCCGGCGGGGCCGAGTTCATCACCGTGCTGCCGCATGACACCGCCTACGGTCTGCCGACCAAGTTCTCCCGCCGCCTGGCCCGTAACATCCAATTGCTGGTGGGCGAGGAGTCGCACCTGGGCAAGGTCAAGGATCCGGCCGGCGGGGCCTGGTTCGTGGAGTCGATCACCGACCAGTTGGCCCGCAAAGCCTGGGCCGTGGTGCAAGAGTTGGAGGCGGCCGGCGGTTTCGCCGTCGGGCTGGCCTCCGGCGCCGTGGCCCAGCAGATCGGGCGGGTGACGGCCGAGCGGGACAAGCGCCTGGCCAGCCGCAAGCTGCCCTTGACGGGTGTCTCGATGTTCCCGAAGCAGGACGAGGAGCCCTTGGCCGACTTCGTGCCGCGGCCGCCCCGCCCCGACTGGGCCGGGCTCGAGCCCCGGCGCGACAGCGAGGTCTTCGAGGCCCTGCGCGACCGTTCGACCGCCCACGCCCGCGCCACCGGCGCCAAGCCGACCGTGCTGCTGGCCCTGTTGGGGGCCCGCCGCGACTTCGGGCCGCGCGAGCAGTTCACCACCAACCTGCTGTTGGTGGCCGGCCTCGACTACCGGCCCTTGGAAGGCCCCAGCCCGGCTGAGATCGTGGCTGCCGCCCAGGAACTCGGTTCCAGCGTCGTCGTCCTGGCCTCTTCCGGCAAGGTCTACGCCGATCAAGCGGAAGCGGCCGCCGCGGCTCTCAAACAAGCCGGCCAACCATACGTCTACATCGCCGGCCGCAAGGCCGAGGCCAGCCCTGAAGGGCAGGCCTTGATCGACGCCGAGTTCTACGACGGCATCGACGTCGTCGCTTTCCTGACTGAGACCCTGGACCGTTTGGGGGTGGCCAAGTGACCACGCAGATTCCGCGTTTCGACTCCATCGATTTGGGCCCCGGCCGGCCCGATCCCGCCGCTTTGGCCCCGGATCTGGGCCTGGCCTGGGAGACGCCCGAACACATCGAGGTGCCGCCCCTGTACACCCAGCAGGACTTGGACGGGCTGGACTTCCTCCAGACCTTCCCCGGCCTGCCGCCCTACCTGCGCGGCCCCTACGCCACCATGTACGTCAACCAGCCCTGGACCATTCGGCAATACGCCGGCTTCTCCACGGCCGAGGATTCGAACGCCTTCTACCGGCGCAACCTGGCGGCCGGCCAGAAGGGCCTGTCCATCGCTTTCGACCTGGCCACCCACCGCGGTTACGACTCGGATCATCCCCGGGTCACCGGCGACGTCGGCATGGCCGGCGTGGCGGTCGATTCAATCTTGGACATGCGTCAGTTGTTCGACGGCATCCCGTTGGACCAGATGTCGGTCTCGATGACCATGAACGGCGCCGTGTTGCCCATCCTGGCCCTCTACATCGTGGCGGCCGAGGAGCAGGGCGTGGCCCTGGAGCAACTCAACGGGACGATCCAGAACGACATCTTGAAAGAGTTCATGGTTCGTAACACCTACATCTACCCGCCGACCCCGAGCATGCGGATCATCTCCGAGATCTTCGCTTTCACCTCGCGCAACATGCCGAAGTTCAATTCGATCTCGATCTCCGGGTACCACATGCAGGAGGCCGGCGCGACGGCCGACATCGAGATGGCGTACACCTTGGCCGACGGCGTCGAGTACATCCGGGCCGGCGAGTCGGTCGGCCTCAAGGTGGACGACTTCGCGCCCCGCTTGAGCTTCTTCTGGGGCATCGGCATGAACTTCTTCATGGAGGTGGCCAAGCTGCGCGCCGCCCGCCTGCTGTGGGCTCGGCTGGTGCGCCAGTTCAACCCCTCCAACCCGAAGTCGATGAGCTTGCGCACCCACTCCCAGACCTCGGGCTGGTCGTTGACGGCGCAGGACGTCTACAACAACGTCGGCCGGACTTGTTTGGAGGCGATGGCGGCCACCCAGGGGCACACCCAGTCGCTCCACACCAACTCCTTGGACGAGGCCATCGCCTTGCCGACCGACTTCTCGGCCCGCATCGCGCGTAACACTCAGTTGTTCTTGCAACAGGAGTCCGGCACCTGCCGCTCGGTCGATCCCTGGGCCGGTTCGGCCTACGTCGAGCGTCTGACCTACGATCTGGCCCGTCAGGGTTGGGAGCACATCCAAGAGGTCGAACGGGCTGGCGGCATGGCCAAGGCCATCGAGGCCGGCATCCCCAAGTTACGCATCGAGGAGGCGGCCGCCCGCACCCAGGCCCGGATCGACTCGGGCCAGCAGGTCTTGGTCGGCGTCAACAAGTATCTGATCGACGACGACGTCCTGCCGGAAGTGCTCAAGGTCGACAACCGGGCCGTGCGCGAGGGGCAGATCGCCAAGTTGCAGCGGCTCAAGGCCGAGCGCGACGAGACGGCCTGCCAGACCGCTTTGGACCGGCTGACCTGGGCGGCGGGGAACCCGGATCCGACGGACCCGGAGCGCAACCTGCTCAAGCTGTCGGTCGAAGCCGGCCGGGCCAAGGCCACGGTGGGTGAGATCTCGGACGCCTTGGAGCAGGTCTTCGGCCGCTACACGGCCCAGATCCGGACTATCTCGGGGGTCTACGCCTCTGAGGTCGGCGCCTCGCCCGAGGTCGACCAGGCTCGTCGGTTGGTCGAGCGGTTCGCTGAGGAGACCGGCCGTCGCCCGCGTATCTTGATCGCCAAGATGGGCCAGGACGGCCACGACCGAGGCCAGAAAGTGATCGCCACGGCCTACGCCGACCTGGGCATGGACGTCGACGTCGGTCCGATGTTCCAGACGCCCGAGGAGACCGCTCGTCAGGCCATCGACGCCGACGTCCACGTGGTCGGGGTGTCCTCTCTGGCGGCCGGCCATCTGACCTTGGTGCCGGCCCTGCGCCAGGAGCTGGACAAGCTGGGCGGCCAGGACATCATGATCGTGGTCGGAGGGGTCATCCCGCCGGACGACTTCGAGGAGTTGTACGCCGACGGCGCCGCCGCCATCTATCCGCCGGGCACGGTCATCGCGGAGGCGGCGGTCGATCTGCTGAACAAGCTCGAGGCCACAGTTCAGCGGTGAGTCCGAACCAGTCCAACGTCGAGGAGCTGGCCAGCCAAGTGCTGGCCGGCTCCCGGCGTCACCTGGCCCGGGCCATCACTCTGGTCGAGTCGACCAAGGCCGAGGACCGGGCCCGGGCCCGTCAACTGTTGCGCTTGGTGGCCCAGAAGAAGACCGAGGCGGTCCGAGTCGGCGTCACCGGCGTGCCCGGGGCTGGCAAATCCACCTTCATCGACGCCCTCGGCGTGCGCCTGATCGAGCAGGGCCACCGGGTGGCCGTGCTGGCGGTCGACCCCTCGTCCAGCCGGACCGGCGGCTCGATCCTGGGCGACCGCACCCGCATGGGCGCCCTGGCCGCCGCCGACCAGGCCTTCATCCGGCCCTCGCCCAGCGGCAACCATCTGGGCGGCGTGGCCCGCGCCACCCGTGAGACCATGCTCTTGGCCGAGGCGGCGGGGTACGACGTGGTGCTGGTCGAAACGGTCGGGGTGGGCCAGTCCGAGGTGGCCGTGGCCGGCATGGTCGACACCTTCTTGCTGGTCACCTTGGCGCGGGCCGGCGACCAGCTGCAGGGCATCAAACGCGGCATCTTGGAGATGGCCGACATCATCACGGTGAACAAGGCCGACGGCGACAACGAGTCCGCCTCCCGGGTGGCGGCCCGCGACCTGCGCACGGCCATGAAACTGATCACCTCGGACCCGAACGCCAGGCGCCCGCCGGTCTTGACCAGTTCCTCGTACACCGGGCTGGGCTTGGACGAGATCTGGCAGGCCATCTTGGAGCACCGCTCCTATCTGGAGTCCAGCGGCGGGTTGGAGCGGCGTCGGGCTTTGCAACAACGCGACTGGATGTGGGCCCTGATCGACGACGAGTTGATCGAGGCGGTGCGTCAGACCCCCCAGATCAGACAGTCGCGCCAGCAGCTGGAGGAGGATGTCATGGCTGGGTCGCTCAGCGCGGTCGAGGCCTCGCAGACGGTTTTGGAGACCTTCGCCCGTCATCTGCCAGAGATCTGGACGGGCTCGTCGTGAGCGGGCCGGCCGGCGATCAGATCGACTTCCAGGCCGTCAAAGGCTGGTTGGGCGTCGTGCTGTGGGTCTGGCTGCTGTCGCTGGGATTGCAGCTGGCGCTGGCCGGCCTGATCGTCGTCGCCGTGCAGGCGCGGCGTCTGGCTGGGCCCGAGACCGCCGGATCGACGCTCTGGCTCGTCCTCGGTTTGGGCGCCGTGCTGATCGGTGTCGGGGCCAGCGGGCTATTTCTACGCCACGGTCGCCGCCGGGGCCGGCGCCTGCGCGATTTCTTCCACGTCCCGACCGGCGGCTGAGCGCCTCTCGGGCGGGAGCTGATCGATCAGCTCCCGCCTCAGCCCCGACCTAGGTCAAGCCGAGGTCGAGTTTGACGGTGCGGCCAAGGGTGAAGTCGGCTCCGATCAGGACGGCGCCGGCGGTGGCGTCCGGCGGTAGGTCGAAGACGATGTTGCCTCGGACCGGCTGGTTCGGCTCCAGTAGGGCGACGGTGAGGGCGTCCTCGAACATCACGCTGTGGCCGCTGGCCATGTGTTGGGTTCCGCCGACCTCGAGCACGGCCACGTCTGAGTTGTAGAAGACGCCGCTGGTCGGGGCCGTTCCGCGCAGGGTGACGGTCAGGTTGACGATGACGAAGACGCCTTGGGGCGGGAAGAGCTCGAAGATGGGGTCGTGGCTGAGCTGGACCGAGTTGACGACGTATTCGAAGTCGCCGGCCAGACCGGATCGGCCCAGCGGCAAGGCCGCCCCGGGCGGCACCGGCAGGTAGTCGGCCAGGCTTGACCCGGGCGGGGCCGGGGAGGAGCTGGGGCCGGGCGACTGGCTGGTCGGTCCCGAGGTCGGGCCGGACGGCGTGACGGTGGCGGCGGGGACGGTCGGTGGGGAGCTGGGCCGGGGCCGGGGGGCCGGTTGACGGCCGAAGAACCACCAGGCCGCCCCGATCACCAGGGCCACCACTAAGAGGACGGCGACGATGACGGTGCCGGGCGGCAATCCGCCCAGTCGGCCGCGGTTGGGCGGCGGCGGGGCTGGATCGGACGCCCCCCAGGAGCCCAGCGGTTGGCTGCCCGGACCGGTCCAGTCCGAACTGGCGAACGCCTGAGCGCTGGCTGGGCCACCACTCCAAGCCGGGTCCGCCGACGGGCCCGAGGCAGGTGGTCCGCCGGGGACGCCGAAAGCGGGTTGGCCGCTGGGCGGGCCGAAGTTGGGTTGGCCGGAGCCAGGGGGGCCGAAGCCGGGTTGGCCGGGGAGGGGGCCGTAAGCCGGTTGGTTGGTCCCGGCGCCGGGTCGGCCGGCGGGTGGGCCGTAGGGCGGTTGGCCGGTGGTGGGTGGGCCATAGCTGGGTTGGCCCGTGGTGGGTGGGACAGGGGTCGGGCCCGGAGCCGGTTGGCCAGGGGCGGGATTGGGTTGTCCTGGGGGTGGGTCGTAGGTCGGTTGGCCGGGCGGAGACTCGAAACCAGGCCCCTGGGGCCAGCCGCCGGCGGGGCCCGGCCCGTACGGGTTCGACATCGGTGGCCTCCTAATGGTCGTCGTACCCACGGTACAGCTTTGGGCAGGCTCCGGCGGCCCGGCGGCCGGCCGGGGGCGTTGTCAGTCGAACCTGGCATGATGGGCCGTGAAGCGACGAAAGAGAGGCGCCGATGAGCAGCCCCCAGACGATCAGCCAGCCCGAGCCGCGGCCGGCCACGGTGGCGACCCGGGCCGGTCTGGCCACCGATCCGGCTTATCGGGCGGTGGTGCCGCCGATCTATCTGTCGACCAATTACGCCTTCGACGACATCGACCGGCGCGGTCCCTTCGACTATTCCCGCTCCAACAACCCGACTCGTCAGATCCTGGCCGACGCTCTAGCCCAGTTGGAGTCGGGCCAGGGAGCCGAGATCACGAACTCGGGGCTGGGCGCCATCACGGCCTGTCTGCACGCTCTGACCCGGCCGGGCGACCTGGTGTTGGCCCCGCACGACTGTTACGGCGGCACCTGGCGCCTGCTCGACGCCTTCGCCCGGCGCGGCTTGATCCGGCTCGAGTTGGCCGATCTGACCGCCCCCGGGGTCGATCAGCTGATCGCCCGGCTCGAACCGGCCCTGGTCTGGGTCGAGACCCCTTCCAACCCGCTGTTGCGGATCACCGACATCTCGGCCGTGGCCGCGGCCAGCCACGCCGTCGGAGCCCAGGTCGTGGCCGACAACACCTTCCTGTCCCCGGCCCTGCAGAACCCGCTCCAGCTGGGGGCCGACGTGGTGGTCCACTCCACCACTAAATACATCAACGGCCACTCCGACGTGGTCGGCGGCTTGGTGGTGGCGGGACAAGCCGAACGGGCCGAGGAACTGCGCTGGTGGTGCAACGCGCTGGGCCTGACCGCTTCGGCCTTCGACTGCTACCTGGTCTTGCGCGGCCTGCGCACCCTTTTCCCCCGCGTCCGCACTCACTGTGACAACGCCGCCCACATCGTCGCGGCCATCGCCGGCCACCCGGCCCTGACCGCTCTCCATTACCCTGGTCTGCCCACCCATCCCGGCCACGCCCTGGCCGCCCGCCAGCAGCACGGCTTCGGGGCCATGGTCAGCTTCGACGTCGGCGACGAGTCCGCCGCCCGCCGCCTGTTGGACGGATTGCGCCACTTCAGCCTGGCCGAGTCTTTGGGCGGCGTCGAGTCGTTGGTCTGCCATCCCGGGCAGATGACCCATGCCGCCATGCCGCCCCAGATCCAGGCCGCCGCCGGCCTGACGCCAGGGCTGTTGCGCCTGTCGGTCGGCGTCGAGGCGGCCGAGGACTTGGCCGGCGACCTGGTGGCCGGCCTGGACCGGGCCCTCGCTTGAGCCGGCCCGTCGCCAGCGCCAGTCCCCTGGGCGACCGTCCGCCGTCCAAGCGGGGCGGTCCCCGACCTGTCGCTGGGGGACCTGAGGCGGAGCCCGGTCCGCCGCTGGCCGTCGTGCCGCCCGACCCCTTGTCAGGCCGGCCGTCGTCCGCCGCTCCGCCCTTCCCGTCGTTCGCCGCCGCTGCCGTGGAGCCGCCGTTCGAGGAGGAGCCGCCCGATCCGTTCTACGACCTGCCGCCCGATCCGAAGTTCGACGACTGGCCGGCCGAGGACTGGCCTTTCGACGCCCCCGCTTTGGCCGCGCGGTCCGTCGCGGGCCGCCGCTCGGCCTCGGCTCGGCCGTCCGACCTTCCGGCTGGGAGGCCGGCCGGAAGGGCCGAGTCCAGATCGCCCCTGGAGCTGCTGCGCCAGGTCTTCGGCTACGACTCGTTCCGTGGGGGCCAAGCCGACATCATCGACCATGTCGTGGCCGGGGGCGACGCCGTCGTCCTGATGCCGACCGGCGGCGGCAAATCGCTTTGCTATCAGATCCCGTCCCTGATCCGGCCCGGCACGGGCGTCGTCGTCTCACCCCTGATCGCCTTGATGCAAGACCAGGTCGAGGCCGTGCGCCAGCTCGGCTTGCGGGCGGAATACCTCAACTCCACCCAGGGGCCGGCCGAACGCCGTCAAGTCGAACAAGATTGGCTGGCCGGTCGCCTCGACCTGCTCTACGTCGCCCCCGAGCGGCTCCTGACCGAGTCCTGTCTGGATTTGATCGAGGCCGGGCGTCCCGCCCTCTTCGCCATCGACGAGGCCCACTGCGTCTCCCAGTGGGGCCACGACTTCCGCCCCGACTACCTCGGCCTGCACGTCCTGGGCCAGCGCTGGCCCGACACGCCCCGGCTGGCTCTGACCGCCACCGCCACCGCCGCCACCCGTCAGGAGATCGTCGAGCGGCTCGAACTGGGCCAGGCCCGCAGCTTCGTGTCCTCCTTCGACCGGCCCAACATCCGCTACCGGATCGAACCCAAGGCCCAGGTCCGTCAGCAGCTGACCCGCTTCATCCAGACCGAGCAGGCCGGCGACTGCGGCATCGTCTACGCCTTGAGCCGCGCCACCACCGAGGATGTGGCTTCCCATTTGCGCCAGGCTGGCGTTGACGCTTGGGCGTACCATGCCGGCCTGGACGCCGCCACCCGGGCCGATGTGCAACGTCGCTTCTTGCGCCAGGACGGCGTCGTGGTGGTCGCCACCATCGCCTTCGGCATGGGCATCGACAAACCGGATGTTCGTTTCGTGGCCCACGTCGATCTGCCCAAATCCGTCGAGGGGTACTACCAGGAGACCGGTCGGGCCGGCCGCGACGGCCAACCGGCCACGGCCTGGATGGCTTACGGCCTGGCCGACGTGGTGCAGTTGCGCCGGATGATCGCCGACTCCCCGGCCGACGACCTGCATCGGCGGCTCCAGACCCGCTTGCTCGACGCCATGCTGGCCCTGTGCGAGACGGCCCAGTGCCGTCGGGTCGACCTGTTGGGATATTTCGGCCAGCGGATCGAGCCCTGCGGCAACTGCGACAACTGTCTGGATCCGCCTCAGACTTGGGACGGCACGGTCGAGGCGCAGAAGCTGCTGTCGACCGTGGTGCGGTTGGACCGCCAACGCCAACACTTCGGGGCCGGCCACCTGGTCGACATCCTGCGCGGCCACCGGACCGAGCGGGTGGCCTCGTACGGGCACGACCGGCTCAGCACCTGGGGCCTGGGGGCGGATTTGAGCGAGGTCGAGTGGCGGGCCGTCACCCGCCAGCTGCTGGCCCGGGGCGACCTGGCCATCGGGCCGGGCGGCCACGGCGTCCTGGTCGCGACCGATCTGAGCTGGGAGGTCCTGAAAGGCCAACGTCCGGTGGCTCTGCGGCGCGATCTGGCCCGGCGCCCGACCGCGACCAAGTCGGCCCGGGCCAAATCAGCCGCTGGCTCCGCCGCCGGCGACCTCGACCCGAAGGATCAAGAGCTGTTCGAACGGCTGCGGGCCTGGCGGGCCGCCTTGGCCAAGAGCAAAGGTCTGCCGGCCTACGTCGTCTTCCACGACTCGACCTTGCGCGCCCTGGCCAGCCAACGTCCGCGGGACCAGGTCGAGCTGTCGGCCATCGCCGGCGTCGGCCAGGCCAAACTGGAGGCCTACGGCGAGGCCCTGTTGGAACTGCTGGCCCAGCCCGACGCGACCGACCTCAGTGGCTCTGACCTCTGATGTCGAGGCTGATCTCACTGGCGTCGAGTTGGGTCAGGGCGTCGGCCAGGCTGCGGGTGGAGTAGGCCCCGATGGCGCGGGCCTCCAACAGGGCCTCGCGCATGGCTCGGATGACCAGACGGCGTAGCTGGCGGTACTGCCGTTTGCGTTCGACGGTGTCCAGGGCGGGCTCGTCGTCCTCGTCCTCGGCCGTCAGGTCGGCTTGGGCTTGAGCCAGACGGCCGGGCCCCTCGGCGTCGTCCTGGTCCGGGGCGGGCTGGTCGATCCGGGTGACGTGCAGACGTAACCGGGTCAGAGCCAACAGCTTGGGGTCGTAGGGCTGGCCGTCAGGCTGGGCCAGGTCGGGGTCGTCCAGGACGCGCAGGGCGGCCTCGCCCAACTCGTGGTCCAGCCGGGTGGCCTCGCCCTCGGGGGGTTGGTCGCGCCCGATCAGACCCAGAGCGCGGGACAGCACGGACAGGCTGCCGCCTTGCAGCAGCAGCGACAGACTGGCCACGCCGAAGGCGATCAGGATCAGCAAGGACCGGTGCGGCGTCGTGACGGGCAGGGTCTGGGCGGCGGCCAAGGTCACCACCCCCCGCATGCCGGCCCACACCAGCA
>JAIRYW010000025.1 GCA_031267645.1 Propionibacteriaceae bacterium
AGGTGGCGTCGACGTCGACGGTCTTGGTGGTGGTCATGGACTGGACCGAGATCGGCGCCGTGCCGCCCACCGGGACCGCGCCGACCGCGATCTGACGCGACGGCCGGCGGTGGGCCAGAATCGTCGGCCTGTCCGACAAGGCGAGGTTGACAGTCACAGAGGGTCCTTTCCGAGACGCCCGCTCACAGCAGGCTGACCGGGCTGACGATGTCGGCCACGATCAGAACTAGGAAGACGAGCACCAGCGCGCCTCCCACCACCCAGGCCACCGGCATCAGTTTGGCGGTGTCGGCCGGGCCGGGGTCGGGCCGGCCCCGGAGCTTAGACCAGGCCCGCCGCAAGCCCTCGAAGATCGCGGCCGCGATGTGCCCGCCGTCGAAGGGCAGCAAGGGCACCAGGTTGAAAATGGCCACGAACAGGTTGAGCTGGGCCAACAGATGGAGGTACAGGGCGACCTTCGAGCCAGTCTCCAGGCCCGGCGCCGCCACCACCTGGCCGGCCACGATCGAGGCCCCCACCACGCTGATGGGGCTGTTCTCGTCCCGGGGCGCGCCGGTCACCAGGTCGATCACGGTTTCGACCGTCGAGACCGGCAGGTCGATCAGGGCCCCGACCGCCAAACGGACCATCTGGCCCATCTCGGACAGCGTCGTCAAAGGGCCCACCGCGACCCGCTCGTAGGTCGGGCTGACGCCCAGGAAGCCGACCGCGACGGTCCGCCCGGGATCTTGGGGGTCGACCGTTTGGCGCAGCTGGCCCGGCACCGTGGGCAATTCGACCAGGCCGCGGCCGGGGCGGTCCACGACCAGGGCGACCGGACCGTCGGCATTGCTCCGGATGGCGTTGGAGAAGTCGTCCCACGAGTCGTGGGCCAGACCGTTGAGACTGATCAGACGGTCGCCCGGGGCCAGGCCGGCGGCTCCGGCCGGGGTGGCCTGGCAGATGGCCGCGGTCGGGTCGAGGCAGGCCTGGACGGTTTGGACGGTCAGCTGGGGCTGGTACTGCCCGTAGCCCAAGTTGACGCCGCTGAAGAGCAGGAAGGCCACCAGCAGGTTCATGGCCACGCCGGAGGCCATCACGATCAGGCGCTGCCAGATCGGACGTTGGTAGAACAGGCGGCCCGAGGCCACGTCTGCGGGGCTGATCCGCTCCCACTCGGCCGCCCGGGCCGAGTCGGCCAGCCGCTTCAGCCGCGTGTCCTTACCCGGGCGTTGGGGCGGGTACATGCCGACCAGTTGGACGTAACCGCCCAGCGGGATCAGCTTGACGCCGTACTCGGTCTCGCCCCGGCGGGTCTTCCATAGGTTCTTGCCGAAGCCGATGAAGAACTGAGTCACCTTGACCCCGAACAGCTTGCTGGGGATGAAGTGGCCCAGCTCGTGCAGGCCGACCGAGACCAAGATGAGGGCGAAGAAGATCACCGCCGCCCCGATCTGCCAGACGGTGCTCATACGGTGGCGCCCTTTCCATCGATGAAGTCCTCAGCCGCCGCCCGGGCCCAGGCGTCGGCCCGCTGGACGGCCTCCAGAGCGAGGTCGGCGTCGGCCACGAAAACGGCCCCGGGGCCGGCCGCCGGAGCGGTGCCGCCCAGGTGCCGGTCGACCACGGCGGTCAATCGGTCGACGATGTCGAGGAAGCCGATCCGACCCTCGCAGAAGGCGTCCACCAGGACCTCGTTGGCGCCGTTGAAGACCGCCGGAGCGGTGCCGGAGATCTGGCCCACCCGGCGGGCCAGATCGACGGCGGGGAAGGTGACGGCGTCCAAGGGCTCGAAGGTCCAGCTCTGGGCGCCGGACCAGTCGAGCGGTGCGATCGCCTGGGGCAAGCGGTCCGGCCAGCTCAAGCCCAAGGCGATGGGCAGGCGCATGTCGGGCGGCGAGCACTGGGCCAGGGTCGAGCCGTCATAGAACTCGACCATCGAGTGGACGATCGACTGGGGGTGCACGACCACTTCGATTCGGTCCAAGGCGACGTCGAAGAGCCGGGCGGCCTCGATCAACTCCAAACCCTTATTGACCATGGTGGCGGAATTGACGGTGATGACCCGGCCCATTCGCCAGGTCGGGTGGGCCAAGGCCTGGGCGGCCGTGACCTGGGCCAGCTGGACCCGGCTGCGGCCTCGGAAGGGACCGCCCGAGGCGGTCAAGACCAGACGGCGGACCTCTTCGGCCCGGCCGCCGCGCAGGGCTTGGGCCAGGGCCGAGTGCTCCGAGTCGACGGGGGCGATCTGACCGGGCCGGGCCGCTCGCCGCACCAGGGGGCCGCCCGCCACCAAGGATTCCTTGTTGGCCAGGGCCAGCCTGGTCCCGGCCGCCAAAGTGGCCAGGGTCGGCTCCAAGCCGGCGAAACCGGGCAGGGCGTTGAGGACGCAGTGACAGGGCGACCCGGCCAATTCGACCATCGCCGCGGGCCCGGCCCAGACCCGCCGGTCGCTCAGACCCAGTCGGCCCAATTGGGCCGTCAGACGGTCGGCCGCCGCCGCGTCGGGCACGGCCACCGTGGTGGCCCCGGTCTGGGCCACCTGCTCGGCCAGGCGCTCGATCTGGGACCCGCCGGCGGCTAGCCCCACCACCCGGAACCAATCTGGATGGCTTCGGACCAGGTCGACGGCTTGGCCGCCGACCGAACCGGTCGAACCTAGAATGACGATGTCGCGCGCTGGCACCCCCCTAGTCTGGCACGGACCCGTCGGGTCGAGGGTGGTCCGCCTCGGCTGGCCCGGGCCGGTCGGGCTCCGTCTGCCGCCAGTTGGCGGCCAGTTGGCCGCAGGCCCCGTCGATCTCTTGACCGCGGGAGTCGCGCACCGTGACCGGCACGCCGGTCGCCTCCAGCCGGCGCCGGAAGGCGTCCTGGTCCCGCCGCCGGGAGGCCGTCCAGGGTGAGCCGGGCACCCGGTTGAGGGGGATCAGATTGACGTGGAACCAGCCCCAGTGGCCGCGCGCCCGCAACAGCTCGGCCAAGTGGTCGGCCCGGGCCGGCTGATCGTTGAGGTCACGCATGAGGGCGTATTCGATCGAGACCCGCCGGCCGGTGGCCTGGGCGTAACCCCAGGCCGCGTCCAGCAGTCGGGCCACCGGCCAGCGCCGGTTGACCGGCACCAGACGGTCGCGCAGATCGTCGTCGGGGGCGTGCAGAGAGACCGCCAAGGTGACCGGCAGTCCCTCTTGGGACAGCTTCTCGATGGCCGGGACCAGACCGCAGGTCGAGACCGTCAAGCCGCGGGCGGACAAGCCGAAACCAGCCGGCGCCGGGGCCGTGGTCTGGCGGATGGCGGCCAGGACGGAGCGGTAGTTGGCCAGTGGCTCGCCCATGCCCATGAAGACGACGTTGTGCAATCGGCCGGGCCCGCCGGGCAGGGCGCCGTCGGCCAGGCAGCGCGCCCCCAGACGGATCTGCTCGACTATCTCGGCGGTGGACAGATTGCGTCTCAAACCCAGTTGGCCGGTGGCGCAGAAGGGACAGGCCATGCCGCAGCCGGCCTGGCTGGAGACGCACAGGGTGCTACGCAGCCCGCGCGGACCGACCGTCGCCTGTTCGGTCAGGCCGTAACGCATCAGGACGGTCTCGACCAGTTCGCCGTCGAACAGTCGGTAGAGGCTCTTGACCGTGGCGCCGTCGTCGCACTGCCGGTCGCCCAACCAGTGCAGCAGTTCGGGGAAGAGGTCCGCCACCCGATGGCGGTGGTCGACCGACAGGTCGGTCCAGTCGGCCGGCTGGCCGGACAGGTGGTGGCAGTAGTGGGCCGCGATCTGCTTGGCCCGGAAGCTGGGCAGACCGGCCCGCGCCACCGCCTCCAAACGATCCGGCACGGTCAGGTCGGCCCAATGCCGAGGCGGCTTGCCGCGGGGCGGAGTCGGTGCCATCAGACGCAGGGGCACGGTTGGATCGGACATCTCGGCTCAAGCATAGGCGGCCAGCCCAACCGGGCGACGCGCCCCCGGGCTGGAATCGACCGTCCGAGCCGGCTGACGGCCGGCTCCCGGCCGCCGAAGCGCCCTCAGCCGACCGGCAGGCAGATCGCCATGGCCAGCCAGGCCACCGGCGCGGCCACCACGTAAGAGTCGATCCGGTCCATGATGCCGCCGTGGCCGGGCAGCAGATGGCCCAGATCTTTCAGCCCCAGGTCGCGTTTGACGGCCGACTCCACCAGGTCGCCCAGCACCGAGACGACGGCCACGGCCAGGGCCACGACCAGGGCCCGCCACCACTCGATCTGACAGAACCAGCCCCAGCCGACGCCGAGCCCTCCGGCCCAGACCAGGCCGCCGATCGTGCCCTCCCAGGTCTTGCCGGGCGAGATCCGCGGGGCCATCCGGCGCCGTCCGAACAAGACGCCGGTGACGTAGGCCCCGGTGTCGCAGCCGACCACGCTGACGATGAAGAGGGCGATGCGCTGGGATCCGTCCGGCTGGGCCAGGGTCACCATGATGGCGCTGCCCAGCAGGGGCAGGTAGGCCAGGATGAAGAGGCTGGCGGCGATGTCGCGCAGGTAGCCCTCGGTCCCGCCGGGCAGGCGCCAGACCAAGCAAGCCAGAGTGGTCAGAGCCAGCCCGCCCAGCAGCACGTCGCCGGCCGACCACAGGGCGGCCAGGGCCGGCCAGCCGCCGCTGGCGGCGTAGACCCCGCCCAGCAGGAGCAGGCCGCCGACCATCAGAGGGGGCAGGGCCGGCCTCAGACCGGCTTGGCGGCGCAGGGCCCGGTTCAACTCCCAGACGCCGCCCAGCAGAGCCAACCCGACCAACAGGACGAAGCCCCAACGGCACCACAGCAGGGCGGCGCCGGCCACCGCGATGAGCCCGATGGCGACCGCCAGGGAAGCCAGCAGATTGCGCCCGGCCCGCTGGTTGATGGCCTCGATGTGGCGGTTGACCGACTCGGCGGCCTGGCCCAGATGGCTCTCCCGGTTGGGGCCGGTCCGACCGCCGGAGTCGGGGTCGGTGGGAGTGGCGTCGCTCGGCATCAGACCTCGCGCAGTTCGGCTTCTTTACGTTTGAGCAGGTCGTCCACCGCGTCGCTGTGCTTCTTGGTCAAGCCGTCCAGCTGCTTCTCGGCCTTCTTGGCCTCGTCCTCGCCGGATTGGTGGTCCTTGACCAGTTTGTGCACGGCGTCGTTGGCGTGGCGGCGGACGTTGCGGATGGCGACCCGGCCCTCCTCGGCTTTGGTGCGAGCCAGCTTGACGTACTCCTTGCGCCGCTCCTCGGTCAGGACCGGCAGCACGACCCGGATGGAATGGCCGTCGTTGGACGGGTTGACGCCTAGGTCGGAGTCACGGATGGCGCGCTCGATCTGGGCCAGGGCGCCTTGGTCGTAGGGCGTGATGATGATGGTGCGGGCCTCCGGCACCTGGAAGCTGGCCAACTGCTGCAGCGGAGTGGCGGCGCCGTAGTAATCGGCGCTCAGCTTGGAGAACATGGCTGGATGGGCCCGACCGGTCCGGATGGCGGCGAACTCTTCTTGGGCGAAATCGACGGCGTGGGCCATCTTGGTCTCGGCGCCGGCGATGATGTCGGGAATCACGGTGTCACTTCCTCGAATGTGGCGGTTGGCGATCACGTTAGCGGAATCGGACCGAGTTGGGGACGCTCAGGGATGGACGGTGGTGCCGATGGGCTGGCCTTGGATCACCCGGATGATGTTGCCGGGGGTGTCCAAACAGAAGAAGACCATGGGCAGACCGTGCTCGCGCGCCATCGAGATGGCGGTGGCGTCGGCCACCTTGAGATTGCGGGTCAAGAACTCGTCGTAGCTCAGGTCGTCGAATTTACGGGCCGCCGGGTTGGTCCGGGGATCGTCGTCGTAGACCCCGTCGGCGCCCTGCTTGCCCATCAAGATGACTTCACAACCGACTTCCAGCGCCCGTTGGGCGGCCACCGTGTCGGTGGAGAAGAAAGGTTGGCCGGAGCCGGCCCCGAAGATGACGACCCGGCCCTTCTCGAGGTGCCGGATGGCGCGGCGGGGAATGTACGGTTCGGCCACCTGGCCCATCGTGATGGCGGTTTGGACCCGGGTGTCGATGCCGGCCTTCTCGCAGAAGTCCTGCAGGGCCAGGCAGTTCATGACCGTGCCCAGCATGCCGATGTAGTCGGCCCGGGCCCGGTCCATGCCCCGGTTCTGCAACTCGGCGCCGCGGAAGAAATTGCCGCCGCCGACCACGATGGCGACCTCGACGCCGGACCGGACGACCTGGGCGATCTCATCGGCCAGACCGGCCACCACGTCGGGGTCGACTCCGATCCGACCGCCCCCGAAAGCCTCGCCGGACAGTTTCAGCATGACCCGCTTGAAAACTGGGGTGTCGGGCATGATCCTCCTCGCGGTGGGTCCGAATGGCCCTGGCGCCTAGATCAGGCGCCAGCCGAGAAGCGCACGAAACGCTTGATGGTGACTCCGGCTTGGGCCAACAGTTGGCCGACGGTGGAGCCCTCTTGGGCCACCGCGGCCTGATCGTGCAAGCAGACGTCGCGCAGGAAAGCCTGCAGCCGGCCCTGGACGATGCGGTCGATGGCCTTCTCCGGGGCGCCGTCCTCGCGCGCCTTGGCCTCGGCGATACGCCGCTCGTCGGCCACCACCTGCTCCGGCACGTCGTCCGGCTGGACGTAGATCGGGCTCATCGAGGCGATCTGGAGGGCGACCTGGTGGACCACCTTCTCGTCCGAGCCGACGTACTCCACCAACACGCCGACCTGCGGCGGCAGGTCCTGCGAGCGACGGTGCAGATAGACGTGGGCGTCACCGCTGAAGTGGGCCACCTGGACCAGCTCGATCTTCTCGCCGATCTTGCCCGATAGGGCGGCCACGGCCTCGGCCACGGTCGGGCCAGCCGGCAGGGCGACGGCGGCGGCGGCCTCGACCGACTCGGCGCCGGCCTGGTCGATCGCCGCCACGATGGTCTCGGCCAGCTCGACGAACTCCTGGTTCTTGGCCACGAAGTCGGTCTCGGCCCCCAGCTGGATCAGGCTGTGCCCGTAGGCCGCCACGATGCCGTTGGCGGCCTCGCGGTCGGAGCGCTTGGCCGCTTTGGCCGCGCCGGTGATGCGGAGCAGTTCGGCCGCCTTGATGAAGTCGCCCTCAGCCTCGATCAAAGCCTTCTTGGCGTCCATCATCCCGGCGCCGGTGGCGTCGCGGAGCTTCTTGACATCTACGGCGGCGATGGCCATGTCGTTCTCGTCTCTATGTCGAAGGTCTGATGTCTTAAGGTCTGGTCAGGCTGACTCGGGGGCGGCCTGCGCCGGCGGTTCCGGCTGGGCGGCCGGCTCGACCGCTGCGACCGGCTCAGCCACCGGTTCGACCGGCACGGCCACCGGCACGACCGCTTCGACCGGCTCAGCCACCGGCCCGGCAGCTTCGGTCGGCTCGGCGGCTTCCTCCTGAGGAGCGGCCGGAGCGCCGCTGGCCAGCAGCTCGCGCTCCCAGTCCGGCATCGGCTCGGCGGCCTCGTCCTGAGGGCTGGCCACGACCTGCTGCGACCGGGCCAACAGGCCGTCGGCGGCGGCGTCGGCGATCACCCGCGTCAGCAAGGAGACAGCCCGGATGGCGTCGTCGTTGCCCGGGATGGGGTAGTCGACCTCGTCCGGATCGCAGTTGGTGTCGAGGATGGCGATGATCGGGATCTTGAGCTTACGGGCCTCGTCGACCGCCAGGTGTTCTTTCTTGGTGTCGACGATCCAGACCGCCTGGGGCAGACGGGCCATGTCACGGATGCCGCCCAGGGACTTGGCCAGCTTGTCGCGCTCGCGGCTCAGGCCGAGCAGCTCCTTCTTGGTCCGGCCGGAACTGGCGACGTTGCCCAGATCCATCGACTCCAGCTCTTTGAGGCGCTGGATCCGCTTGACCATGGTCGGGAAGTTGGTCAGCATCCCGCCCAGCCAACGCTGATTGACGTACGGCATGCCGACGCGGGTGGCCTGCTCGGCCACCGTCTCTTGGGCCTGCTTCTTGGTGCCGACGAAGAGGACTTGGCCGCCCCGGGCGACCGTCTCCTTGACGAAGGCGTAGGCCTGGTCGATGCAGGTGATCGACTGGTGCAGGTCGATGATGTAGATCGAATTGCGCTCGGTGAAGATGTAGCGCTTCATCTTGGGGTTCCAGCGACGAGTCTGGTGTCCGAAATGGACCCCGTTCTCCAGCAGCTGACGAGCTGTCACGACGGCCATAGCTGTCCTTTCTGTCGGATCGGCGAGGACCCGTTCGAGTTGCCTGGCGCCTGGGCGCCACCTGACGCCGACACCGGCTCTCACCCGTGGGACCCACGAGAGCCGGCCCACCCAACAGCGGTTGGCGGACGATCGACGTGCGATGTGCCTCCGCCGGGGCGAAGACCGTTGGACATACTACAGGACCGCGCCAAGACCCCCGACCGGTCGGTCCGGGCGGTCGATCCGGCCTGGTCCGACCGCCCGGACCGATTCCGGGCGGGTCGATCCGGCGACCGTCGAGGCGAGGCGGGAGCGCCCCGACGGTCGTCCGGGTCGGCCCTCGACCGGCTCGGGCCGGTCGACGGCTAACCGATCAGCGGTCGCGGTACTTCTCTTGGAAGGCCGTGACCGAGTCGAAGGCCTCGCCGTGCAGGGCGTCGAACAGACCCTTCCAGGTCTGATAGGCGTCCTCGTAGCGTTCCACCACGGCCGGGTCGGGCTCGTAGCGGCGCTTGACCTGGACCATGTTCTGGGCCGCCTCGGCGAAGTCTTTGTAGACCCCCACGCCGACCGCCGCCACCATGGCGCAACCCAGCGCCGTGGCTTCCTCGCATTCCACCGTCTCACAGGGACGGTTGTAAATGTCGGCCTGCATCTGGCACCAGAACTCCGAGCGCGAGATGCCGCCGGTCAGGCGGATGACGCTGTAGTCCGGCACATTGGCGTCGACCATCGCCGTCAAGAGGTCCTTGATGTCGAAGCAGACGCCCTCCATGGTGGCCCGGACCAGGTCGTTGCGGGTGTGGGCGAAGGTGAAGCCGGTGAAGGTGCCCCGGGCGTTCTCGTCGTAATGCGGCGTGTAGGCGCCGGACAGATAGGGCAGGAAGAAGACGCCGTTGGCCCCGGGCGGCGACTTCTTGGCCGCCTGGGTCAAGAAGTCATAGACCTCCAGGCCGAGGTAACGGGCGGTCAACTCCTCGACGTCGCAGAACTCCTGCTTGACCCACTTGAAGGCGCTGCCGGCGGCGTTGGACTGCGACTCCAACTCGTAGATGCCGTCCGGGGTGCCGACGATGTAGCACTTCCGCTCGGGGTCGCGCAGCAACTTGGCCGACTTACCGGCCGTGATGCCGGCCGTGCCGCCGCAGGCGTAACCCATGCCCTCGGACACGCAGCCACAGCCCAGGCAGCCGGACTGCTGGTCGCCGGTGCCCATCACCAGCGGGGTGCCGACGGCCAGACCGGTGGCGGCGGCCACCTGGGGGGTGACCTGCCCGATGATCTGGCCGGACTGGCGCAGGGGGGCCAACTTGTCCATGTCGACGCCGAAGGCGTCGCAGATCTTGGGCGAGTACTGGAAGGTCTCGTCGTTCAAGGTCAGCCAAGGCGTGTCGTTGAGGTCGTCGTAGTAGTCGTCGGCCCCGTAGGCCCCGGTCAGCAAGCCCATGACGGTGTGGATCCGGGTGGCCTGGGCGTACAGCTCCGGCTTGTTCTCCATCAGCCAGACCAAACGGGTGCTGGAGGCGACCGTGCCCAGGGGCATGCCGCAGAGGTCGTAGTGGTCGGCCAGACTCATGCCCTTGGCGGCCAGCTTGTCGGCCATCAGCTGCAGCACCTCGGCCCCGCGCAGGTCCTGCCAGATCATGATCGGGTGGGTGAAGCCGCCCTCGGCGTCGCGCGTCATCATGGTGCCTCGGAACATGTCGAAGCTGATGCCGGCGATCTCCTCGGGATCGATCTCAGTGGCCTGCAAGGCCCGCCGGGTCGACTCGTACAAGGTCTCGATCAAGGCCGGGCCGTCGCACTCGACTCGACCCACGCCGGGGTAGGTCAGCGGATTCATGACCTGGCCGTAACCGATCATGGTCCCTTTGAAATCGAATATCACCGTCCGACTGCTGGTGGTGCCGCAATCGACGCCTACTAAATACTTCTTCTCGGGCATATCATCTCCTTTGCTAATTGCCCTCTCTCAGTCGCGCCACGACGGGTCTGGGACCGGTTCAAAGCACCGTCGGACCGGACTGAGGCAGATGGTCGAGGTCGAGAGTTCCGACCAGGATCCAATGGTTAAGCGCAGTTTGTTTGAGCTGGTCGCCGTAGAGGACCGGCCACAGCCCGATCCAGCGGTTGGCCAAGAAACGCCTCAGCGCTGCCACCGCCCGCTCGGGCGTCATGGCCTCGGCCTGGCAGGCCGCCCCGACCGCCCGCCAAGAGCAGAAGCCGCCCTGGCACAGCCCCATGCCCAAGCGGGTCTGCCGGCGCAGATCGTCCAGCGAGGCGTCCGGGTTCTGGTCCAGGAAGTCGACCACGGTCCGAGCCGAGACCAATTCGCATTCGCAGACGATCTGGTCGGCGTCGCGCCGCTGGTTGGTCTCGAGGCGGCTGGCCAAGCGATAAGTCCGGCCCGACTCGGATCCCGGCACGGCCTCCTGGTCGGTCCGGCAGTCCCGTTCCTGGCCCAACTGGCGACAGACCGCGTCCACCACGTTACGGGCCATCAGCCGGTACGTCGTCAGCTTGCCCCCGCCGATGGTCATGAGACCGGCCACGCCGTCGCGGCTGCCGTGGTCGATCACCGACATGCCCCGGCTCATGTGCCGGGTGTCGGACTCGGACACCCGCGCGTCCTTGATCAAGGGCCGGGCCCCGGCCCAGGCGTGCATGGCCCGGGCCTGACGGAAGCCGGGCACCAACAATTCGGCGCAGTCCAGCATCTTCTGCACCTCGGCCCGGGGGATGGCCAGGTCGTCCGGCTGGTCCACCTTGATGTCGGTGGTGCCGATGACGCAGGTGGTGTGGACCGGGATGACGATGTCGCCGTCGGCCGGCTTGACCAAGTGGTTGACCATGCGGTTGACCAGGCGATGGCCCATCGCCACCATGACGCCCCGGCCGGGCACCACGGCGACGTCGTCGACCCCGGCCAGACGCGCCACCTGGCCGGCCCAGGGGCCGGAGGCGTTGATCAAGAAGTCGCAGTCGATGACGACTTCCTCGTCCCGGCGACGGTCCAGGCAGCGCACGGCCTGGACTCGGCCGGACACCACCTCGACGCCGGTCAGGACGGTGTAGGTCAGGACCTGGGCCCCGTGGGCCTGTGCCGACCGGACCGCGCCCCAGCACAGCTTCCAGACGTCGACGGTGGCGTCATGGACCGACATCACGCGCTCGGTGCACGGGTTGATCCTGGGCTCCAGGCGCAGCGCCTCGGCCAAGGACAGTTCTTGGCAGGGCATGCCGGCGATCTTGGCCCCGGCCACGAATCGGTCGGGGAACTCGGGATCGTCGCCGGCCACCGAGATGAAGAAACCACCGGTGGTCTCGACCGCGTCGGCGTGGATCCGGGTGATGATGGAATTCTCTTGGACGCATTCGGCGGCCGAGCCGGGGTCGGCCACGACGTAACGGCCGCCCGAGTGGACGGCGCCGTGGAAGCGTCCGGAGGTGCCTTGGGCGATGTCGCCGCGCTCCACCAAAACGGCTTTGAAACCGCGCATGGCGCAGTCCCGCACGATGCCACAGCCGGTCGCGCCGCCGCCCACCACGACGATCTCAGCGGTCAATCTGCGCAATTCAAAGCCTCCCTTCGGATCCCTCGGACGACCCGGTCGACCTCGACCAGGGGCCGGGCCGGCGAACCAGGCGACCCGACCGGGCGGACCAAGCGGTCGGAGCCCAGTCCCGCCGGTGGTCGCGCCCCCGCCCGATGAAGGCACGGCCACCGCCATTTGAATTCATGGGCGCGAGGACACCGCGGAATAACTGATTGATAAACCAGCTCTCGTCTTCATTGACCGACTTTGGAGGGCATTTTAATCGCCCGCTCTGGAACTCTGTCAATGCTTTCGCTAATCCAACATAATGTACGAACGCAATAACATCGCGTCTCGCTCTGGTGGGCGCCCGCGCCGCACTTGGCTTGACCGCCGGGGCGTCGGGGCCGTCCACAGGCCGGGGGGAACGCGGTCGGCCCGTCCCCAGGCCGGGCCCAGTCCGACCGCCCGCCGGCCCGGCCGGCCATGGTCTGGGCGTGAGAAAAGCCATCGTCCTCGTTCTGGCCGTCGTCTTGGCCGGGGCCGGCCCCGGCCGGGTGGCCCAGGGCGACCCGGGGCCGTCGGCCCAGTCCCCGCTGCCCGGCCCTCTGACCCGTCGCTTCGACCCGCCGGACCAGCCCTGGGTATCCGGGCACCGGGGCGTCGACCTGGCCGGCGACCCCGGCCAACCGGTTTTGGCGGCTCTGGACGGCGTGGTCCACTTCGCCGGCCAAGTGGCCGGCCGCGGATTGGTCAGTTTGGACCACGGCGACCTCTCGACCACCTACGAGCCGTTGGAACCGCTGGTCCAGACCGGCCAGACGGTGGCGGCCGGCGACGTCATCGGCCTGCTCGTCCCGGGCCATCTGGGCTGTTCCGTGCTGGCCTGTCTGCACTTCGGGGCCCGGCGGGGCCAGACCTACATCGACCCGCTCAGCCTGCTGCCCGACCGTCAGGTCCGGCTGATCCCGGCCAGCGCCGCCCAGGCCGCGTTTCAGCGCCAGGCCGAGCGGGCCCGACTGTTGGCCTCCGGCCTGCGGACCCCGGTCCAAGGCCAGGTCAGCTCCCCCTTCGGGCTCCGCCTGCACCCCATCCTGGGGGTTTGGAAATTGCACGACGGGATCGACCTGGCGGCACCTTGCGGAGCTCCGCTGGCGGCCGCCCAATCCGGCCGAGTGGTCCAGGTCGGCTTCGACTCGGCTTACGGGAACCGCCTTCTGATCGACCATGGCCAGGTCCAGGGCCACCATCTGGTGACGGGGTACAACCACGCCCAGGCCTTCGACCTGGCGGTCGGCCAGACGGTGACGGCGGGCCAGACGGTGGGCTCGGTCGGCAGCACCGGGCTGTCGACCGGCTGCCACCTCCACTTCCAGGTCTGGGTCGACGGTCGACTGGTCGACCCGGCCCAGTTCCTGCCTTGACCTAGACCTAAGTTCCCACCGGCCCGGGCGCCGGGTCAGGCCCGCGGGTGGGCTTGTTCGAAAACCGCCCGCAGCCGCTCCGAGGTGACGTGGGTGTACAGCTGGGTGGTGGCGACGGAGGCGTGGCCCAACACCTCTTGGACCGTCCTGAGGTCGGCCCCGCCCTCCAGCAGGTGGGTGGCCATGGCGTGGCGCAAACCGTGCGGGCCGAGGTCGGGGGCCCCGTCCACCAGGCCCAGGGCGCGGTGGACCAGCCGCCGCACCACCCGCGGGTCGATCCGGGCCCCGGCCCTCAGGCCCAGGAAGAGGGCCCGGCCGGAGCGGGCCGTGGCCACTTCGGCGCGCCGGCCCAGCCAGGTCTCGACCGCCCGCCAGGCCGGGTCGCCCAACGGGACCGAGCGTTCCTTGTCGCCCTTGCCTAGGACTCGGGCCAGGCCGCGGGCCCGATCCAGCGAGTCGAGCTCCAGACCGCACAGCTCGGCCACCCGGACGCCGCTGGCGTAGAGCACTTCCAAGATGGCCAGATCGCGGGCCGCCTCGGCCGTGTCCTCCTCGCCCAGACGGTCCGACAACGCCTCCATCAACCGGCGGGCCTCGGTTTGGCTCAAGCCGGCCGGCAAGCGGCGGCGGACCTTGATCGAGCCCAGGGCGGCGCTGGGGTCGGCCGAGGCCTGACCGGTCCGGACCGCCCAAGCCCAGAAACCACGCAAAGCGGCTTGCCGCCGTTGGCCGGTGCCCCGGCTGAGTCCGCTTTGCAGGCCGTCGGCCAACCAAGCCCGCAGGTCGCGCGGGCCGATCTGGTCCAACCGGCTCAGTCCGCGCCCGGCCAGGAAGTCGATCAAGCGGGTCAGGTCGCCGCCGTAGGCCCGCCGCGTGGCGGGCGAGACGTTGCGGTCGGACAGCTGCTCCAGATAGGCGGGCAGCAAGTCGGCCAGGCGGGCGTCGCTCACCTTCACAGCCTGGGCCGACCCACCGGCCGGGGCAAGCGCCGCGCCGACGAATCGTATAACCTGACCGCGTGCCAGAGCCGACCTCGACCGAGACCACGCCTTTGGGGAGTCTGCTCCAAGGTGGGCGAGTTCTTCGCATCACCCGCTGGGGCGAGTCCGTCCTGCACCGGCCCACCCGGCCGGTCGTGAGCTTCGACGCCGCCTTCCATGATCTCTTGCGTGACATGTTCGCCACCATGTCGGCGGCCGACGGGGTCGGTTTGGCCTCGACCCAGGTCGGCGACGACCGTTCCTTCTTCATCTTCCGCTGCCCCGACGCCGACGGCCGGGTCTTGGTCGGAGCGATCTGCAATCCGGTGGTGGAGCTGCCGACCGGACGAGACCGCCACCTGGTCAGCGAGGAGGAGGGCTGCCTGTCCTTGCCCGGGGCCTACGCTCCCCTGGCCCGGCCCGACTGGGCCGTCTGCCGGGGCCAGGACCAGGACGGCCGGCCGCTCGAGATCGTCGGCAGCGGCCTGCTGGCCCGCTGCCTGCAGCATGAGACCGACCATCTGGGCGGCACCGTCTTCGGCGACCGGCTCAGCTCCCGGATGCGCGGCCGGCTCCAGACCAGCCACCAAGAGGTGTCCTACCGCTACCCGGCCGATTGGCCGGTCTCCCCCATCGAGCCCTTCCGCCCGGAGGGCGACCCGGCCGGCCCCAGCGCGTAACAGGCGATGGCGGCCGCCGTCGCGACGTTGAGGGAGTCGAGGCCGCGCCACATCGGAATCCGGACCACCTGGTCGGCCGCCGCCAGCCACGACGGGCTCAGCCCCGGCCCCTCCGCCCCCAGTAGCAGGGCCGACCGGCCCTGGACCGATTGAGCCGCCGCCTGAGCCAGGTCGACGGCGCCGGCCCCCGGCGACAGGGCGATCAGACTGAAACCGGCCTGGCGTAGACGATCCGGCAGGTCGACGCCGGCCGCCGCCCGGGCCCAGGGCAGGACGAAGACCGCTCCCATCGAAGTTTTGACCGCCCGCCGGTAGAGCGGGTCGGCCGAACCGGCCGAGACCACCAGGCCGTCCCAGCCCAGGCCGGCCGCGCAGCGCACCACGGCGCCCAGGTTGGAGTGGTCGACCAAGTCCTCCACCACCACCAACCGGTCCAGCCCCAGCAGGTCGTCCAGACTCCAGAGTTGGCGCCGGCGCAAGGCGGCCAGGGCCCCGCGATGGACGTGGAAGCCGGTCAGGCCCTCGATCACGTCTGGCTCGGCCCGATAGACCGGCGCCGCGGTGGCCGACCAGACATCGGCCAAGCGTTCCACCCAAGCCGGAGCCAGCAGGAAGGAGATCGGCTCGTACCCGGCCTCGACCGCCCGGCGCACCACCAACGGACCCTCGGCGATGAAACAGGCCTGACCGTCGGTCGTGCCACGCCGCAGACTGGCCTCACGCAAATCACGGTAATGCGCCAGCCGAGGATCGGCCGGATCCGTCAGATCGACCACCTGGTCCGGATTCAGACCCTCCACCGCGGCCCGTCCTCTCTGGCCGATGGTCGCGTCCGGCCCCTCGGACCAGGACTGGGCCAGGCCGGGAGCCAGCCCAGCCCATCGTTCCAGTTGACCCGCATCAGTCGGTCCGGCCTCCCTCCAGCTGTCAGACGCGGACGTCGGTCGAACCGGGCCGGGGCCCGGACACGGCCTGGGCCCACCAGCGGCCCTGGCGCCGGCCCAATTCCAGCGGCAGGTCGAAGGTCTGGCTCATCGTGGCGGCGGTCAAGGCCTCTGCGATCGGCCCGGCCGCCACCACCCGGCCGGCCTTCAGCAGCAGAGCGTGGGTGACGCCGAGCGGGATCTCCTCGACGTGGTGGGTGACCAGGATCGAAGCCGGCGAACGGGGGTCCGAGGCCACGTCGGCCAGGGTCTCCAAGAGCAGCTCCCGCCCGGCCAGGTCGAGGCCGGCCGTGGGCTCGTCCAGGATCAGCAGCTCGGGGTCGGTCATCAAGGCGCGGGCGATCTGGACCCGTTTGCGCTCGCCCTCGGACAGGGTGCCGAAACGACGGGCGGACAGGTGGTCGACCCGCAGGGCCTCCATCAACAGTTCGGCCCGCCGCCGGTCGACCGCCAGGTAGTCCTCGCGCCAGCGGCCGAAGATGGCATAGGCGGCCGACATGACGACGTCGCCGACTGGCTCCTGGGGCGGGATCTGGTCGGTCATGGCGGTCGAGCAGACGCCGATCCGAGGCCTCAACTCGAAGACGTCGACCCGGCCCAGCTCCTGGTCCAGCAGCCGGACCCGACCGCTGGTGGGGAAGAGGTTGGCTGACACGATCCGCATCAAGGTGGTCTTGCCCGCTCCGTTGGGCCCGATCACGACCCAACGATCGGTCTCATCGACGGTCCAGTCGACCCGGTCCAACAGCAGCGACTGGCCCCGTCGGACGGTCACATCCTCCACATCGATGACGGCGTTCATGAGGGTCAATCTACCGGCCGGACCAGCTGGCTCAGGCTCCGGTCGAGTGCAAACCGCCGTCGACGTGCACGATTTCCCCGGTGGTGCTGGGGAACCAGTCGCTGAGCAGGGCGACCACCGCTTTGGCGGTCGGCTCGGCGTCGTCCGGATCCCAGCCCAGGGGCGCCCGCTGGCCCCAGATCTGGTCCAAGCCCTCGACGCCGGGGATGGCCTGTTTGGCGATGCTGTTGATCGGTCCGGCCGAGACGATGTTGCAACGCACACCCTGGGGGCCCAGGTAGCGGGCCAGGTAGCGCGAGACCGACTCCAAGGCCGCCTTGGACACTCCCATCCAGTCATAGGCCGGCCAAGACAGGCTGGCGTCGAAGGTCAGCCCGACCACCGAGGCCCCGGGGGCCAGCAGCGGTTGGCAGACTCGGACCAGCTCGGCCAGGGAGTAGGCCGAGACCCGCAAAGAGGCGGCCACATCCTCCCAGGCGGTGCTGAGGAAGCGCCCGCCCAAAGCCCGTTCGGGGTTGGCGTAAGCGACCGAATGGACCAATCCGTCCAAGCCGCCCAGCGACTCCTCCAAGCGGGGGACCAAACTGGCCAGATGGTCGGCGTCGGTGACGTCGAGTTCGATCACCGGCGGCGTCGGGTCGAGCCGTTGGACCACCCGCCGGGTCAGGTTGAGGGCCCGTCCGAAATTGGACACCACCACCTGGGCGCCCTCGGCCTGGGCCACCCGCGTCACTTGGTACGCGATCGAACTGGCCATGGTCAGGCCAGTCACCAAGACACGTTTACCTTGCAAAATGCCCATCGCAGTCTCCTTCGGGGGTGTCGGTCAGATCCGGGGCGGACGCCCGGAGCGATCCCGCGGGCCGGGGGCCCGGCGGTCGGTTCGATCAATGTCCCATGCCTAGGCCGCCGTCCACCGGCAAGACGGCGCCGGTGACATAGGCGGCTTGGTCCGAGGTCAAGAAGTCGACCGCGCCGGCCACGTCCTCGGCCCGACCCAGACGGCCCAAGGGGATGCGCTGGGCGTAGGCCTCGATCTGGTCCGGCTCCAACACGGCCGTCATGTCGGTGCTGATGAAACCGGGGGCCACCACGTTGACGGTGACGCCCCGCCCGCCCAGCTCACGGGCCAAGGAACGGGCCAGGCCGATCAGGCCGGCCTTGGCGGCGGCGTAGTTGGTCTGCCCGGCCGAGCCCAGCAGGGCCACCACCGAGGAGATGAAGACGATGCGGCCGAAACGTTGACGGGCCATCGGGCGGGCCAGCCGACGGGCCAGTTTGAAGGGAGCGGTCAGGTCGACGTTCAAAACCTCTTCCCAAGCCTGGTCGGCCATCCGGGCGATCAGCCCGTCGCGGGTCACCCCGGCGTTGCAGACCAAGACCTCGATCGGACCCAGGACGGCCTCGGCTTGGGCCAGGGCGGCCTCGGTGGCCGCCCAGTCGGCCAGGTCTCCGGTCAGCGGCAGGACGCTGTCGGGGGCGGCGCCGGAACGTGACAGCCCGGCCACCCGGTCGCCCCGTTGGCTCAGGCGAGTCGCGATGGCCCAGCCGATGCCACGGCTGGCGCCGGTCACCAAGACACTGCGGGAGGCAGTCGAGTCGATCTTCGTCACCTCGCCACCGTAGCGCAGGTCGCCCCTCCAGCGGCCTGCCCGACCGTCCCGCGGCCGGCTCGCGCCGAGTCGCCCCAGAGCCGGCGGCCCAGCGGTTACAGTGGCCTGGTCCGGTCCTCGACCACAGGGCCGGCCGACTCCACCCGGCGCCGTCCTCAGCTACGGCCGCCTCGCTCAGAAAGGCCCGCCATGGCGCCGATGGCGACCCCGCCCCGGTCCGCCGCCGATCAGGGGTCCCGGTGAGCCTGGCCCTGGCGGCCGGTCGTCTGCTCTGCCCGGTCTGCCGCTCCGCCCTGGACCTATGGTCGCCGTCCGGCCACCGGATCGACCGACCCGAGCCGGTCCCGGTCGAGCGGGCGGCTTGCGCCCAAGGCCACAGTTTCGACCCGGCGGCGTCCGGCTATCTCAACCTGTCGGGCCGCGCCGCCCCGGCCAACGCCGACAGTCCGGCCATGGTCCGGGCCCGTCACCGTTTCTTGGCCAGCGGGGCCTACGACCGGCTGGCCCAGGCCGTGGCCGACCATCTGACCCAAGCCCTGGCCGAGCCGCCCGACCCGGCCGCCGCCGACCGGCCCGTGCGGGCGCTGGCCGAGGCCGGCGTCGGCACCGGCCACTACCTCCAGCGCTGTTTGGAGGCCCAGACCGCCCCGACCCTGGCCCTGGCCTGGGACGTCTCCCCGGCGGCCGCCCGTCAGGCCGCCCGGAACCACCCCGGGATGGCGCTGCTGGTGGCCGACACCTGGCGGCCCTTGCCGCTGCGGCCGGCTCAGTTCGACGGTCTGCTCTGCCTCTTCGCGCCCCGTCACCTGCTCCAGTTCGCCGACCTGTTGGCGCCCGGCGGCGTCTTGCTGCTGGGGCTGCCCGAACCGGACCACCTGGCCTCGCTACGCCGCCGTCTGAATCTGATCGGCCTGCGACCGGACAAGCTGAACCGGCTGTTGGCCCAACTGCCCGACCGCCTGACCGTGGTCGACTCGAGCCGCTTGGCCTACGATCTGGCGGCCTCGCCCGAACAGGTGTCGGACTTGGTGATGATGGGGCCGAACGCCTTCCACGGGGCCGTCGCGGCGGCCCCGGCGGCCGAGCTGGAGGTCCGGGTCCGGCTGCTGACGCTACGACGGACCAGCTGAGCCGGCTCGGTCGGGCGGACCCCTCCGAAGCGGGCGACGCCCGAACCAACGCTCAGACGGCCTGGACCGAACAGCCCACCAGCACCAGCAAAACGACCTGCTCGATGATCTGCTGGGCCGCGCCCAAACAGTCGCCGGTGTAACCGCCCAAACGGCGCCGGAACCACGCCGCCAGCGCCAGACGGACCAGCCAGGCGATCGGGACGGCCAGACCCCACCAGGGCCGCCACCAGGCCAGGCCGACGAAGGGGACTAGCCAGAGCGTGGCCGCCACCAGGCCGCGGCCGGACAGGCTGCGGCCGATCGGCTTGATCTTGCTGGTCAGATCACGCCGGGCGTAAGTGTCGCGGAAGATGATCGTCACGACGCACCAACGGCTGAGCACCTGGGAGAAAAGGATCGCCGCCGCCGCCTGGACCAGGCCGGACTCGACCAAGACGGTCAAAGTGGCGATCTTGAGGCTGAACAGCAGGACCAAGCCGATGGCGGCGAAGGCCCCGACCCGGGAGTCCTTCATGATGTCGAGGGTCCGCTCGGGGCTGGTCCCGCCGCCGAAGCCGTCGCAGAGGTCGGCGAAACCGTCCTCGTGGAAGGCCCCGGTCACCAGCACGCCGACCGCCAGCGCCAGCACCACGGCCAGGATCGGAGGCAGGGCCAGGCCGGCCAGGGCCAGGATCGCCACCAGGACGGCGCCCACGATCCAACCCATGGCCGGGAAATGACGGGTCGAACGGTTGAGCTGGTCCTCGGAGTAGCCGACCCAGCGGGGGCAGGGGATGCGGGTGTAGAACATGACCGCGGTCAAGAACAAGCGAACTTCCTCGACCACGGGGTTCGAGCGGCGCGGCGGCCCGGCCGAAGCTTCGACCGTCGGGCGGCCGGGCGGACCATCGTCTGGGGTCACGGGGCCACCTTAGCGACCGCCGGGCCGGTCCGCCCGCGCCATCAGGCGAAGCCGTCCAAGATGGCGTTGGCCAAATTGGCCAGCCCGGGCGGGTCGACCTCGCCGCTGCCGACCGCCGTCATCAGGCCGTCCAGCAGCACGCTGACGCAGGCCGACTGCTGGGCCGAACGGTCGAGCCAACCGCAGCGACTGACGCCGTACCAGACCGCTTCGCTCAACTGCACCTCGGTCTGGTCCAGGTCCGCGCTCAAAGTCACCACCACCAGGTCGAAGGGGTTGGTGTCCCGGGTGTAGGTGACGCTGTCCTGGGCCGGGCCGGGGGTGGCCCCGAGGGCGCTGAAACCGGCCACTTTGAGCGGCAGGACGGAGCCGGCCCGCCGATGGCTGGCCTGCCAGCCGGGCCAGGTCGAGGGATCGTCCGGGGTCCCGCTCGAACAACCCGTCACGAGCGTCAGACCGACCAAGACGGCCGCCGCCAGTCGCTTCATCCAGCTCTCCCCCTCCGCGCCCGGGGCCGGCTGGTCCGACTCCCGCCGGGTCCGGCCGGGCGACTCGACGGTCGGGACCGGGCCCCGCCGAGCTGGCTCGGGCCTCAGGCCAAGGCGATCAGATCGGCGTACTCATGATTCCACAGGTCCTCGGTCCCGTCCGGCAGGATCAGGACGCGCTCCGGGCGCAGGGCCTCGACCGCGCCCTCGTCGTGGGTGACCAAGACGATGGCTCCCCGATAGGCCCCGATGGCGGCCAGGATCTCGCTGCGCGAGGCCGGGTCGAGGTTATTGGTGGGCTCGTCCAAGAGCAGGACGTTGGCGGCCGAGACCACCAGTCGGGCCAAGGCCAGCCTGGTCTTCTCGCCGCCGGACAGCACCCGGGCCGGTTTGTCGACGTCGTCGCCGCTGAACAAGAAGGAGCCCAGCACCTGGCGGGCCTGGGCCTGGCTGAGGTCGTCGGAGGCCGTCATCATGTTCTCCAGCACGCTGGCCGTGACGTCCAAGGTCTCGTGCTCCTGGGCGTAGTAGCCCAATCGCAGGTTGTGGCCCAGGACGACTTGGCCGGTGTCGGGGGGCTCCACCCCGGCCAGCAGCCGCAGCAAGGTCGTCTTGCCCGCCCCGTTCAAACCCAGCACCACCACCCGGGCCCCGCGGTCGATCACCAGGTCGACCGCGGTGAAGACCTCGAGCGAGCCGTAGGACTTGGACAGGCCCACCCCCGACAGGGGCGTCTTACCGACCGGGGCTGGCGTCGGCAAGGCGATCTTGGCCACCTTGTCTTGGACCCGCTCGGCCTCCAGGCCGACCAACAGCCGCTCGGCCCGCCGGGCCATGTTCTGGGCCGCCACCGCCTTGGTCGCCTTGGCCCGCATCTTGTCGGCTTGGGCCAGCAGCTGGGCGGCTTTGCGTTCGGCCGCCGCCCGTTCCCGCTTGCGGCGCTTCTCGTCGGTCTCGCGCTGGACCAGGTACTTGGTCCAGCCCATGGCGTACTGGTCCAGCGCCTGACGGTTGGCGTCCAGGTGGAAGACCTTGTTGACGGTCTGGTCGAGCAGTCCGGAGTCGTGCGAGATCACCACCAAGCCGCCGGCGAAGGACTGCAAGAAGCCGCGCAGCCAGAGCACGGAGTCGGCGTCGAGGTGGTTGGTGGGCTCGTCCAACAGCATCAGGTCGGCCCCGCCGAACAGGATGCGGGCCAATTCGACCCGCCGCCGCTGACCGCCCGACAAGGTGCCCAACGGCTGGCCCAAGGAGCGCTCGGACAAGCCCAGGTTGGTGGCCAGGCGGATGGCCTCGGCCTCGGCGGCGTAACCACCGGCCGCCAGCAGCTCCGTCTCGGCCCGAGCGTACGAAGCCATGGCCCGCTCCTGTTGGGCGGCCGACCCGGGGCTGGCCATGGCCTGGGAGTGACGCTCCAAACGTTCGAAGACGACGTCCAGGCCGCGGGCCGACAGGACGCGCCGACCGGCCGTCTGGTCGAGGTCGCCGGTCCTAGGGTCCTGGGGCAGATAACCGATCGTGCCGCCGCGAGCGACCGAGCCGGCGGCGGCCAAGCCGTGGCCGGCCAACACCCGCATCAAGGTGGTCTTGCCGGCCCCGTTGCGACCCACCAAGCCGATCTTGTCGCCGGCTTGGACGGTGAAGCTGACCGGTTGGAGCAGGAGCTGGGCCCCGGCCCGGATCTCGACCTGGTGCGCGGTCAGGCTCACAGCGAGTAACCGATGGCGCGCAGCTGCTCGCGCCCGTCCTCGGTGATGTTGTCCAGCGTCCAGGCCGGCAGCCAAACCCAGTTGATGGTGACGCTGGAGGCCAGCTCGCCCAACACCAGGTGGACGTCGTACTCCAACTGCTCGGTCAAGGGACACATCGGCGAGGTCAGAGTCATGTCGATGGTGACGGCGCCCGACTGGTCGTCGCGCTCGACGCCGTAGACCAAGCCGAGGTCGACGATGTTGACGCCCAGCTCGGGGTCGACCACGTCTTTGAGGGCCTCGACCAAGTCGTCCAGACCAGGCGGCACCGAATCTGGCAAATCGTCCTTGACTAGGTCCGAGGGTCGGACCGGCCCGGTCGGCTCGGGTGTCTCAGTCATCGGTCCCTCCTGGGCTGGCCCGCCAAACGGCGTCACGGAATGCGGCCCAGCCCAGCATGGCGCATTTGACCCGGGCCGGGAATTGGGCCACGCCGCTGAAAGCCACGGCGTCGCCGTAGACCTCCTCGTCCAGCTCGACCCGGCCCTGTCCCTCCAACATGGCTTGGAAGCCGTCGTGCAGGCCAACTGCCTCATCCAGCCGCCGGCCGATCACCAGGTCGGACATGACCGAGGTCGAGGCCTGCGAGATGGAGCAGCCCTCGGCCAGGTAGGACAGGTCCTCCACCCGGTCGCCGGCCAGGGCCAGGCGCAAGACCAGCTCGTCGCCACAGGACGGGTTGACGTGGGTGACCTCGACCGAGTACGGCTGCCGCAGCCCGGCGTGGTGCTTGGCCCGGTAGTGGTCCAGGATGATCTCTTGGTAGAGCGACTCCAAACCCACGGCAGGCCTCATTTCCGGCCCGGTCGGACCCGGAAGAATTCTAGAGTGGCGATCAAGGCCTCGATCAGCCGGTCGATCTCCCCGCGGGTGGTGTAGAGATAGCTCGAGACCCGGACCGAGGCGCCCATCTGGAAACGCCGATGCAGCGGTCGGGCGCAGTGGTGGCCGCCCCGCACGGCCACGCCGTAGGAGTCCAACACCTGCATGACGTCGTGCGGATGCAGGTCGGCCAGGCCGAAGGCGATGGCGCCGCCGCGGTCGGCCGGGTCGGCCGGACCGAGCAGGCGGACCTCCGGCAATTCGGCCAAACGGTCCAAGGCGTAGGCCGTGATGTCGGCCTCGTGGCGGGCGATGGCGTCCATGCCCCAAGCGCTCAGATACTCGACCGCCGCGCCCAGTCCGACGGCCTGGGCGATGGGCGGGGTGCCGGCCTCGAAACGGTGGGGCGGACGGGCGTAGGTCGATCCCTCCATCCGCACCACTTCGATCATCTCGCCGCCGCCCAGGAAGGGCGGCATGGCCTCCAGCAGCTCGGAGCGGCCCCACAGCACGCCGATCCCGGTCGGCCCGGCCAGCTTGTGGCCGGTGAAGGCCAGCAGGTCGGCCCCCAACTCGGCCACGTCGCAGGGCCGGTGCGGCACGCCTTGGGAACCGTCCACCACCAGGCGGGCCCCGACGGCCCGGGCCTGGGCCGCGATCTGGGCCAGGGGGCTGACCGCCCCGGTCACGTTCGAGACCCAGGTCACAGCCACGATCTTGGTGCGCGGATTGATCAAGTCTTCGGCCGCCGCCCGCTCCAGGTCGAGCCGGCCCTCCTCGGTCAGGTCGAACCAGCGCAGTTCGGCCCCGCTGCGCTGGCAGGCCATCTGCCAGGGCACGATGTTGGAGTGGTGCTCGGCCAACGACACCACCACCTGGTCGCCCGGCCCCAGGCCGGCCCCCAGGCTGTGGGCGGCCAGATTGAGGGCCTCGGTGGCGTTCTTAGTGAAGACGATCTCCTCCGGCCGCGCCCCCACGAAGGCGGCCACCCGCCCCCGCGCGCCCTCGAAGGCGGCCGTCGCCTCGGCCCCCAGCGTGTGCATGGCGCGCGCCACGTTGGCGTTGTGGCAGCGGTAGTGCTGGGCCTCGGCCTCGATCACGACGGCCGGCTTGTGGGCGGTGTTGGCCGAGTCCAAGTAGACCAGTTCGGCCGGGCCGATCCGACGGCTCAAGATGGGGAAGTCGCGCCTGACCCGTTCGACGTCGATCGGGTCTGACGTCATGACGTCACCGTCTGCAGATACCGCTCGTAACCCGACTCCTCCAGTGCCTCGGCCAGATCGGGGCCGCCCTCCTGGGCGATCCGGCCGTCCACGAAGACGTGCACGAAATCAGGCTTGATGTGGCGCAGGATGCGGGTGTAGTGGGTGATCAGCAGGACCCCCCGGTCGCCCTGGGCGGCGTAACGGTTGACCCCGTCCGAGACCACCCGCAGGGCGTCGATGTCGAGACCGGAGTCGGTCTCGTCCAAGATGGCGTACTTGGGGTTGAGGAGGTCGAGCTGGACGATCTCGTGCCGCTTCTTCTCCCCCCCGGAGAAGCCCTCGTTGACGGACCGGCCGGAGAACTCAGAGTCCAACTGCATGCGGCCCAGAGCCTGGTCGACCTGCTTGACCCAACCGCGCAGGGGCGGAGCCTGGCCGGTCAGAGCGGTGCGGGCGGTGCGCAAGAAGTTCGACACCGACACCCCGGGCACCTCGACCGGATACTGCATGGCCAGGAAGAGGCCGGCCCGGGCCCGCTGCTCGACGCTCAAGCCGGTCAGCTCGAGGCCGTCCAAACGGACCGAGCCGGAGGTGATGGTGTACTTCGGGTGCCCGGCCAAGGAGTAAGCCAGGGTCGACTTGCCGGAGCCGTTGGGGCCCATGATGGCGTGGATCCGACCCGGTTCGAGCACCAGGTCGACGCCCTTGAGGATGGCTTTGGGGCCCTGCTCGGTCTGCACCGAGACGTGCAGGTCGGTGATCTCGAGGCCGCGCGGCTGATCTGTCATGACTGGTTCTCCTTCAGCGTGGTGGGGGTCTATAGGGCGGGGCCGGTGGCCAGCTCGCGGTCGATCTTGTCCATCAGGACCTGCTCCACGTCGGGCACGCCGATGCGGGCCACCAGTTGGGCGAAGAAGCCGCGCACGACCAAGCGGCGGGCCTCGTCCGGGTCCAATCCGCGCGAACGCAGATAGAACAGTTGCTCGTCGTCGAAGCGACCGGTCGAAGCCGAGTGGCCGGCCCCCACGATGTCGCCGGTCTCGATCTCCAAGTTGGGCACTGAATCGGCTCGGCAACCATCGGACAGGACCAGGTTCTTATTCGACTCGTAAGTCTCGATGCCCTGGGCCCGGGATCGGATCAAGACGTCGCCGACCCAGACCGCATGGGCCCGGCGGCCTTGCAGGGCCCCCCGGTAGTCGGCCAGCGACTTGCCCTTGGGGTGGTTGTGGTCGACGAACAGCCGGTGCTCGATGTGTTGGCCGGCGTCGCAGAAGTAGACGCCCAAGAGTTCGGCCGCACCGCTCGCCCCGGCGTAGGAGACATTGTTTTGGAGCCGGATCAGGTCGCCGCCCAGGGAGACCGCGATGTGACGGTAGGACGCCTTCGGATGGACCTTGGCCTCATGCTGGCCCAGATGCGACGAGCCGGGCCGCCAGTCCTGGATCGAGACCACGGTCAGCTGGGCGGACGGTCCGACCACGATCTCGACGTTGCCCAGATAACGGCCCTGCCCGCCGTGGCGCAGCAGGACGGTGGCGCTGGAGCCGGCCTCGGCTTCGATCACCAGGTGGTGGGCGGCCAGACCGGTCTCCGAATCGACCCGCAAGTCGAGGCGGATCGGCTGGTCGTAGCGGCGGCCGGCCGCCAGTCTCAGGTGGTCGGCTCGCTCGGCCCGGGCGCTGGCCAGCGCGGCCGCCCGGTCGACCGGGACCAGGACCGAGCCCCGACTGCCCTGGCCCGGACTCAAGGGTTCGGCCCAGCAGCCCTGGTCCGAAGTCCGGGTCACGGCCACCGCCGCCGCCGCGGGGTCGGCCCAGATCGGCTGGAGCTGGTCCAAGGGCGTGAAACGCCAGATCTCCTCCCGGCCGGTCGGCTCGGGATGGTCGGCCAAGTCGAACGAGCCGGCCGGATGGAGATGACTGACGGTGCGGGTCTCGAGCGGCCCGGCGGCCAGGGGGGAGTTTCCTTCTGCCATCTAGCCGACCGCGCCTTCCATTTGCAATTCGATCAGTCGATTGAGCTCCAAGGCGTACTCCATCGGCAGCTCGCGGGCGATCGGCTCGACGAAGCCGCGCACGATCATGGCCATCGACTCCTCTTCGGTCAAGCCCCGGCTCATGAGATAGAAGAGCTGGTCCTCGCTGACCTTGGAGACGGTCGCCTCGTGCGCCATCGAGACGTCCTCCTCGCGCACGTCGACGTAAGGGTAGGTGTCGGAGCGCGAGACGGTGTCGACCAGCAGGGCGTCGCAGCGCACCGAGGAGGCCGAGTGATGGGCTCCGGGGGCGACGTGGACCAGGCCGCGGTACGAGGCCCGCCCGCCGCCCCGGGCGACCGACTTGGAGACGATGGTGGAGGAGGTGTGGGGGGCGGCGTGGACCATCTTGGCGCCGGTGTCCTGGTGTTGGCCCGGCCCGGCGAAGGCGATCGACAGGGTCTCCCCCTTGGCCCGGGGCCCGAGCAGCCAGCAGGCCGGGTATTTCATGGACGCCTTCGAGCCGATGTTGCCGTCGATCCACTCCATGGTGGCGTCCTCGGCGCAGGTGGTGCGCTTGGTCACCAGGTTGTAGACGTTGTCGGACCAGTTCTGAATGGTGGTGTACCTGGCCCGGGCGCCCTTGCACAGGATGATCTCGACCACGGCGGAGTGGAGCGAGTCCGTCTTGTAGATCGGGGCGGTGCAACCCTCGACGTAATGGACCTGAGCCCCCTCGTCGACGATGATCAAGGTACGTTCGAACTGGCCCATGTTCTCGGTGTTGATGCGGAAGTAGGCCTGCAGCGGGATCGCCACCTGGACGCCCTTGGGCACGTAGATGAAGGAGCCGCCGGACCAGACGGCCGTGTTGAGGGCGGCGAATTTGTTGTCTCCGGCCGGCACCACCGAGCCGAAGTGGCGTTCGAAGATCTCCGGGTGCTGCTTCAGGCCGGTGTCGGTGTCGAGGAAGACGACGCCTTGGCGCTCCAACTCCTGGTTGATCTTGTGGTAGACCACCTCGGACTCGTACTGGGCCGCCACCCCGGCCACCAGCCGCTTCTTCTCGGCTTCGGGGATGCCCAGCCGGTCGTAGGTGGTCCGGATGTCGGCCGGCAGATCCTCCCAGTCGGTGGCTTGGCGCTCGGTCGACTTGACGTAGTACTTGATGGTGTCGAAATCGATCCCGCTCAGATCGGCCCCCCAGGTCGGCATCGGTTTGAGCCAGAACAGCTCCAACGCCTTCAGTCGCCGCTCCAGCATCCAGGCCGGTTCTTGTTTGCGGGCCGAGATGTCGCGCACGACGGCCTCGTCCAAACCGCGGCGGGCGCTGGCCCCGGCTTGGTCGGAGTCGTGCCATCCGAAACGGTATTTGCCGAGTGCGGCCAGGTGCTCGTCCTGGGTCGCCCCTAGGCCGGGCGCCGCTGGGGGCGTCGTCACATTTCCTCCTGGTCTCCCGCGACCGGACGCGGGATATGGGTGGTGCAGATGCCATCGCCGTGGGCGATGGTGGCCAGGCGCTGGACGTGGGAGTCGAGCAGACGGGAGAAAGCCGCCGTCTCGGCCTGGCAGAACTCGGGGAAACGGGCCGCCACCGCCGAATAGGGGCAGTGGTGCTGACGCAGTTGCTGGCCCGAGGTGATGGGGGCCAGGTCGGCCATGAAGCCGAGGTCGCGCAGGACCTGGGACAGGACTTGGGCCGGGCTCAGATCGGGCTGGACCGCCCCCAATTCGAGGCAATCGGCCGCCACGGCGTCGAATTTGCGCTGGGCGAAGTCGCGCACGGCCTGTTGGCCGCCCAGTCGACGCAGATCCTCCAGCACCTCGATGGCCAGTTCGTCGTAAGCGTGGACGAACTGCCGCCGACCTTGTTCGGTCGGCTGCCAGGCCGTGGCCGGGCGGCCCGGCCCCCGTCTGGGAACGGTCGTGGAGCGTCGCACACCGACCAACCCCTGGGCCTGCAAAGCGGCCAAGTGGCGACGAACGGCCGCCTGGGTCAGACCCAGGAGGTCGGCCAAGTGCGCGGCCGTGGCATGGCCCTGTTCCATGATCAGGGCCATGATCTGACGTCGAGTCGAGGGCTGCCGGTCAGCCTCCCCCGACTGTGAAAACCGCTCCGACACTGAGTCCGGTTGGTCGATAGCGGCGAGATTCACAACGACATCCTTGCGTAATCCGCGCGACTTGGCCAATCCCCCCGGGCCGAGGCCTCTCAGCTAAGTCTCAGGGCTCGGCCAGGTCCAGTTCGCGCACCCGCTGCCGCAACGGCAGGACGACGGTCGGAGCGACCGACAGCTCGTCCACCCCCAGGCGCAGGAAATGCTCGGTCAAGGACAGGTCGCCGGCCAACTCGCCGCAGATGCCGACCCAGGCCCCGTGCCGATGGCCGTTGTCCACCACCTGTCCGATCAGACGCAGGACGGCTTCGTGGCGGGGGTCGCAGAACTCCTCCAGGTCCAGGTTCTGCCGGTCCACCGCCAGGGTGTACTGAGTCAGGTCGTTGGTGCCGATGGAGAAGAAGTCGACCTCGGGGGCCAACCGGTCGGAGCAGATGGCGGCGGCCGGAGTCTCGACCATGACGCCGAACTCGATCGGCTCGGCCACCGGACACCCTTCCGCCAGCAGCTCGGCCTTGATCTGGGCCAGCAGGGCCTTGACCCGTTGGACCTCGCTCAGCGAGGCGATCATCGGGGCCATCAGGGCGACCCGGCCGAAGGCCGAGGCCCGCAGCAGGGCGCGCAGCTGACGGTGGAAGACGTCCGGCCGGCGCAGACAGAGCCGGACCCCGCGCAGACCCAGAGCCGGGTTGTCCTCCTGGGGCAGGTCGAGGTAGGCGATCTGTTTGTCCGCCCCGACGTCGAGGGTGCGGAAGACCACCCGTTTCGGGGCCAGCTCCTGAGCCACCTGGCGGTAGACCTCGAACAACTCATCCTCGCTCGGCTGCTGAGCCGCCTCCATGTAGGCGAACTCGGTCCGGAACAAGCCCACCCCGCCGGCGTCGTTGTCCCGGACGGCGGCCAGCTCCGAGGTCGAGCCGATGTTGGCGTGGATCTCGATCCGGCGGCCGTCCAAGGTGACGTCGGGCTGTCCGCGCAGCTCTTCCAAAAGTTGTTTACGCTGTTCGTCGGATTGTTTCTTCTCCAGCAAGCGGCGCAAGGCCGGCTGGTCCGGACGGATCAGGACTTGGCCGGAGAAGCCGTCCACCACGGCGTACTCGCCGTCCCAGTCCGGATCGAGCGGACCGACCCCGACCACGGCCGGGATGCCCAGGCTGCGGGCCAAGATGGCCGAGTGCGAATTGGTCGAGCCGCCCGCCGTGACGAAGGCCAGCACCTTCGACTTGTCCAATTGGACCGTCTCGGACGGGCTGAGGTCGTCGGCCACCACGATGACCGGCTCGTCCGCCCCCAGGCCGACCCCGGCCCGCCCGGTCAGACAGCGGATGACCCGCTCCGAGACGTCGTTGACGTCGGCCGCCCGCTCCCGCAGGTAAGGGTCGTCCAACTCGGACAGCTGGGCGGCGAAGTTGGCCCCCGTGACCGAGACGGCGAATTCGGCGTTGACCCTCTGCGAGGCCAGCACCGAGCGCACGTTGTCGCAGTAGTCCTCGTCCCGCAGCATCATCTGGTGGACTTCGAAGACGGCGGCGGACTGCTCCCCGGCCTCGGCCAGAGCCTTGGCCTGGAGCTGGCCCAATTCGGCCACGGCCTGGTCGCGGGCGGCCTGGAAACGCTCGTACTCGGCCTCGCAATCCTCCACCTGGCGGCGCACGACCGGGCCCAGATCACGCTTGACGAAGCGCAGGTCGCCGACCGCGACGGCCCCGTAGACTCCTTTGCCGGTCAGCTGGATCATCATGGCCGACCGCCCCGGGCGGCCAGCAGGATGGTCTCGGCCTCGGCGTTCCACAGGCCCTGGTGACGGTCGCAGGCGGCGGCCAGTTGGGCGAAGAGCGGGTCCGAGCGGCCCAACTCGGCGAAGTCGTCGATCGCCGTCAGGGGCAGTTCGACGCCCGGATAGGTCAATTTCTTGCCCCCCGGCAATCGCGGCAGTTCGGTCACGGTCGGGATGATCGCATCGATGCCGCCGATGTGACTGACCATGACGGCGGGACGGATCTGGCCGGCGGCGGCCAGGGCCAGCCCCTCTTTCAAGTCGTCGGTGCTGCCGCCCGTGGTGCCGATCAGATGGGTCGAGCCGTAGTGGGTGTTGTAGAGGTTGATCTCGGCCTTGAAGTCGGCCTGGGCCGGGCCGGCGAAGAAGTTGAGACAGCCGTCGAAGGCCAGCAGGCGGTCGCCCAGTTCGACCAGCGGCCGGATCGGGGCGAAGACGAAGACGTCGTCGTAACCCCGGCCGTCGGTCAGCCCGCGCAGACCGGCTTCGGCCTGGTCGAAGTCGTCCGGGTTGACGAAGCGAAGGTCGACGCCCCGGCCGCCGGCCAGTTCCGGCGGCGTCAATCGGCTGGCCCGGGCCAAGCGGGCCGGGTCGACGTCCGTCACCACCACCAGACCGGGCCGCTCGACGGCGGCCAGAGCGTATTCGACGGCGGCCTGGCCCATCGGTCCGGCCCCGCCCAGGATCAGGACGGCGCCGCCGGGCTTGACCCCCATGACGTGCCCGGGGCTGTGGCTGTCAGTGTGGTAGCAGGCCCGGTAGCCGCCGATGACGCAGGAGATGGGCTCGCCCAGCGAAGCCGAGAAGTAGCTGTCGCCGTCGTAAGGCAGCAGGCAGCCCAGTTCCATGACCTCGGGCGGGATGACGCAATAGGTGCAGGAGCCGCCGAAGAATTGGTACGAGTAGCCCGGCGAGTCGAGCCGGCCCTGCCAGTTGAGGGCGGGCTGTTGGGCGAATCTTTGGCCGGCCGCGAACTGGTCGCGCCAGCGCGCCCCCACTTCGACGATGTCGCCGGCGAACTCGTGGCCGATGATGACGGGATGGCGGTCGACGTCCTGGGGACAGCGTTTGTGCTGTTTGCCCTGGATCAGGAGCTTGTGGGTCGACATGCAGATGGAGTCGGAGACGATCCGGACCAGGATCTCGTCTTCCCGTAGCGGTGGCAGTTCGAACTCCTCCAGGCGCAGGTCGTTGGCGCCGTAGAGGCGGACGGCTCGGGTTCTCATGCTTCAGTCTCCTCGCTTCAGATGGCTTCCAGCCGCACCAGCGGCAATAGTTGTTCGATCAAAGGGCGGTCCGGCGGCTTGGTCCCCTCGGTGGTGACTGCCCCGGCCGAGCCGGCCATGGCCCAAGCGGCCGCCTGGGCCCAGTCCAGACCCCGTTCGGCGGCCAGGGCCAGGGCCGCCACCATGGCGTCGCCCGCCCCCACCGTGGAACGCACCGGCACCGCCAGGGGGCCGGACCGCCAGACTTGGTCGGCGGTCACGAAGATCGCGCCCTGGTCGCCCAGCGAGACCACCAGCCGAGGCAGGCCAGCCGCCACCTGGGCCCGGGCCACGGCGACCACTCGGTCGCAGTCGAGGTCGTCCGGCAGCCCGGCCAACTGGGCCAGTTCGTGGCGATTGGGTTTGATCAGATCGGGCCGCTCGGCCAGGGCGGCGGCCAGGGCCGGCCCGTCGGCGTCCAGGTAGGCCAGGCCGCCGGCGGCGTGGATGGAGCGGATCAGACGGGCGTAGAAGTCGTCCGGCAGCCCCCGGCACAGGCTGCCGGACAACACCACCACGGCTCCCCCGGCCGCCGCGGCCACCTTGCGCTCCAAAGCGGCCGCCTCGGCGGCGTCGACCTCGACCCCCGGCTCGTTCAGCTCGGTCAAGCCGAAGTCGCGGTCGATCACTTTAAGGTTGGTCCTGGTCTGGCCGGCCACGACCACGAAGTCGCTCCGAATGGCCGGGTCGCCCGCCAGCCGACGTACGATGTCGTCGCCCACCGGGCCGCCCACGAAGCCGGTGGCGACCGATCGGCCGCCCCAGGCGGCGATGGCCCGAGAGACGTTGACGCCCTTGCCGCCGGCGTCGCTGACGGCCGGGCCGACTCGGTTGAGCCGCCCTGGCCGCAGGCGGTCGATCTGGACCGTCCGGTCCAGGGCCGGGTTGACGGTGACGGTGACGATCATGTCGCCTCAGACGCTGAGCAGGTCGTAGAAGAGGTCGGCGTCGCCGCTGGCCACGGCCTGGAGCACCTTGTCCTCCTGGTCGAAGGCGTCGGCGATCCGGGCCAAGACCTCCAGATGCTCCTCGCCTTGGGCGGCGATGCCGATGACCAGCCGGACGTCGACGCCGTGCCAGTCGATCCCGTCCGGGTAGGTCAGCACCGTCAGGCCGGTCCGACGGATGGCGGCCTTGCCTTCGACCTCGCCGTGCGGGATGGCGATGGCGTTGCCGATGGCGACGGAGAACTTGGCGTCCCGGGCCAACATCGAGTCGATGTAGGCCGGCTCGACGTGGCCTCCGGCCAGCAGCCACTGGCCGCAACGGCGGATGGCCGCCTCGGGCGGCTCGCTGGCCAGGCCGGTGTGGATCAGGGCCCGGTCCAGGATCGGGGGCACGGCGGCGTCGGTGGGCATGTTCGGTCAACCTTTCAAGGAGTTTTCGAAGTCACGGATGAGGAATTGGCGCAGGAGGCCCTGCAGTCGGGCCAGGACCCGATCGTGGCGGTGGCGCAGAATGTCGTCCAGGAAGCCCTCGGCCTCGACCAGGGCGCCCGACAGATGTCCCATCAACTCGGTCCGACCGGGTCGGTCGGCAGCCGGGACCAACATCACGACGCCGGCTCGGACCGACCGCAGGGCGCCCCGACGGAAGGAACCGCCGACCGGGCTCAGGAGGGCGAAGACGGGGGCCTCCACCCCAGCCGTGCGACAGTGCAGCAAGACCAGGCCGAGCTCCGGCACGACTTGGCTGGCGACCCTCTCCCGCTCCATCAGGTCGTTGAAGATGAACTTGCCCGACTCGGCCTCGCCGCCGAAACGGTAGCCGACCAGACGGGCCAACCGTTCCAGGCTGGAGTCAGCCGCCACGTCCAAGCTGACGAAGCCAGTCGTCAAGGCGACGATGTCGGCGCTCAAGCGCCCCAGACGGGAGCAGAGTTGGACCAAGTCGGTGCTCCCGACCGGATCGGACCGGCTGCGCCGGGGCGACTGGGTCGAAGCGGCCAGGGCCAGCTTGACGCGCTGGGCGGCGGCTCGGTCCAAGACCGGCGGCGTCTCCACCACCGGGACCGGGCAATCCGGCAGAGGCACGGTCGAGACCACCAGATCGAGGTCGTCCCAGCCGGATTCCAGACTGGAGACCTCGAAGCGGGCCCGAGCCCCGAAGGCTTGGCGCAGCTGAGCGGCCAAGAGGTACGAGCTGCCGATGCCGTGCAGGCAGACCACTGCCACCTGAGGGCGGCGACGCCAGGCCCCGCGTTCCTCCAAACGGTGCAGGGCGGCTCCGAAGTGGGCGGCCAGGAAACCGACCTCGCTGTCCGGGACCGGCCGGCCGCCGGCCAAACGGTCGGCCGCCCGGGTCGCCTGGTCGACCACGTCGGGGTAGCGGACGGCCAGCTGTTCGGTCAGGGAGCCGCCCAGGTCGATGCCTTGGTCGAGCCGCACCAGGGCCGACTCCAAGTGGGCCGAGAGACCTTCGACCAAGTCCCGGTCCAATTTCAGCAACGGGGCCAGACGGGGGTCGAAGGCCTCGATCAAACGGAAGACCAAGCGCTGGCGGTCGTAGTCAGGAGCGGCTTCGAGCGGCTGGTTGGGCCGGCAGGCCGCCAACATGACGGACAGGGCGTCCGTCTCGACCGGCGGCCACGGATCCGGGACCTGATCGACCAGGCAATCGGCCAGACGCCGGGCCAGGTCGAGTTGGCCCGGGTTGGCCGGGGCCGGATCGGCGTTGTGGCCCTGTCGCAGCCGGACTATGACGGCGGCCAGATAGGAGCGCAGGGCCGTCACCGACTCGGCGGTCATCCAACTGGTCATCTGTGCCATCGGCTGGGTCCAGATCGGCGCGACCTCCCCGACCGGTTGGCCCAAGCCGGCCAACTCGCCCCAAGCCCAGACCATGGCCCGGCGGGCGGCCTGTTCGCCGCCTTCGCTGTAGACGCCACGCCCTTGCCGCCGGATGACGCGCCAGCCGACCGGATCGACCGCCTTCTCCAAACGAGCCAGGTCGACGCTGAGAGTGGCTTCCGAGACCCCCAGCTGGCTGGCGTACCAACTCAGCTTGACCGGACCCGGCCCGCTTTCGATCAGCAGCAAGGCCAAACGGGGCAGCCGCTCGTGCCGGTCGGGCGGATCCGGACTGGTCCGCTCCAGGTCCTCCAACAGCCGGCTCCGAGCCGCCTCGGGGCCGACCAGGGTCAGGCCCCGACCGGTTGCGGAGGTCAAGCTGAGACCGTAGCCGGCCAGGCTCTGATCGGCCCACTCCAATTCGCGGAAGACGGTCCGGCGCGACACCCGCAAGCGCTCGGCCAGCTGGCTGACCGGCAAGGGATCCGGTTCCAGCGCCAGCCAGCGCAAGATCTGGCTGGCTCTCGCCGATGGGGCCATGGCCCACTTCCTCTCGTCGCTAGACCCAGCCCCGGCGGCGGCCGGCTGGGCGCTGGCCGGACCGCTCAGCGGTCGGTCCGGCGGGGGCGGTCGGTCACAGCCACTGGCCCGGACCGCGCCGACCGCCCGGGACACTAAATCCCTTCCGTGGCCAGGACCTGCCGCAGAGCCTCGGCCGCGGCGGCCTCGTCCGGACCGTCGCAGCTGAATTGGACCAGATCGCCGCCCTTGACGGCCAAGCTCATGACGGCGAACAACTTCTTGGCGCTGACCGTGCGGTCGGCCCGGGTCAGTTGGATCTGGCTGGCATGGGCTTGGGCCTGCTGGACCAGGCGGCCGGCCGGGCGGGCGTGCAAACCGGCCGGATCGGTGATGGTGTGGTCGAAGACGATCATCGTTGACTCCTCCTGGGGCGCTTCAGACCGAGGACCTGTCAGCGGCCAACTCCGCGACCAGGCTGTCATATTCCGGGGCGCCCATGAAGTTGGTGATCAGAACCAGTCGGGCGGTCGGATTGGCTTGGGCGGCCCGTTCCGCCAACTCGTGGTGGGTGACCACGATCTGGGCGTCGGGCGGGATGTCCGAGACCGCCGCGTGGACCACTTCCAATCCGGTCAGCCCGGCTTGGGCCAACTTCTTGCGCAGCATGGTCGCGCCCATGGCCGACGAACCCATGCCGGCGTCGCAAGCGAAGACGATCCGGCTGACGGTCGCGGCCGGCGCGGCGACGGCCCCACCCTTGGACTCCGCCTTTAGGTCGGCCGTCTGACGTTGGGCCAAGGACAGATCGCCGTCTTTGCCGAACAAGCGCAGGAGCAGGCAGGAGACGGCGAAGGAGACGGCGGCGGCGATCGCGATGGCCAGGATGTTGGCGATGAAGCCCCCCTTCGGGGTCATGGCCAACTCGGCGAAGATGGAGCCCGGCGAGGCCGCCGCCACCAGTCCGCCGTTCATGACCTGGAGCGTGAAGATGGCGCAGACATTGCCCGCGATCGGACCCAAGATGACGATCGGGTTCATCAGCACGTAGGGGAAATAGATCTCATGGATGCCGCCCAGGAACTGAATGATGATGGCCCCGGGGGCGGAGGCTTTGGCCGCGCCCCGGCCCAGCAGGGCGTAGGCCAACAGCAGACCCAGGCCCGGACCGGGGTTGGACTCGATCATGAAGAAGATCGACTTGCCCACTTCGGCCGCCTGCTCGACGCCCAAGGGCGTGAAGACACCGTGGTTGATGGCGTTGTTGAGGAAGAGGACCTTGGCCGGCTCGACCAGGATGGCGGTCAGAGGCAGGATCGAATGGTCGACCAGGAATTGGACGCCGGCGCCCAACCAACCGGTCAGAGCGACGCAGAGCGGATTGATGCCGAGCAGGCCGATGACGGCCAGACAGCCGCCGATGATACCGGCCGAGAAATTGTTCACCAGCATCTCGAAGCCGGGTTTGATCCGACCGGCGACCAGCCGGTCGAAGCCCTTGATGGCCAGGCCGCCCAGGGGGCCGGCCATCATGGCTCCCAGGATCATCGGGACGTCGGCGCCGATGATGACGCCGAAGCCGGCGATGGCGCCGACCACGGCGCCGCGCTGTTTGGCCACGACATGGCCGCCGGTGTAGGCGATCAGCAGCGGGATGAGGTACTTCAGCATCGGGTCGACCAATTGGGCCAGGGCCGAGTTCGGCGTCCAGCCGTCGGGAATGAACAAGGCCGTGATCAAACCCCAGGCGATGAAGGCGCCGATGTTGGGCATGACCATGCTGGACAAGAATCGTCCCGCTCGCTGTATGGACTGCTTCATATGAACAAGCTCCTTTGCTGTGTTCGACCTTCTTTGGCTGACGGATGGCTGGCTCGCGACCGGAGCCGCCAGCCACCTGACGGACATTCAAGACCGGAGCGGGCCCGGGAGGCGAGAAAATCAGCTCTGCCCGGCCCGAGATGTGCCAGCGGTTCGGTTATGGCGCCGCCACCGGCCCGGCCCGAGGCCGGCCGAACCCGGATGTCCGGCAATTCGTTGTCAACTCGTTATATAGGCGAATGCCGTAGCCAATTAGGAATTTGAGGATGTCATCCGCTAGTCTCTGGGACAACACATCTAGCCCGGACTGGCAGATCCGGCTCAACATCGTGGTCGAGGAGATGTCGATGACCCCAGAACGTGCCCGCCGTCGTTCAATCAGGCCCCTCGGCCTGCTCCTGAGCGCCGCCTTGGTCCTGCTGACGGCCGGCTGCGCCGTGACCGACCAGACCGACCGACCGAGTCCGGGCGGCGGTGAGGCCAACCTGGTGCTGCCCGACCTCAGCCAAGTCAAGATCTTGGGCTACGACGCCCGCTGGTGTCTGGCCCTGGGGTTGCTCATATGCCTGGCCGGTTTGTTCTTCGGGGCGATCACATATAGTCGTCTGAAACAGTTGCCGGTGCACCAATCTATGCGCCAAGTCTCCGAGTTGATCTACTCCACTTGCAAGGCTTACCTAGTCAAGCAGGGCAAGTTCCTGCTCCTGCTGTGGGTCTTCATCGCCGCCGTCATCGTGGTCTACTACGCCGTCTTCGTCGGTCTGCCGCTGTGGAAGGTGGCCGTCATCATCGCCTTCTCGCTGGTCGGCATGGCCGGCTCCTTCGGCATCGCCTGGTTCGGCATCCGAGTCAACACCTTCGCCAACTCGCGCAC
>JAIRYW010000002.1 GCA_031267645.1 Propionibacteriaceae bacterium
GATGACGTCGATGTCCTTGGGGTCGACGCCGGATTGGTCGAGGGCGTCGAGGGCGGCCCGGGCCCCCATCTCTTGGGTGCCGTCCTCGGGGCCGGGCACCGGCTTGGAGCGGATGCCCAACTTCTCGACCACGGCCTGCTCCGACCAGACCCCGCCGGTGGCCTGGGAGATCTGACTGGCCGTCATGCGGGGCTGGGGGATGTACAACCCCACGCCCGCGATGCCGATGTTCTCTAGGTTCGTCATGATCCTCTCCTTCGAGGTGGTCTGGCCGGTTCGAGGTGGTCTGGCCGGTCCGGGCCCGAAGCCCCGACAGGCCGGTCAAGTGACACCTGTGTCATATCGAGCAGCTTCACTCTAGCACGGTCGTATGGGTCGAAGGGAAGGGATCCTATAAGACATATTCACGCTTAATTACGCCTGAAACGACCAGTCCTTGAGACCGGTCGATGTCTCAACTCGGCAACGGTCCCAAAAAAGCGATTGACAGGGTGACACCCGTGTCATAGCCTACGAGTCATTCTTCGAGGAAGGACACACAGACGTGGACTTGGTACTCCAACCGTTTCTGCGCAGCCTAGAGACGGGCAGTGTCTACGCCTTGGCCGCGCTCGGCATCATCATTGTCTGGCGGACCTCGCTGGTGATGCACTTCGCCCAAGGCTCGATGGGCATGTTCGCCGGCACGGCGGTGGCTTTCGTCTTCAACCGTTCCGGCCTGCCCCTGTGGCAGTCGGTCCTGGTCGGCGTGGCGGTGGCGGTGGCTCTGGGCTTCTTGGTCGACTTCGCCATCATCCGACGGCTCAAACGAGCCACGGCGGTGGGCAAAGAGATCATCACCCTGGGTCTGATCATGGTCTTCTTAGGCTTGGCCCCGATCGTCTTCGGCACCGATCCCATGCTGCTGCCCCGCTTCATCCCCTCGGGCGACATCAAATTGGCCGGGGCCAACATCTCGTACAACGGCATCCTCAACATCCTGATCGGCGTCGTCATCGCGGCCGGCCTCTTCCTGCTGCTGCAGAAGACCAAGCTGGGCCTGGCCGTGCGGGCCACCGCCTCGAACGAGTCGACCGCCCGGCTGATGGGCGTGCCGACCCGCAGCGTCACCCTGTTGGCCTGGGCCATGGCCGGCGTCCTGGGCATGTTGGCCGCCGTCATGATCGCGCCCACCACCACGGTCACGCCGACCTTCATGAACACGGTCCAGGTCTCGGCTCTGTTCGCCTGCGTGCTAGGCGGCTTCCAGACCTTCTACGGGCCGGTCGTGGGGGCCTACCTGATCGCCGTGCTGAGCAACTTCCTCAAGCTGTACGTCAGCTCGGTCTGGGGCGACCAGCTGATGTACCTGCTCATCTTGGTCTTCTTGATATTCCGTCCGAACGGCTTGTTCGGCAAGACGTACATGCAAAAGGTCTAGTCGCATGAGCACATCCACGGTCACCCGGACGGCCTCGCCGTTGAACCAGCTGGTCAAAGCGCTTCGCAACGCCCACGTCCAGTTCATCGTCTTCGGAGCCCTGCTCTGTCTGTTGCCCTTCCTCGCCAAAGCCGGCCTGATGCGCAACTCCACCCTCTCGACCCTGGCCTTCGTCCTGATCTACGCCATCATCGCCCTAGGCCTCAACCTGCTGCTGGGCTACTCCGGCTTGATCTCCTTGGGCACGGCCGGTTTCGTCGGCCTGGGGGCCTACCTGGCGGCCTACTTCCAAGACGACCTCGGCCTGGGCTTCTGGGCCGCCCTGTTGGCGGCCTTGGTCATCCCCACCTTCATCGGCTTGCTGGTCGGCTTCGTGTCCTTGCGGGTGCGTTCGATCTACCTCGCCATCGCCTCGCTCTGCATCGCCGAGATCCTGCTCAAGACCTTCGAGCAGTTGGACTGGTTCACCCACGGCACGGCCGGCAAACAGTCCCGCTTCCCGGTCTTGTTCGGCTTCCAGACCGACCGCTCGACCGTCTTCATCATCATCGTGGTGGCCTTGGTGCTAGGCATGATGCTGATCCACAACACCGTCCACGGTCAGCTGGGGCGGGCTTTGCACACCATGCGCTCGAGCGAGGTGGCGGCCCAGGCCATGGGCGTCAACGTGCTCAAGTACAAGCTCTTCGCCTTCTCCATGGCGACGTTGTACGCCGGGCTGGGCGGGGCTTTGTACCTCTTCTTCCTGCGCAGCTCTTACCCCTCGACTTGGAACCTGTTCATGTCGCTCAACATCATCGCCATGGTGGTGGTGGGCGGCCTGCGGTCGATCTTCGGCACTGTGGCGGGGGCTTTCGTCATCTTCGCCGTGCCCGAGCTGGTGTTGAAGAAACTGCCCGTGATCGGCGACGTGGCCGGGCTGCCCTACATCTTCAGCGGCCTCTTGATCGTCTTGGTCATCATGTTCTTCCCCAACGGCTTGAAGGGGCTGGCCGACTTGGTCGTCCGTCCCTTCCGCCGCCGCGGCCAGGCTCCGACCCCGGCCCCCAGTCAGCCCGAGACCGAGGAGGTGGCCCCGGCATGAGCGACCAAGAGGTCCTGCGCATCGATCACCTGTCGATCAGCTTCGGCGGTTTGAAGGCCTTGGACGACCTGTCCTTCGGCATCTTCGACCGGGAGATCTTCGGCTTGATCGGCCCCAACGGGGCGGGCAAGACGACCGTCTTCAACTGCGTCACCCAGTTCTACCGCCCCGACGCCGGCGACGTCTTCTTGACCGTCGACCAGTCCCGCTTGTCCGGTCACGACCGCCAAGCCGTGGACGCCTCGGGCCAGGCCCGGCTCAACCTGGTCGGCCGACCGGTCCACTCCATCATCCGATTGGGCTTGGTGCGAACCTTCCAGAACGTCGAGGTGGTCAAAGAGCTGTCCCTGCTCGACAACGTCTTGGTGGGCGGCCACGTCGATTTCAAGGCCACCATGGCGGAGCAGCTCCTGCGCCTGCCCCGGGCCCGCCGCGAAGAGAAGCTGTACCGGGACAAGGCCATGTCGGTCTTGGAGTTCCTCGGCGTCGACCACTTGGCCGGGCAGCTGGCCGGCGGTCAGCCCTACGGGGTGCTGAAGAAGCTGGAGATGGCCCGCACCTTGATGGCGGAGCCCCGCTTGATCATCTTGGACGAGCCGGCGGCCGGTTTGAACGACACCGAGACCGAGGACCTGTCCCAGACCATCCGTCAGATCAGAGACAACTACGACTGCGCGGTCTGGCTGGTCGAGCACGACATGCGCCTGGTCATGAGCGTCTGCGAGCGGATCTGCGCCATCTCCTTCGGCAAATTCCTGGCTCTGGGCACTCCGAGCGAGATCCAGGGCAACAAAGTGGTCCAAGAAGCGTACTTGGGAGAGCAAGAATGACCGAGTCAGCCCTGGCCATCCGCGGCCTCAAGATCCGCTACGGCGCCATCGAAGCGGTCAAGGGCATCGACCTCGACGTCCGCCCAGGCCAGGTGGTGGCCCTGCTCGGGGCCAACGGGGCCGGCAAGACCTCGACCCTGCGCGCCATCTCCGGACTGATCCGCCCGGCCGAGGGTTCCATCACCTGCTTCGGCCAGGACATCACCCGGCTGGACGCCGAGAAGGTGACCGCCCGGGGCGTCGTCCAATCGCCCGAGGGCCGTCAGATCTTCCGTGATCTGACAGTGGAGGAGAACCTACGCTGCGGTGGTTTCACGGTCCATTCCAAGGCCCAGCTGAAGCGGAACTTCGAACGCTGCTACGGCTACTTCCCCCGCCTCAAAGAACGCCGCAAGCAGATGAGCTACACCCTCTCCGGCGGCGAATTGCAGATGTTGGCCATCGCCCGCGCCTTGATGGCCAACCCCAAGGTCTTGCTCTTGGACGAGCCCTCCTTGGGGCTGGCCCCGCTCATCGTGCGCGACATCTTCAGCATCATCAATGAAATCAAGAAGGAGGGCACGACTGTGTTGATCGTGGAACAGAACGCCCTCCAGACCCTCAAGATCGCCGATTACGGCTACGTCCTGGAGACCGGCCGCAACTCCGTCGCCGGCCCGGCCTCCGAGTTGATCCAAGACGCCAGGCTGGTCGAGGCCTACTTGGGGTCAGCCTGACCGATCCTTCGTCCACCGGCCCGATCGAACGTCCTGGCTCCGCCTAGAGGTTCGGCCGACGCCCCGAGTCCACCTGGTCCCGACTCGACCGTCGAGACCGTCACTTCAATCCAAACCGAGCGATACCACCCACTGAAACCGTTATAAGGAGAGGGAACACATGAAGACGAAGCACGTCTTGGCCGCTTTGACCGGCGTTCTACTGTCAGCTTCGTTGATGGCCGGCTGTAGCGGCGACGCCAACAACGATCCCACCGATGGCCCGGCCGAGCAGGCCCAGGGCGTCACCGACACTTCCATCACCGTGGCCAACTCGGCCGCCACCTCCGGGGCTTACGCGCCGGTCGGCGTGCCCTTCCTGGCCGGCCTGGAAGGCTACTTCGACATGGTCAACGCCGCTGGCGGCATCGACGGTCGCAAGATCGAGTTCGTCCACGTCGACGACGAGTTCGACCCGGCCAAGGGCTCGGCCGCTCTGACCGAGTTCGTCGAGGACGAGAAGGTCTTCGCCATCGTGGGCCATTTCGGCACTCCGGTGGTGGCGGCCACGGTCGACCAGCTGAAGGAATACGGCATCCCGTCGGTCTACTTCGCCACTGGCATCGGCCAGCTCTACGCCGACCACGCCACCAGCAACGCCACCGGGTACAACATCTTCCCGGTCCAGCCCATCTACCGCACCGAGGGCTCGATCATGGTGGCTTACGCCGCTTCGAAGTTCGAGGCTAAGAAGATCGGCATCATCTACACCAATGACGACGCCGGCATGGACCTGCGCACCGGCGCCATCGAGCAGATCGACAAGATCGACGGCGTCGAGTACGTCGAGGCCCAGGTGCCGGCCGGCGCGGCCGACGTCTCGGCCGCTGTCACCAGCATCAAGAACGCCGACGTCGACTTCATCATCGTGGCTTCGATCCAGGCCACCATGCCCACCATCGTCAAGGAGTTGGCGGCCCAGGGCGTGGACAAGGACTGCATCACCACTTACGTCAACGTCTCCTCGGCCATGAGCGAGGCCGTGGTGGCCGACATCCAGGGCAAGTTCGACGTCTACGGTCTGGGTTGGGTCGATTACGCCAGCCAGGTCGCCCAGTCGACTCTGGTCGACTACCAGGCCAATGTGGCGTCCGAGTACGCCATGAACGCCTACGCCCAGACCGGTTGGATCGCCGGCGTCTTCTTCGCCGAGGGTCTGCGTCGTCTGGAGGGCCAGCCCGTGACCTGGGAGTCCTACATGCAGGCTCTGGAGAAGTCTCCGATCCAGAACCCCTTCGGCGGCGTGATCGACTACGCCAACGGCGCTCGCCTGGGCACCCAGGAGATGAACCTGTCCCGGGTGGTCCCGGCCGACGCCACCAACGTGGCCGGCTGGGAGAAGGTCGAAGAGCTGCAAGGCATCGACGCCCTGCTCAACATCTGACCGCCCACACGTCACCCCGGTTGGCCGGACCGACCCCGCGTCACCCCGGCCAACCGGACCGACACCAGGTCGTCCGGCCAACTGGACCTCGAACCAACGTCGTCCCGGCCAACCGGACCTCGACCCAGCGTCGTCCTGAGCCAAGCGCAGCCGACTGAACGCGTTCTGCGCCCAGCGAAGCGAAGTCGCAGAATCCAAACCCACCAGCTCGGATCCCAGAACCAGCCCCGGCCCGACCGGCCAGAGCCGGCTCCGAACTTATGATCCGACCGCCTCGGTCCAACCGACCGGGGCCTCGAACGACGAGCGCGTCACCGGCAACCCGCGTCAACGGCGCGCTCGCCTCGGACCCCGGGGCCGGCCATCCGGCCGGCCCCGGACCACCCGGGCCGATCGATCAGGCCGTCCCCGCCAGTTCGAATCGCCCACACCAAGCACCATTCCCTTGGCTCTGGTCCGGCCACCCGGCCGACCGAGACAACACGATCAACCACACCCTTTGGAGGAGACCATGACCGAGGTCTATGTCGTGTCAGCTTGCCGCACCGCCATCGGCGCCTTCGGCGGAGCCCTGAAAGACGTGCCCGCCGCCGATCTGGGGGCGCTGGTCTGGCGCTCCGCCCTGGAGCGAGCCGGGATCGGCCCGGACCAGGTCGACGAGGCTTTCTTGGGCTGCGTCCTGACCGCCGGCCTGGGCCAGAACGTGGCCCGCCAGGCCGCACTCAAAGCCGGTTTGCCGGTCGAGGTCCCCGCCACCACCGTCAACATGGTCTGCGGCTCGGGCATGAAGACGATCTTGGAGGCCGCCCGCGCCATCCGGGCCGGCGACGCCGAGGTCGTCCTGGCCGGCGGGGCCGAGAACATGTCGGCCGCCCCCTTCACCGTCCCGACCGCCCGCTGGGGAGCCCGCATGGGCGACGCCGGCCTGGTCGACACCATGGTCAAAGACGGCCTGTGGGACGCCTTCAACGACTACCACATGGGCCTCACGGCCGAGCACGTGGCCGACCGCTACGAGATCTCCCGCCAGCGGATGGACGAATTGGCCTTGTCCTCCCAGACCAAGGCCGCCGCCGCCATCGCGGCCGGTCGTTTCCAAGACGAGATCGTGCCGGTCGAGGTCAAGGTCAAGCGTCAAACGGTCCAGTTCGCGACCGACGAGCATCCCCGCGCCAGCTCGGCCGAGGCCCTGGCCTCTCTGCGGCCGGCTTTCCGGCCGGGTGACGGCCGGGTGACGGCCGGCAACGCCTCCGGGCTGAACGACGGGGCGGCCGGTTTGGTCCTGGCCTCGGGCGCGGCGGTCCGCCGGCTGGGCTTGAGCCCGCTGGCCCAACTGATCGGTTGGGGTCAGGCCGGCGTCGATCCGGCCGTGATGGGCGTCGGACCGGTCGAGGCCTCGCGCCAGGCCCTGGCCCGGGCCGGTCTCGAAGTCGGGGATCTGGATTGGATCGAGGCCAACGAGGCCTTCGCCGCCCAGGCCTTGGCGGTGGCCCAAGAACTCGGCTTCGACCCGGACAAGGTCAATCCCAATGGCGGCGCCATCGCTTTGGGCCATCCCATCGGCGCCTCCGGGGCCCGTATCGTCGTAACCTTGTTGCATCAACTGGCCCACGACCAGTCCAGCCGACTGGGACTGGCCACTTTGTGCATCGGTGGCGGCATGGGCATCGCCACCGTCTACCGCAAGATCGCCGCCTGACTTCTTAAACCCATCATCTGATCGACCAAGATTGAAACGAGGCAACAATGAGTTTCGAACTGACTGACGAACAATTGATCACACGCGACGCGGTGCGCCAATTCGCCGACTCCACGGTGGCACCGATCGCGGCCGAGATCGACCGCGACCACCGCGCCCCTCTGGAGAACCTGCCGGCCATGGCCGAACTGGGCCTGCTCGGCATGACCGTGCCGGAGGAGTTGGGCGGTTCCGGCTCCGGCACCGTCAGCTATGTCATCGCCGTCGAAGAGCTGGCCCGCCGCTGCGCCAGCCACGCCGTCATCGTGGAGGCACACTCCTCGCTCTGCTGTTGGCCGATCGTGGCCTTCGGCAACCCGGAGCAGCACCAGGCCTATCTGCCCGACCTGGCCGGCGGGGCCAAGATCGGCGCTTTCTGCCTGACTGAGCCGGGCGCCGGCACCGACGCCGCCAGCTTGACCAGTTCGGCTCGCCGCGACGGCGACCAGTGGGTTTTGAACGGCCAGAAGGTCTTCATAACCAACGGCGGCTTCGCCGACGTCTTCGTGGTCTTCGCCCGGACCGACCCCGAGGCCCCCTCAGCCAAAGGCATCTCGGCTTTCATCGTCGACCGTCAGACCGCCGGCCTGACCGTGGGCGACCCGGAGCGCAAACTCGGCATCCGGGGCTCCTCCACCACGCCGGTCAGCTTCTCCGACCTGCGCCTGCCGGCGACCAGCCTGCTGGGCCGGGAGGGCCAAGGCTTCGCCATCGCCATGCGGACCTTGGACGGCGGCCGCACCGGCATCGCCGCCCAAGCCCTCGGCATCGCCCAAGGGGCCTACGAGACGGCCGTGGCCTACGCCAAGGAGCGGATCCAGTTCGGCCGCCCGATCGCCAATCTGCAAGCCATCCAGTGGATGATCGCGGACATGGCGACCGACTTGGAGGCCGGCCGGCTGCTCTGCTACCAAGCCGCCGACCTGGAGGAGCGCCACCTCGACTTCGCCATCCAGGCCTCGATGGCCAAGCTGTTCTGCGCCCCGATGTCCGTCCGGGTGGCCTCCAGCGCCATCCAGGTCTTGGGCGGCGTCGGCTACACCGAGTCTTATCCGGTCGAACGGGCTTACCGCGACGCCAAGATCACTGAGATCTACGAGGGCACCAACGAGGTCCAGCGTCTGGTCATCTCCAAGAGCCAGTTGCGCTGAGGCGAGGGAACGGACTAGGAGGCGAGCCATGACCATAGCCGTGGCATACAAGTGGGCCCCAGAGGCCCAAGAGGCCAGCGTCGACGCCGCCGGACGGGTCGATTTCAGCCGGGCCAAAGACAAGATCAGCGATTACGACGCCGTCGCCATCCAGGTCGGCCGGCGTCTGGCCGACGCCACCGGGCAAGCCTTGGTCGGCGTCACCGTGTCAGGGCCTCAAGCCGGACAGCCGGTGGCGACCAAGGCCGCCTTGGCCCGCGGCCTGGACTCGGTCCTGGTCCTGGCCGAGGAGGGCTTGGACCGGATCGGCCCCAGCGCCACCGCCAGCTTGCTGGCTGGGCTGGTGAGGCAGTTGGACGATGTCAGCTTGGTCTTGGCCGGCGACTCGTCGACCGACGTCGGGGCCCGCATGACGGCCACCCTGTTGGCCGGCCGGTTGGGCTGGGCCTGTCTGACCGACGTCGAACAGCTGGACTGGTCGGGTTCCGACTGGTCGATCACACGGACCCAGACTTGGGGCGTCGAGACCTTCAAAGTCACCGGTCCGGCCGTGCTGGCCCTGAGCCCGACCGCCGCCGCGGTCAAGGCCCCCGGCATGAAGGACATCCTGGCGGCAGGCAAGAAACCGGTCCGCCCGGTCGCCTTGACCGACCTCGGCTTGGAGCGACCCGACCAAGGGGAGACCAGGGCCACGGCCCGGCTGACCGGGCCTAGCCGCCAAGGCGTCGTGATCGACGTGTCCGATCCCGACGCCGCCGCCGCCGTTCTGGTGGCGGCCCTACGCCAATCCGGTCTACTGGTTGAAGGGAGCCAAGAATGACTGTCAGTTACGTCATAGCGGCCGGCCACGCCCAGGTCGGCGACCTGGTGGCGACGGCCCGGATCTTGTCCGAGCGCGTGATCGGCTTGGTGGTCGGACCCGAGACGGTGGCCCGACAGGTCGCCCAAGCCGGTCTGGACCAGGTCTTATGGCTGGGCCAGCCGGGCCAATCGGCTCTGGAGGCCTTCGCCCCGGCCGTGGCCGAGATCGTGCGGGCCCAGCCCGGCCATGTCCTGGCCGGCCGTCGCTCGGCCGACCGGGTTCTGCTGGGAGCGGCCGCCGCCGCCATCGACGCCCTCTTGGTGGTCGGTCCGACCGAGTTGGCGGCCGAGGGCGATCTGACCCTGGTGACCGCGCCGGTCAACGGTGGTCTGGCTCTCAGCACGGTCGCCTTCAGCGGCCCCCTGGCCTGTCTGTTGGACGGCGGCCCGGTCCCTGACGGGCCGGCCGGCCCGATCCAATCGGCCAGCGGCCCGCTGGCCGAGATCGGATTGGTGTCCTTGCAGCCGGCAGCCAGCCAGACCGTCGACGTGGCCGCCGCGCCCCGCGTGGTCGGCATCGGCGGCGGACTCAAATCGGCCCAAGACTTAGGGTTGGTCGAAGCTTTGGCCCAATCTCTGAACGCCGCCCTCGGCTGCAGCCGACCGGTCGCCGAAGGCCTAGGTTGGTTGCCCAAGGAACGTTACATCGGACTGAGCGGGGCCCACATCGCCCCCCAGCTGTACGTCGCCGTCGGCATCTCCGGTCAGCTCCAACACATGGCCGGCTGCCGTCAATCCGAGACCATCGTGGCCATCAACATCGATCCCGAGGCCCCGATCATGGCCCAAGCCGACTACGTCCTGCCCGGAGACCTCTATCAGATCGTCCCGGCCCTGACCCGAGCACTGGCCTGAGGCCGCCATGGCTGACGAACCTGATTTCGACGTCATCGTGGTCGGCGCCGGCTTGGCCGGCGGCGTCACGGCTTACCGGCTGGCCCAGGCCGGCCTCAGCGTGGCCTTGCTCGAGCGCGGCGAGTCAGCCGGCTCGAAGAACCTGTCCGGCGGCGTCTTCTACTGCCGTGCCATGGAGCAGATCTTCCCTGACTTCCTCAGCCAAGCCCCGGTCGAACGCCGCATCGACCGTAACCAGGTCTGTTTCTTGAACGGCGACTCCTGGGTGGCGGTGGACTACGCCGACCAACGTCTGAATCAAGCCGGCACGGCCGTGACGGTGCTGCGGGCCAAGTTGGACGCCTGGCTGGCCGAGCGCTGCGAGGAGGCCGGCGTCATGGTCATGCCGGGCATCCGGGTGGACCAACTCTGGCTGGAGGAGGGCCGGGCGGTCGGGGTCAAAGCCGGCGACGACGAATTGCGCAGCCGAGTGGTGGTGGCGGCCGACGGAGTCAACTCTTTCTTGACCCGCCAGGCCGGTTGGCGCCCCACGCCGTCCACCGATCAGTTGGCGGTCGGAGTCAAAGCCGTGGTCGCACTGCCGGAGTCCGAGATCGAGACCCGTTTCGGCCTGAGCGGCGACTCCGGCCAGGCCTTCGCCCTGGTGGGCGACTGCAGCGAGGGCATCGGGGGTGGCGGCTTCCTTTACACCAACCGCCAGTCACTGTCGGTCGGATTGGTCCTGCGCTTGGACGACCTAGTGCGCCGGGGCCAGCGCACCATCGACGTCTTCGAACGTTTCCTGGCCCATCCTTTCTTGGAGCGCTACTTGGGCGACGGGCAGATCGTCGAATACGGCTGCCACCTGGTCAACGAGGGCGGCCTGGCCATGCGCGGCCAGCTGGTCCACGACGGACTGGTGGTGGTGGGCGACGCCGCCGGCCTCACCATCAACACCGGGTTGACCGTGCGCGGCATGGACTTGGCGGTCGGATCGGCGGTGGCGGCGTCCGACGCCGTGGCCGCCGCCATCGCGGCCGGCGACGTCTCCCGGGCCGGTTTGGCCGGTTACGACGCCCGCCTCGAAGCCAGTTACGTGGGCCAGGACATGAAGACCTACGCCCGGGCCCCGCATTTCCTAGAGACACCGGAGCTCTACGGCGCTGTCGGCCAGTTGCTGGCCGACGTCTTGTTCAACGTCTTCCATCTCGACACCTCTCCCCGCCGGCATCTCTTGCCCACGGCCCGCCAGGTCCTGAAAGTCTCGCCGTTGAGTTTGGGCCAGTTGGCCCGGACCGGTCTGAAGGGGGTGCGAGCCCTGTGAACCCGCTGACTTTGAACCAACGTCTGGCCACCGACCGCTTCGTGACCGACGAGTCTGCCTGCCACATCGTGGTCGACCAAGAACTGGCCCGCTCCACCGGCACGGCCCAACGGCTGATCGCGGTCTGCCCGGCCGGGGTTTACTCTTTGGCCGCCGACGGCAGTCTGGCGGTCGAGTACGCCGCCTGCCTGGTGTGCGGCGCCTGCCTGGCCGTGGCCGATCCGGGCACGCTGACCTGGCATTACCCGGCCGGCGGCTGCGGCGTCCAATTCCGGGAGGGCTGACAGTGACACAGCGGTCCCACCCAGCCCC
>JAIRYW010000071.1 GCA_031267645.1 Propionibacteriaceae bacterium
CTCGGCCAAGCGCAGGGCTTCGATCCGAGCCGCCCAGCCGCTCCGTCGCTCGGCCCACTGGCGGGCGGCGGCCTGGGCCTGCGCCACCGCCTGACTGGTCTCCTCGACCTGGCTCAGCCCCAACCCCAGCGCCTGCTCGGCCTGGGCCGCCGCCTGGGCCAGAGCCTCGACCTGTCGGGCCAGTTCGGCCCCCTCGGCCTGGCTGTCGCCCTGGCGGCGCTGGGCCAATTCGATGGCCTGGCTCTGACGGGCGATCTGCTCGTCGGCTGACTCCACCCGGCTGCGCGCCGAGGCCACCTGGCCGGCCAGACGGGCCAGGCCCTCCCGCCGGTCGGCCTCGGCCCGTAAAGCGGCCGCGAACTCGGTCTCGGCGGCGGCGTGGGCGGTCTCAGCCGATTGACGGCTGGCGCTGGCCTGGGCCAAGGCTTGGCCGCCGCTGACGACGTCGGCCCTCAGGGCCAGCTCGGCCTTGGTCGTCTCCGCCGCCTGCGCCTCCAAGGTCTCGGGGTCGCGACCGGTCACTTGATCGGTCGGGGTCTGGGCCGCGGCGTGACGGATGCGCTCACCGGCCAGAGTCAGAGTCGAGCGGACCTGCTCGGCCAAGCCGGACAACCGGTACCAGGTGTCCTGGGCTTGGTTCAGGCTGACCACCGCCTCCGCCACCGTGGCCTGCGCCGTCTCCTCGGCCTGACGGGCCTGGTTCAGGCGCCGCTCGGTGGCCTCCCGTTCGGCTTGGGCGTCGGCCTCGCTGGCCAGATCGGTGGCCAGGGCGGCCGTGGCTTGGACCAGGTCGTCGGCCAGCAGACGGGCCTTGGCGTCGCGCAACTCGGCCTGGACCAGGCTGGCCCGGCGGGCCACCTCGGCCTGACGGCCGAGCGGCTTGAGCTGGCGACGGATCTCAGCCACCAGATCGGTCAAGCGGTGCAGGTTGGCCTCGGTGGCGTCCAATTTGCGCAGGGCCTTCTCCTTGCGCTCGCGGTGTTTGAGGACGCCGGCCGCCTCCTCGATCAGACCGCGCCTGGTCTCCGGCGTGGCCTGCAAGATGGCGTCGAGCTGGCCCTGGCCGACGATGACGTGCATCTCCCGGCCGATGCCGGAGTCGCTCAGCAGCTCCCGCACGTCCAGCAGCCGGCAGGGGGTGCCGTTGATGGAGTACTCCGAGGCGCCGTTGCGGAATTTGGTGCGCGAGATCGTGACCTCGGTGTAGTCGATCGGCAGGGCCTGGTCGGAGTTGTCGATCGTCAGTTGGACCTCGGCCCGGCCCAACTGACTGCGCTGGGCCGTGCCGGCGAAGATGACGTCCTCCATGCTGGCCCCGCGCAGGCTCTTCGGCCCCTGCTCCCCCATCACCCAGGACAGGGCGTCCACCACGTTGGACTTGCCCGAGCCGTTGGGGCCGACCACACAGGTGATGCCGGGCTCGAGGGCCAAGGTGGTGGTCGAGGCGAAGGATTTGAAACCGCGCAGGACTAAGCGTTTGAGGTACATCGCCTAAGACTCTCCCCGGCGACGGGCGGCTCGGAAGGTCCAGAACTTGTTCAGCAGGAAGGACACCGGGATGGTCACCATGATCATGATCAGGTGGGCCCAGTACCACTTCGTGCGCAACCCGGTCGAACCGTCGAAGATGGCGCTGGACAGCTGGATGGGCGAATCGGCGTTCATCAGGGCGGTCTCCACGCCCATGCCGATCAGCTGGCTGAGCAGGCCGACGCTGAAGAACTGGATGAACTGGCCGAACCAGCCCCGCCCGCAGTCACGGAAGGTCCAGACCCGGTTGAGCTGGTAATTGCACAGGTTGGCCACCAAGAAGGCCACCATGGAGAAGAGGTGGTACCAACGGATGTTGAAGCGGGTGCCGGGCAGGTCCCACAGCACGGCGTTCTCCTGGGCCTGGGGCCAGATCAGCGGCGCCCCCTTCTTGCACAGGTACGCCACCAGCAGATTGATCAGCACGCCGGAGGCCCCGACCAAGCAGAAGCGGGTGAATTGGCCCAGGCTGGCCCGATGACGAAGGTAGAGGTCGCGCAAGCCGGCCATCTCAGCCCTCTCGAGCGGCCGGAACGGCGTCCGGATCGGCCTCGCCCGACAGCGCCCGGTAGGCCACGGCGGCGGCCTGCTGCTCGGCGTGACGTTTGTTCGAGGCCTGGCCCGGACCGAAGCTCCGCCCGGCCACCGTCACCGTGGCGACGTAGCGCCGATCGTGGTCCGGACCCGAGGCGGTGTCGTCGTACTCCGGCGCCCCCAGAGACAAGCTGGCGGTCAGCTCTTGCAGAGAGGACTTCCAGTCCAAGCTGGCCCCCCGGTGGGCGGCCCGCTCGATGCGCGGTCCGAACCAGCCCTCGACCAGCCTGGTGGAGGCGGCGAACCCGCCCGACAGATGGGCGGCGCCGATGACGGCCTCGACCGTGTCGGCCAGGATCGAGTCTTTGTCGTCGCCCCGGGTGGCGACCTCGCCCTTGCCCAATTTGATCAGGGGCCCCAGGTCGAGGTCGCGGGCCAGCTGGGCCAAGGCGTGGCCGGACACGACGGCGGCCCGCAGCCGGGCCAACTGGCCCTCGGAACGATCCGGATAGATGTGGAAGAGGCGCTCGGTGACGATGACGCCCAAGACGGCGTCGCCCAAGAACTCGAGGCGCTCATTGGTGGCGCCGGCGCCATTCTCGAAAGCCCAGGAACGGTGGGTCAGAGCGAGGTCGAACCACTGGGGATCGATCACGACCCTCAGTTCGGCCAGCTCTTCGTCGATGCGGCTCACAGCCGCGCGTATCAGGCTTCCAGAACCTGACGCAGGTTGCCGCGCGGACCGTATTGCCCGCAGGAGGGGCAGGCGGTGTGGGGCAGATGCTGGGCCCGGCAGGCGGCGTTGGAACAGGTCACCAAGGTCGGCGCGGCCGCCTTCCACTGCGAACGTCGCGCCCTGGTGTTACTCCGCGACATCCTCCGCTTCGGAACAGCCACTTCTTCTCTCCTCCATCGACGCGCCGGAACTCCGACGCCAACTACTCGGACTGGGATTGTACCCACTGCGACAACCCGACCCAGCGCTCATCCACGGCGTCCGTGTGGCTGTGGCGAGGATCATCGTTGAGATTGGCGCCGCACTGGGCGCACAAACCCAGACAATCATCGCGGCAGAGGGGGGCCAGCGGCAAATCGAGCACGACGGCGTCCCGCGCCAACGGCTCCAGATCGATGGTCTGACCGACCACGCGGGCCAGGTCGGCGTCCTCGACCGCCCGGCCGGGATAGACGAAGAGGTCTTGGAACAGGGCCTGGCCCGGCCGGTCGATCTCGGTCAAACAGCGCGAGCACTGCCCGACCAAGCCGAAGTCGACCCGGCCGCTGACCCAGACGCCTTCGCCGACGGCCTCCAGCTGGCAGACCAGGTCGAGCGGCTGGCCGGCCTTGAGGCCGATCATGGCCACGGCCCAGTCCGAAGGCGCGCTCAGACGCCGTTCCAACGACTTGGCCTGGCCTGGTTGACGGGGCAGATCGCGCAGGTCGACCACGAACGGGCCGGCCCCGGAGCGCGCCGACGCGGCGGCGGACATGTCGGTCAGCCGTCCCAGCTGGTGGGCCAGGCCGACTCGCCCTCGGCCGGATCGCCCTCGCCCAGGTTGGAGCGGTCGAGCAGGCGTTCCCGCATGGTGCGGACGCGCGACATGGTGACCTGCAGCTCGGCTTCGAAGGCGGCCAGGCGGGTCTCGACGTAACGGTCGGCCTCGACCAGCAGCTCCTCCGACTCGGCCCGGGCCCGGGCCAGCATCTGGGCCGCCTCGGTGTCGGCCGCCCGCACGATCTCGGTCTGGCTCAAGATGGTGGCCGCCTCGGCCCGGGCGGCGGCGATGATCTCGGCCGCCTGCTGCTGATCGGACGACTGGTGGGAGGCGGCGTACTCCTCCAGGTCGCCGGTCAGACTGGACCCGATGCGGTCGATCGCCTCCAGGGTGTCCTCGCGGTTGACCATGCAAGAGGCCGACATCGGCACCGAACGGGCCTGGATGATCTGACGGCGCAATTCTTGCAAGCGCTGCTCAGTCTGAGTGGACATGCCGGCTCCTTCGTAGACGGTCGACGACGGCGGCGGGGACGTACGGACTGACGTCACCCTGGGCCCGGGCGATTTGGCGGACCAAACTGGAGGAGACGAAACTCCAATTCGGCCGGGTGGGCAGAATGACGGTCTCGACCGCCGCCAACGAGGCGTTCATCTGGGCCATGCCCAGCTCGACCTCGAAATCGAGGCCCTGCCGGGCGCCTTTGACGATGGTACCCAGGTCGTGGGCGCGGCAGAAGTCGACCAGCAAGCCTGACATCGGCTCGACTGTGACGGCGTCGAGGTGCTGACAGCTGGCCCGGGCCAGCTCGACCCGCTCCTCCAGACTGAACAGGGGATCCTTGGCGGCGTTCCGGCCCACCGCCACCACCACCTGGTCGAATAGCCCCACAGCCCGCTCGACGATGTCGAGATGGCCCCGGGTGAAGGGGTCGAAGGACCCCGGTACGACGGCTTTCACGAACCTGGGACCCCTTTGCGAGCGAAGCAGACAACGGTGTCACCGTAGTGGCGAACCCACCTCTGTGTGAAGTCCGGACCCCAGATCGGCTCCGGCCGGCGGGCCGACCGCTCGACCATGGCCAGCCCGCCGGGGGCCAGCCAGGCTTGGCTCTGGAGGTCGTCCAGCAAACGGTCGACCAGCTCGGACTCCAAGTCGTAGGGCGGGTCGAGCCAGACCAGGTCGTAGGACCGGCGGGCCGGAGCGGCCAACAGACGGCCGACCTCGGTCGTCAGCACCGTGCCGGCCACGCCCAATTGGCGGCGGTTGCGTTCGATCAGCTGGGCGGCGGCCCGGTCGCGCTCGACCCAGGCGATTGGACCGGCCCCGCGGCTGGCGGCCTCCAAGCCGACCGCCCCGGAGCCGGCGAAGAGGTCGAGGAAGCTCAACCCGGCCAGCTGCCGCTCGGCGGCGGCCGCTCCGGAGCCGGCCCAGGCCGCCAGTTGGGCGAAGACCGACTCACGCACCCGCTGGCTGGTCGGTCTGGTGCCCTGGCCGGGCGGGGTGGCGAGGCGGCGGGAGGCCAGATGGCCGGCCACGATCCTGATCACGGCCTCAGCCTACGTGCCTTGATCGACCCCGGGCAGAATCCGTCTCCTCTGCGACCGTCTCGGCCGGCCAGCCGGCGGGTGACATTCGGGCCGGCCCGGCTCAGGCGGCCTGGTCGATCTCGGTGCGGGCCAGGGCCTCGATCTCGCGCACGTAATCGGCCACCGCCGGGTCGGCCAGCGCGGGATCGCGGGCGACGGCGGCCAAGGCCGACCGACGGGCCTGCTCGATCAGGTCGGCGTGCTCCAGCACCCGCAGTAGCCGCAGGCTCGATTTGGCCCCCGACTGGCTCAGCCCCCAGACGTCGCCCTCCCGCCGCTGGGCCAGGTCGGCTTGGGCTAAGACGAAGCCGTCGTCGGTCGAGGCCACCGCCTCCAGCCGCTCGCGCGCCGCGCTGCCCTCGGCGGCGGCGGTCAGCAGCAGACAGACCCCGGGCTGGGAGCCGCGGCCGATCCGGCCCCGCAGCTGGTGCAGCTGGGAGACGCCGAAGCGGTCGGCGTCGCAGATCACCATGACGCAGGCGTTGAGCACGTCCAGGCCGACTTCGACCATGCTGGTGGCGATCAAGACGTCGAGCTGACCGGCCGCGAACTGAGCCATGGCTTGGTCTTTGTCGCCGGCCGACAGCCGGCCGTGCAGCAAACCCAGGCGCAGGCCTTGGAGGGGGCCCTGGCTCAGGCCGCGGTGGAGATCGACCACCGAGGACAGGTCCCCGACCGCCGAGGCGGCCCCGTCCTCGGCGTCGATCCGGGGAGCCACGATGTAGGCCTGACGGCCCTGGGCGACCTCCTCGCGGACCCGGCCCCAGGCCCGCTCGACCCAGCCCGGCCGCTCGACCCGGTCCACCACGACGGTCTGGACCTGGGCCCGGCCGGCCGGCCGTTCGGTCAAGGTCACCAGGTCGAGGTCGCCGAAGACCGTCATGGCGACCGAGCGCGGGATCGGCGTGGCCGTCATGACTAGGACGTGGGGCTGGGCCGCCTGCCGTGCGGCCAGGGCGTTGCGCTGCTCGACTCCGAAACGGTGCTGCTCGTCCACCACCACTAGGCCGAGGTCGGCGAAGGCGACCGACCCGGTCAACAGGGCGTGGGTGCCGACGATCAGGCCGGCTTCGCCGGCAGCGATCCGGCGCAGGGTCTCGGCCCGGGCCGGCCCGCCCACCGAACCGGTCAGCAGCGCCACTTCGGTGGCGTGGTCCGGACCCATCAGCCGGCCTTGGCCGAGGTCGCCCAACAGATTGGACAGGGTGCGGGCGTGTTGCTGGGCCAGGATCTCGGTCGGAGCCAGCAGACAGGCCTGGCCGCCGCCGTCGACCACCGTCAACATGGCCCGCAGGGCCACGACGGTCTTGCCCGAGCCGACCTCGCCTTGGAGCAAGCGACGCATCGGCCGGGTCTGGGCCAGGTCGTCCGCCAACTGCCGGCCGACCTCGAGCTGTTGGTCGGTCAGGGCGAAGGGCAGCCGGGCGTCGAAGGCGGCCAGCAGGCCGTCCGGGCGCGACGGCCGGGCCACCGCCGTGTGGTGGGCGAGGTCGGCCCGGCGGTAGGCCATGGCGACCTGGGTGGCGAAGGCCTCGTCGAACAGCAGGCGGCGCCGGCCCCGCTCGTGCTCCTGACGGCTGGTCGGCAGGTGGACGGCCCGGAAAGCCTGCTCCAAGCCCATCAGGTCGTCGGCCTGACGGATCCAGTCGGGCAGCGGGTCGGCCAGACCGACGATGCCGTCCAAGGCCAATTCGACGCATTCGGCGATGGTCCAAGTCGGCAGCTTGGCCGTTTGGGGATACAAGCCGATGAAGCTGCCGCGGGAGACCCGCCGGGCGATGCGGGTGTTCTTGGCCGAGCCGACCAAACCATCCTCGGTCATCATGACGAAGGCCGGATGGATCAGCTGGGGCTGGCCCCGGAACCAGCCCAACTTGCCGGCGAACAGACCGCGGTCGGAGCTGGTCAGCAGTTTCTGCCAGTACTTGATCAGATGCGGGGCGCCGAAGAAGGTGGCGTCGATCTGGCCGGAGCCGTCGGACAGACGGACCTCGACCCGCTGGCGGGGGGCTTGGCCGGCCACCTGGACCTGGGCCACCCGGGCCACCAGGGCCAGATGGTCGTCGCTGCCCTGGTGGCGGCGGACCAAGGAGGCGATGTCGGTCAATTCCGTGCCGGCCATCAGATGACGGGGCAGGTGGCGCAGCAGGTCGCCCAGGGTGTGGATGTCCAAATCGGCGAACGGTTTGGCCGTGCGGGCCCCCAGGACCGCCGCCAGGGGCTGGTTCAAGGTCTGGAAGGCCGGCGTCAGCCATGGTCCGGTGGGCATGGGGTCAGCCTAGGACCAGGCTGTGACAGGACCGTCCGAGCGCGCCGACGGCCCCCGAGGCGTCGGACGGCGCAAAGACAAGACCCGCCCCTGGGGGCGGGTCAGTCGGTCGGCCGCTCAGCGGGTGACTTTGCCGGCTTTGATGCAAGAGGTGCAAGCGTGCAAGCGCTGGGGCGTGCCGTTGATGACGGCGTGGACCCGCTGGATGTTGGGATCCCAGCGGCGCAGGGTCTTCTTCTTCGACCAAGGCACATTGTGGCCGAAGCCTGGGCCCTTGCCGCAGAGGTCACATACAGCAGCCACCTGTTCACTCCTCGATCGTCCGAACACGGGCCGTCCGCCACCGGACAGCATCGGACAGAATACACGCTGACCCGGAGCGAGGCCTAATCGGACTCAGGGTCGGGCCCGCCTCCGGCCATCCCGACCCTGAGTCCGAGATCCCGACCCCCGGCCGGGGACGGCTCAGTCCAAGAGAGCGGCCGGGACGATGGAGAAGAAGGCCCGCTGGGTCGGCCAAGCCGCCACCGGCTCCGGCGACCCCTGGGTCAAGAAGATGACCAAGGCGTCCTTCTCAGGCCAGATCCGATAGACCGTGCCCCAGTAGCCGTGCCAACCGTAGGAGCCCAGGCCGAGGTAGTTGTAGATGGCGTTGTAGTCGACTTGGACGCTGGCCAGGTAGCCCCAGGCGTGGCTGAAGAAGTTGTCCCTCAGATCACCCACCAAGTTGGTCGACAGCAGCTTGACCGAATTGGGGCTGACGATCCTGACGCCGTCCAACTGACCGCCGCCCAACAGCATCTGGGCGAAGCGGAAATAGTCGTAGGCGCTGCCCGACAGGCCGCCGGCGATATTGTCGAAACGCTGGACCGGGCTGAACGGCACCTGGGTCGAGTCCGTGCCCGGCACGTCCAACTGGTCCAGCCGGCGCAAGCTGCCGGTCTCGAACACGGCCGGCACCCGGGACCACTTCTGGGGCGGCTGGAAGAAAGCCGTGTCGACCATCCGCAAGGGGTCGAGGATGTTCTCTTGGAGGTAGTCGGCCAAACGCTGGCCGGACACCAACTCGATGATGCGGCCGGCCGTCAGGACGGCCACGTTGGAGTACTCGAAACGGGTCCCCGGCTGAGCCGCCAGCGGGACGGTGGCGACCTTGGCCACGATCTCCTCCAGGGTCTCGTCCAAGGGATGCATGGTGTCGCAGACGCCCTTGGCCCGCAACCCGTCCGAGTAGAGCTCGGCGCCGGGCCGGCCGGCCGCGCCCACCCGGGCGGTGCCAGCGGTCATGGTCAGAAGGTCGTGGATCGTGACCGGACGGTCCAACGGCTGAGTCGCGGGCCGGCCGTCCGGGCCGGGTTGGAGCACCTCGAGGTCGGCGAAGGCGGGGATATAGTCCGCCACCGGGTCGGTCAGACTGAGCCGACCCTGTTCGGCCAGCTGCAACATGGCCACCGCCCCGATGGTCTTCGACATCGAGGCCAGGCGGAAGATGGCGTCAGTCGACATCGGCACGCCCTGGTCGGCCTCGCCGTAGGCCCGGAACTGGACGATACGGCCGTGTCGGGCCACCAGGGTGACGATGCCCTTGAGGGCTTTACGCTCGATGGCCCGTTCCATGGCCTGGTCGATGTGGCCCAGCTGACGCGCGCTGACGCCGACGGACTCCGGATCGGTGGTGAATTCTTTGACGGTAGGGATGGACATCTCTTTGGCCTCTCCAACGAAGCTTCAATGATTGTCAGCGGCCCGCCCGCCGCCACCGGGGGCCGGGGATCGGCCACGGGGCGAATTCACCATATGCCCGCCCCCAGGGGGCGTCAAGACCGCGACCGACCCGTGAACAGGCCCGTCCGGAACCGCTCCCTCGCGCCCCGCTCAGCTGGCCTTAGCCCCGCGCTGACCGGTCGTCACCACCACCGGCACGATCATGGGCCGGCCCCGCAAAGTGGCCGAGACCCAGCGCCCGACCGTCCGTCGGATGACCTGCTGCAGCTGGTGCTGGTCCTCGACGCCCTCCCGCAGGGCGTCGCCTAGATTGTCGACGATCTGGGGACGGACGGCCTCCAAGACGGCGTCCTCCTCGACGAAGCCACGGGCGTGGATGTCCAGTTCGGTCAACCGCCGGCGCGCCGAGTCGATCACGGCGATGACGGTCACAAACCCGGCCGCGCCCAGGATGCGGCGGTCGGCCAACGACTCCTCGCTCAGCCCTCCGACCGAGGAGCCGTCGACGAAGATGTAGCCGGCGTCGACCTTGCCCACCACGGCCGCCCGACCGTCGGCCAGATCGATCACGAAGCCGTCCTCGGCCACGATGGCGCGTTCCTCGGGCAGACCGGTGGCGATGGCCAGGTTGGCGTTGGCGATCAGATGGCGGGCCTCGCCGTGGACGGGCATGACGTGGCGCGGCCGGACGATGTTGTAGCAGTAGAGCAGCTCCCCGGCCGAGGCGTGGCCGGAGACGTGGACCAAGGCGTTGCCTTTGTGCACCACTCGGGCTCCCAGCCGGGTCAAGCGGTTGATCACCCTAGAGACGGCGTTCTCGTTCCCAGGCACCAGCGAACTGGCCAATAGGACGGTGTCGCCGGGGCTGATGACGACGTTGGGATGCTCGCCGTTGGCCATCCGGGCCAAGGCCGACAGGGGCTCGCCCTGCGACCCGGTCGAGATGATGACCACTCGGTCGGCTGGGTAATTGTCGAGGTCCTTGAGCTCGATCAAGGCGTCGCCGGGGACCTCCAAGAAGCCCAGCTCGCGAGCCACCGCCATGTTGCGCATCATCGAGCGGCCGACGTAGACGACCTTGCGATCGTGCTGGACGGCCTGTTTGACGACCTGCTGCACCCGGTGCACATGGGAGGAGAAACAGGCCACCACGATCTTGTTCACCGCCGTGTCGAAGACCCGGCGCAGGGCCGGTTCGACCTCCAACTCGCCGATCGTGAAGCCCGGCACCTCGGCGTTGGTCGAGTCGGCCATGAACAGGTCGACCCCCTCGGCCCCCAATCGGGCGAAGCTGCGCAGGTCGGTCACGCGCCGGTCCAGCGGCAGCTGGTCCATCTTGAAGTCGCCGGTGTGCAGGACCGTGCCGGCGGCCGTCCGCAGGCAGACCGCCAAGGCGTCCGGAATGGAGTGGTTGACGGCGATGAACTCGACCTCGAACTGGCGACCGATCTCGATCCGGTCGCCCTCTTTGACCTCGTTCAGGTCGCTGTGGTGCAACCGATGCTCTTTCAGCTTGCCCCGGACGAAGCCGAGGGTGAGGCGGGAGCCGTAGACCGGGATGTCGGTGCGCTGGCGCAAAAGGTAGGGCACGGCGCCGATGTGGTCCTCGTGACCGTGGGTCAAGACCAGGCCGACGACGTCGTCCAAGCGGTCGGCGATGGCCTCCCAACCGGGCAGGATGAGGTCGACCCCGGGATGGCGCTCCTCTGGGAAGAGCACCCCGGCGTCGACCAAGAGGATTTCGCCGTTGACTTCGAAAGCGGTCATATTGCGCCCGACGTCGCCCAGTCCACCCAGCGGAATGACCCGCAGGGTGTCGGGGCCGAGCCGGGGCGGAGACGACAATCCAGTAGCTATCACCGCCCTAGAGTAGCTCTAAGACGGCCCGGACGAGCGTTCGGCCGGACGCCACCGCCGTGGTCCAGGGGCGGACGGGGCCCCCAGTGGCGGCGGTCCCGTCCCCGGCCGACGGACCCCGACCCGACCAATCGCCGCCCCGCTCCCCTTTCCATCGAACATATGTTCGATTATGCTAGGTGTCCTGTCAGCTCGGCGACCGGCCGACGGGAGGACCGCCCTCCTCCGGCCTGGGAGGGCCCGCGTCCACCCCGCCGCGGCTGACCGCCCGATCGACCCGTCGCCAGCCGGAGGTGCGCCATGCGGTCCAGCCCGAGAGTTCTGGACGACTTCGCCACGGTCTGGACCACGCCGACCGGGGCCCCGGCCCGCTTCCTCTACCGCGGCCGCCGCTTCGTCGTCACCGCCCGACCGGTCTTCTGGATCGACCGGCTGCCCTGGTGGCGCCAGGTCAGCCGAGTCCCGCCCGGCCGAGCCGCCAACGCCTTGGAACAACCGATGTGGCATGTCCGCGCCGTCGCCGCCGACGGGCCGGACCTGACCTTCGACCTCGCCGCCGACCCCGACTCCGACCAGTGGCGGGTGAGCGGCGTCTACGATTGACAGCCCGAACCATGGCCCCTTTCACCCACCTCCACGTCGCCAGCGCCCACTCCACCCACCACGGCACGGCCTGGCCGGAGCAGCTGGCCGCCCAGGCCGCCGCCGACGGGGCCACCGCCTTGGCCCTGACCGATCGCGACGGCCTCTACGGCGCGGTCCGCCACATCACGGCCTGCCAGCGGGTCGGGCTGTCCCCCATCGTCGGGGCCGAGCTGACCGTCCTGGCCCCGGACCGCCCAGCCAGTCAGATCACCGTCTTGGCCCACGGCCACGACGGCGGAGCCGGTTGGGCCAGCCTGGCCCGTTCGATCTCGGCCGCCCACCACCGACGGCCGGCCGCCGGGGCGGACCGGACCGGCCGGCGCGGCCCGGCCGGCTTGGCCCCGGACCGGCTGGGGACCTTCCTGCTCGGCCCCGACGGCCCGACCGGGACCGTCCTGCTGGGACCCGACTCCGACGTCGGCCAAGCCCTGCTGGCCGGCCACCGGAGCCTGGCCGAGGAGCTGGCCCGGGGCTGGCGCCGCCGCCTGGGGCCGGCACTGGCGGTGGAAGCGGTCTGCCACCACACGCGCCCCGGCGCCGCCGCCAGCCTGAGCCAGGCCGCCGAACTGCTCGAACTGGCCCGCCACTGCGGCCTGGAAGCCGTCTTGAGCAACGCTGTGCGCTACCTCCGGGCCGACGACGCCATCACCGGCGACGTGCTCGACGCCGCCGACCGCCTCCAACCGCTGGGATCCTTCACGCCCCAGGCCAACGGCCAAGCCTGGCTCAAACCAGCCGCCGCGATGAGTCAGATCGCGGCCGACCTGGCCGACCAAGCCGGCCTCCCGGCCGCCGCCGGCCAGCGACTGTTGGAGTCCACCGAACGATTGGCCGAGCGCTGCCGGATCGACCCCGCCGGCGACCTCGGCTGGGGCCGGCCGAAGCTGCCCGAGCTGTCCGTCCTGGGGCTGCGGGGCGACCCCGCCCGGCTCCTGGCCCAGCGTTGCCGCCAAGGTCTGCCGGAGCTCTACCCCCAAGCCGACCGGACCGCTCGGGAGCGCTTGCGTCAGCGGCTCGACTCAGAGCTGGACACCATCGCCAGTTTCGGTTTCGAGACCTATTTCCTGACCGTGGCCGACGTCGTCGACCTGATCCGCCGGCTCGGCGTCCGCGTCCAGGCGCGGGGCTCCGGCGTCTCCTCCCTCGTCAACTACCTCTTGCGGGTGTCGAGCGTCGACCCGCTCGAACACGACCTCGTCTTCGCCCGCTTCCTGAGCCGTGACCGCTCGACCCTGCCGGACATCGACCTCGACGTCGAATCGACCCGGCGCCACGACATCTACCGAGCCATCTTCGCCCGCTACGGCCAACACCGGGTCGCCCTGCTGGCCATGACCAATCGCTACCGTTCCCGCCAGGCCGCCCGCGACGCCGGTCTGGCCCTGGGCTTGGACGAGTCCCGGATCGACCGCTCCCGGGGCCCGGGCCGGCGCGGCCCGGACGCCCGCTCGGCCGACCCCGGCCCGCCGGAGCCTCTCCCGCTGTCCCGCTCGCTCCCCGACCGCTCCCAGCTCGGCCTGCTGGCCGATCTGAGCCAACGGCTGGACCGACTGCCGCGCCATGTCTCGACCCACCCCTGCGGCGTCATCTTGGGCGACGCCCAATTGCTCAGCCTGACCCCGGTCCAACCAGCCGGGAACGGCCTGCCGATGAGCCAGTTCGACAAGGACGACGTCGACGGCCTAGGCCTGCTCAAACTCGACGTCCTGGGCGTCCGCATGCAATCGACCCTGGCTTACGCCCGCTCCGAGATCGCCCGCTGCAACGGCCCCCAGACGGCCCGGGCCGGCGGCCTGCCGCCCACCGCCGCCTACATCGACCAATCCGGCTCGATCGACCTCGAGCGCCTGCCCCACGACGACGCCGCCACCTTCGAGACCATCCGCAGCGCCCACACCCTGGGCCTGTCCCAGATCGAGTCGCCCGGCCAGCGCGAGCTGATCGGCCAACTGCAACCGGACCAGTACGAAGATCTGATCGCCGACCTGGCGCTCTTTCGGCCCGGCCCCTTGCGCAGCGACATGGTGACGCCCTACCTCGAGGCCAAGCAGGGCTGGCGCCAGCCCGACCCCCTCCACCCCCGCTTCCAGGCCTTCCTGCGCGACTCCTACGGCGTCGTCGTCTATCACGAGCACATCTTGCGCATCCTGCACGACTGCATGGGAGTCTCCCTGGACCAGGCCGACCAGCTGCGGCGCGCCCTGGCGGCCCGGCCGGGCCCGGTCGAGGCCGCCTTCCGCCGTCGCACGGCCGCCCGCCTGGACGACCAGGGCCGACGACTGTTCAGCGACCGCCAGATCGACCGCGTCTGGGCCACCTTGGCCGCTTTCGGCAGCTTCGGCTTCTGCAAGGCCCACGCCGCCGCCCTGGCCTGCACGACCTGGCAGTCAGCCTGGCTCAAGACCCACTATCCGGCCGAGTTCTTGGCCGCCCTGTTCGAACACGACCCCGGCATGTACCCACGCCGACTGCTGGTGGCCGAGGCCCGACGCCTCGGCATCCCCATCCTGCCGCTGGACGCCAACGCCTCCTCCGACCACTACCGGGTCGAGCCCGGGGCCGACGGCAAGGCCATCCGCCTGTCCTTCCGCGACGTCCGCGGCATCACGGCGGCCGAGACCGGCCGCATCCTAGCCGGGCAGCCCTACGACTCCATCCTCGACTTCGTCAGCCGGGCCAGACCTTCGCGCCGCCTGGCCGACCGGCTGGCCGCGGTCGGGGTCTTCGACCAGCTGACCGACCCGGCCCAGCCCCTGAGCCGGGGCGACATCACCGCCTACGTCCGCCGCCTGACCGCCCGCCTGGGGCGCCTACGCCCCCAGCCCCATCAGCCGCCCCTGTTGGCCGACGAGCTGGCCCCGGTTCTGACCGATCCCGCGCCGGCCCAGCCTCGGCTGTTCGACGATGGGCCCCAGCCGGACCCGGAGCCCGACCCGCGCCAACGGGCGGCGGTCGAGCTGGCCGTCTTGTCGACTGAGATCGAACGCCACGTCATCGCCTGCCACGACCCCCTCTTGAACGCCTTGGCGGTCACCCCGGCCGACCGTCTGCTCGAGCTGCGGAACGACTCCGAGGTCCTGGTGGCCGGGGCCCGGGTGGCCACTCGGACCACGCCTTGGCGGGCCGGGCGGCGGGCCGTCTTCGTCAGCTTGGACGACGGCTCGGGCTGCGCCGACGGCGTCTTCTTCGAGTCGGCCCAGCGGCGGGCCGAAGCGGCCCTGTGGACCGCCCAACTGCTGCTGGTGCGCGGCCGCACCCGGCGGACCGGGGCCCGCGGCGTCTCCTTGCGCTTCGACCGGGTTTGGGACCTCAAGACCGTCTGGGCCGACTGGAGCCGGGCCCCCGTCAAATCTGGTTTCCGACTGCCGGCCTAGGGCTCGGCCGCGCCCGGTCGGCCGGCCAGAACGGCGCTCAGGCGGTCGGCGCGCCCGGCGACTTCAGCTAGGGCTCGGCCGTGCCCGGCCCCGGGCCGGGACGGCGAACGTCCGGCTGGCCCCTAGGGGCCAGCCGGAC
>JAIRYW010000037.1 GCA_031267645.1 Propionibacteriaceae bacterium
GCCCGCGGATAGCCACCAGCCTCCTGCAATAATTGTTTTGCAAGCTCGACGTCGTATTCCAGGACTTCGACGCCCGGGATGGAGTCGGACCAGCCGGGCAGGCCGGGTTGGGTGAACTCCTGGGCCGGAGCGGCCAGTCCGTTGAAGATGGTGGCGATGATGGCCTCCCGGTCGATGGCGTGCGAGATCGCTTGGCGCACTTTGAGCCCGTTCTCCGAACCCCAGAATTCGTCGTAGAGTGGGAAGGCGAGAGTCTGGGTCGGCCCGCCGGGTCCGCTCAGGAAGCGGTCGCCGAAGTCGGCCGCCGCTGTCAACAACCCGCCGCCGGCCGCGTCGCCCAGATCAAGATTGCCGGCTAAGACGTCTTGGTAAATCGTGTCCATGCTGGTGTAGAAGCGGACGTAGAGTCCCTTGTTCTGGGGCGTCCGGCCGCCGATGTAGGTGGGATTGGCGTCGAGGTAGGCGCCGTCCGAAGGGTCGATGACATCACGCAGTTGGTACGGCCCGTTGCCGATCGGCTTGGTCGCGAACGACTCCGGATCCTCGAAGAAGGCCTTCGGCAAGGGGAAGAAGACGCCGTCGGTCAGATGGCCGGGGAAGGTCGAGGCCGGTTCGGAGAGCTCGACCGTGAACGTCCTGTCGTCGATCAAGGTCAACCCGGACAACTTCTCGGCCGTCGGCTGAGCGCCCTCGGCGCTGGGGTGGACTGCGTCGTAGCCCTTGATGAGGGCGTAGTCGGAAGCTGACTTCTGGGCGTTCGGCCCATAGGCCCCCCAGTTCCAGGCGTCGATGAAGCTGGACGCCGTCACCGCTTCGCCATTGGCGAAGACCCGGTCGGAGTGGATCGTGATCGTGAAAGTGATGGCGTCGTCGGTTTCGATCGACTGGGCCACTTCGTAGACCAACTCACCGGTCGGGCCGAGCCGGACCAGACCGTCGAAGAGGTTGCGAATGAGGACCTCGCGGCTGGACTCCGTCACGTCGGCCGGATAGATCGGCCCCTCGGGAACGGTGCCGGCCAGATTTATCATCTCTGAGATGGCGGGCGGGGCCCCGGCGGTCGAAACGGCCGGGGCCGAGTCGCCGCCGCAGGCGGCCAAGGACAGGGATAAGACAAGAGTAGTTATAGCGGCCAAGAATTGGACCGCTGGACGATGACGTGACATGGAGAACTCCTATAGGAAAAGAGATTTAGCCGAGGGCGCCGGTCAGAGCCGGGCCGATGATGGACAAGGGAACGGACCCGAGCCGAAGGGCTTGGGTGTGGAAGGCCTTGAGGTCGAAGTCGCGGCCGTGGGCCAAAGCGGCGGCACGGACCTGGTCGCGCGCCTCCTCCCAGAGGCGCTGACCGATCTTGTAGCTGGGCGCCTGGCCCGGCCAGCCCAGGTAGCGGTTCAGTTCGGCGGCCAGGAAGGCCTCGTCCCAGCGGACATTGGAGCGCAGCAGCTGCCACGCCTTGGCGGCGTCCCAGGTCCCGCCGCCGTAGGCCTGCGGGGCCGGCAGTTGGGCGTGGACGCCGATGTCGAGCACGACCCGGGCCGCCCGCATCCTCTGGCCGTCGACCAGCCCGAGCCGGTCGCCCAGGTCGGTCACCAGTCCGAACTCCTCCATCAGCCGCTCGGCGTAGAGCGCCCAGCCCTCGCCGTGGCCGGAGGTCCGAGCCGCGTGGCGGCGCCACGGGTTGAGTTCGGCCCGGTTGTGGATGGCCAGGCCGTTCTGGAGATGGTGCCCCGGCACCGCCTCATGGTAAACTGTCGTTTTCTCGCGCCAGGTGGCGAAAGAGGTCACGCTGGGCGGCACCGACCACCAGACCCGCCCAGGACGTGAGAAATCGTCGCTCGGCGCCGAATAGTGGACCCCGCCCGAACTGTCCGGGTCGATGCGGGCTTCGACCCGGCGGACCGGCTCGGGGATGTCGAAGAAGCGGCCGTCGACGGCCGCGATGGCGGCGTCAGCCGTTTCCTGGACCCAACCGCGCAGGGCGTCGAGGCCGTCGAGGCGACGTCCCGGTTGGAGGTCGAGCACGGCGATGGCCTGGTCGACCGTCGCGCCCGGCCCGGCCAACCCGGCCGCTATGGCTTCCTGTTCGGCCGTCGTCTGGGCCAATTCCTCCAGGCCCCAGGCGTAGGTCTGGTCGAGATCGAGCTCGGCTCCAATGAAATAGGGCAACCACAAGGCGTAACGGTCACGTCCGAACCCGTCCGTGGGCCGGGCCCGAGGCGCCAATTCCTGGGCCAGGAAGCGGGCCGCCTCGGCGTAGGCCAGGCCGGCCGCCGCCGCGCCGTCGGCCAGGTCGGCGGCCAGCCCCGGGGAGGGCAGGCCCGAGTCCGGCTGGGCGCCCGCCACCAGCGACACGAAAAAAGAAGTTGCTGGATCGGCTTGGCGTCGGGCCCGCTCGAGGCCGACTTCGACCTGGCGCAGAGCCGGGGCGAGACCCCGGTCGGCGGCCACCCGGAGGGATTCCAGATATCCCTTGAGCGAAGCCGGAATGGCGGCCAAGCGCTGGGCGATGGCCGCCCAGTCCTCGGTCGTCGCGACGGCCATGACGTCGAAGATGGCCCTGAGCCCGGACAGCGGCGACGTGATCGGGTTGAGCTGAGCCAGCCACTCCCCCGCCTGGTCGAGCCGTTCCTCGCTGGCGAAGCGCTCCTCGGCGGCGGCCAAGCTGACGCGGTCGACGGCGTCGACCGGCTGGGCCACCCGCAGGGCCGCCCCGGTCGCCCGTCGTAGGTCAGCTTTGGCGGCCCAGCCGGCCGGCGAGAAGTCCGGCAACTCGCCCTCGTGGCCGGTCAAGCCGGCCTGGGTGGCGAAGATGGGATCGAGCGCGGCCCAGCGGTCGACATGGTCCGAGAGAATCTGGTCGATGGCGCTGGGCGGGCGTTCCGCCCCGGCTGGCGCCGCTGTGGCTGAGCGAAGGTCTTTGAAATCGGTGGCGGGACCAGCGTTCATGGTCATCGTCTTATTCCTCTCAGAGGGTGGCTTGGGTGTGGAAGAGCGCCTGACCCGGCACCGCAGACAATAATTCTTTGGTGTGGGGGTCTGTCGGATGGGCGAATACCGTCGGGACGGGGCCGGTTTCGACGATGCGTCCCTGGTTGATGACTGCCACGGTGTCGGCGATCTCGGCCACGACCGCCAGGTCGTGGGTTATGAACAGCATCGACAGCCCGAGCCGGCGGCGCAGCTCGGACAAGGTGTCGAGGATCTGGGCCTGGACCAAGACGTCGAGAGCGGAGACGGCCTCGTCGCAGATGAGGACCTCGGGAGCGAGCGCCAGCGCCCGGGCGATGGCGACGCGTTGGCGCTGGCCGCCGGACAATTCCGAGGGATAACGCCCGGCGATCTCCTCCGGCAGCCCGACCAAGTCGAGCAGTTCGGCCAGGCGCGTCCGGCGTTCGTCGGACGCGCCCTGGCCGTGGATGAGGAGCGGCTCCGCCAGAGTCCGGACGACCGTGAACTGGGGATCGAGCGAAGCGTAAGGGTCCTGGAAGACGACCTGGAGGTTGCGGCAGCGGGCTTTGGCCGCCCGGCCCGAGCGGGATGGCCGGCTCGGCTGGACCGGCTCGCCCGAGCCCAAGCGGACCGTCCCGGCCGTCGGCCTCTCCAAACCCAGGATGAGCTTGGCCACGGTCGACTTGCCCGAACCGGACTCCCCCACCAAGGCCAGGCATTCCCCACGATGGATGATCAGATCGACCCCGTCGACGGCCCGGAGGTGGCGCTGGGCCTTGGCCGCGTGGCGCAGCCGAAAGTCCTTGACCAGTCCCTCGACGGTCAGGACGGTCTCGGGCTCGAGGTCGGCCACCGGCCGGCACTGGGCGGCCGACAGCTTGGGCACGGCCTGCAACAACCGCTTCGTGTACGAGTGGCCGGCATAGGACACGACCTCGTCGGTCGGCCCGGATTCGACGATGTCGCCGTCGTGCATCACGACCACGCGGTCCGAGCGGTCGGCCACTAGACCCAGGTCGTGGGTGATGAGGATCAAGGACGCGCCCAGCCGCTTGGTCAGCCGTTCGAGCAGGTCGAGGACCTGTTTCTGGACCACCACGTCGAGGGCCGAGGTCGGCTCGTCGGCCACGATCAGCTTGGGCCGAGCCAGAACGGCCAGGGCGATGAGGACGCGCTGGCGCATGCCGCCGGACAGCTGGTGCGGGAACTGCTTCAAGATCCGGTCGGTGTCCACCAGACCGACCTCTAACAATCGTTCTTTGGATAAGGCGCGCCACCCGCCCGTGACCCCGTCGGCCAGTCGGTGGGCCGCGATGGTCTGGCGGAAGTGCCGCCCGATCGACCACACCTCGTTGAGCGAGGTCATCGGGTCCTGCGGGATATAGCCGATCTGGGCGCCGCGGACGTGGCGCCAGGCCCTGGGCGACAAGGCAGCCAGGTCCTGATGCCCGAAGTGGATCGCACCTGTGACCGACGCGCCACCGGGCAGCAGGCCCATGACGGCGTTGGCGATCGTGGTCTTGCCGGAGCCGGACTCGCCGACGATGGCCAGGGTCTCTTCGCCGTGGACGACCAGGTCGGCGCCGCGGACGGCCGGAGCCGACGCCTCGCCCGACGTGGCCGAGTATTGGACGCGCAGGTTCTCGATCACGACCAGGGCGGTCATCGCACGGTCCCCTTCGCGCCGAAGGTCGAGCGGACGACGTCGCCCAGAACCAGAAAATTGAAGACTGTCAACGTCAGCGCCCCGGCCGGCCACAGCAGGATGCCCGGGTTGACCTTGAGGACGGTCCGCCCGTCCGAGATCGCCCTCCCCCAACTCGGCACGTCGGGTGGCAGCCCGATGCCGAGGTAAGACAATGACGCTTCTGCTGCGATCAGTCCACCGACCGCCATCGTCACGACGACGATGATGGGGGCGAGGATATTGGGCAAGATGTGGGTGAGGAGGATGCGCGGCCGCGACGCCCCCAGAGTCCGGGTGGCGGCGACGAAGTCCTTGGTCGTGACCTCGATGGTGGCCGAACGGGCGATGCGGGCGGTCGAGGTCCAGCCGAAGACCATCAGGATGGCGGTCAGCGTCAGGACCGATCGCTGGGCCACGACTTGGCCCGCCACGATCGCCCCTAGCAACAGCGGTATGGCGAAGAAGATATCGGTCAAGCGCGAGATGACGGCGTCGACCTTGCCTCCGAAATAGCCCGCCACGACGCCCAAGATGGTGCCCACCAGGGTCACGCCGAAGGCCGCCAGCAGGCCGACCGAGACCGAGGCCCGGGCGCCGTAGACGATGGTGGTGAGGATGTCGCAGCCCTGGAAATCGGCCCCGAGCGGGAATTCGGCGCTCATCGGGGCCTGGGAGTCAGCCAGGATGCAGCGCCGCGGATCGCGGTCGCGGAAGAGTTGGGGCCAGGCTGCGACCAACAGGATGAAGGCCGTCAGAACAGCCGAGAACCAAAAACCAGGATTGCGTTTGAGTCGACGCCAGGCCTCGCCCCAGATGCCTCTAGAGCGGGCCTTGGGCGCGGCCGACGGCGCGATATCGTCCGATTCGGAAATGGATGTCTCTGGAGCGACGTAGTGGAGACGCTGCTCCAGCAGAGCCATTTCGGCTTCTGGGTCACCGATCAACATGGTGGAATCAGGCGGCGCCATAGCGGACCTTCGGGTTGAGAACGGCGTAGAGCAGGTCGACCACCAGGTTGACCGTGACGAAGATGACGACCATGACGATGACGAGGGAGACCGTCGGGGCCGATTCGCCGCGGATGATGTTCTGGTAGACCTGTTGACCGTAGCCGGGGATGTTGAAGATGGCCTCGGTGATGATGGCGCCGCCGAGCAGGGCGCCGAATTCCGTGCCGATGACCGTGATGATCGGGATGAGGGCGTTGCGCAGGACGTGGGCGGTCGTGATCTGCCATTCCGGCAGGCCGCGCGCCCGGGCCGCTTTGACGTGGTCGGCCCGCATCGCCTCGGAGACGCCGGAACGGGTGAAACGGATGAGGAAGGCCAGCGAGCCGAGGGCCAGGACGACAGCCGGGACGATCATCTCCGACCAGCCGGCCTGGGCCGAGACGGTCGGTTTGACGATGCCCCAGCGGACGCCGAGGAAATATTGCACGACGTAGCCGGAGACGAAAGTGGGAACGCCGATCAGGACCATCGTGACGACCATGGCGGCGCCGTCGAAGATCGAGCCGCGGCGCCGGCCGGCCACCAGGCCGACGCCGACGCCGACGACGGACTGGATCAGAACCGTGACGCAGGCCAGGCGGAAGGTGACGGGGAGGGCCCGGCCGATGATCTCGGTGACGGGCCGCCCGGAGAAGGTGGCGCCGAGGTCGCCTCGGAAGACGCCTTCGAGATAAAGCAGGTATTGGATGAAGAACGGCTTGTCGAGGTTGTACTGCGCGCGGATGCGGGCGATGGTGGCCTGGTCCAGCCGGGTGGCTGATTCCGAGCCGACCAGCGCCGCCACCGGATCGCCCGGCATGGCGTAGACCATGGCGTACAAGATCAGAGTGGCCGCCAGGACCACGATCAGCGCCTGTCCTAGACGCGACAGAGCGTATCTGAGCATGACGGCCTCACGGAGTCGGCTCTGTCACGTCACGAGGACTCCCCAGGCCCGTCACGAAGCGCTCGATGTCGGCCAACTCCTTGAGCCGGCTGGTTTCGTCGAGGTAGATCATGTGGCCGGCTTCGTAGTGGACGACTTCGATCCTGCGCAGCTCGCCCCTGGGGACTTCCAGCTGGGCCAGGTCGGTCTCCGCCCCCCAGTAGGGGGTGCAGACGTCGTAGTAACCGAGGTGGTACTGGACGCGGAGGTGGGCGTTGACGCGCAGCGCGGTCGAGAGGGCGCCGACCGAGTCGAAGCCGAGGAAGTGGTTCTTCGGCCCCCGCCAAGGCTGGACCCGGTCGGTGATGAGTTCGTACGGCAAATCGTTTTTGTACCCCAGCTCGTGGCGTAGGTAGTGGTTGATGCCCGACCCGAAAGCGCCCCGGATGGCCTGGTCGGTCGGATCGTGTTGGGCCACCTCGCCGGCCCGGTCCGGGTTCCAACCGGTGAAGCGGCCGTCGATCTCCCCCACCGTCAGACCCCGGTCGCGGAGCAGCTCGGCGTAAAATCGACGCTTGTCGACTTTGAGGTTGGTGGCGTCGAGGTAGCGGGCGCCGAGTCCGGTCAAGCGTGACAACTTGGCAATCGCTTCGTCCCGTTCGGATCTGGGCAAGCGATGACCGCGCGCCAACACCCGCAAGAGGTCCCCGGAGGCGTAGTCCTCGGCCTCGGCCACGACCTCGGCCAGTGTCTTCCCGGGATGGAAGCCGTGGTAATGGGCGACGGCGGCGTAGGTCGGTAGGAAGGCCGGCGTCGACAGGATCGCCCCCGGGGCGAACTTCATGCCGTCGCCGCCCAAGGTGGAGGAGATCAAGATCAGCCCGGCCAGGTAGAGGCCGTGTCTGACCGACAGTTCAGCGGCAATTTTAGTTCCCCTGAGCACGCCATAGGACTCCCCCGCCAGATAGAGCGGCGAAGCCCAGCGGTCGCGGCGCGTGGTCCAGAGCCGGATGACCTGGCTGATGGCCTGGACGTCCTCGTCGACCCCGTGGTAAAGATCGGCCGGACTGCCCTCGGCGGCCCGCGAGTAGCCCGTGTCGACCGGGTCGATCAGGACCAGGTCGGCGTAGCGCAGCGGTGTCTCCAGGTTGTCGACCAGCCGGTAGGGCTGGGAGAATGGCTTGTCGCCGGCGGAATTGTCGACCCGCCTGGGGCCGAACAGCCCCAGGTGGAGCCAGACCGAGGCCGAGCCGGGACCGCCGTTGAAGACGAAGATGACCGGGCGTTGGACCCGTTCCTGGTCCGAGACTTCGGCCAGGTAGGCGGTGGTGAAGATACGGGCCGTGACGCGGGGAGACTGGGCCACCCCGGAACTGGGCCCGTCTTCCAGGAGGTCGAGGTAGCCGGCTTCGGCCGTGTACCTGAGACCGTTCGGCAGAATGTGACTTGTCACGCTGAGCCGATTGCGTTCCTCCAGATCGCGGTCGATCGAAGGTGACGGAGCCGCCGAGGCGACCCCACCATTCTCATCCAGGCGGGCGGACATCAGTCGGCCCGCTCGTACAGGTGGACGAGGTTGCCACCGGTCGGAGACGGTATGACATTGGTCACCTTGTTGGAGTGGATGACCGACCTGTAGGTGTACCAGAGCGGCAGCGCCGGGAGGTCCTGGAAGAGGACTTCTTGGGCTTGGTTGAAGAAGACCACCGCCTCGTCAGTCGTGGCGGCGGAACGGCCCCGCTGGAGCAGGTCCTCGTATTCCTGGCTGGTCCAGCCGGACTGGTTCGAAGCGCCGCCAGTCTGGGAATACACATTACGTAATATGTCGTCCAGACTGGGGTTGAAGGGGATCTCCGAAGCCCGCCAGGGGCCGGTGAATTCGTGCTTGTCACGCTGTTCCAGGAACTCCGGGAAGGTCGTGATCGGCGTCGGCACGGCGTTGATCCCGAGGTTCTCGCGCAACTGGTAGGAGACGGCTTCGACCCATTCCTTGTGGGCCCCGTCGCCGTTGTAGTAGATCGGCAGACGCTCGCCCGCGTAGCCCCCGGCCTGGTCCAGCAGTGCCTTGGCCTGGGCCAAGTCGAAGTCGAGGACCTCGCCGCCGGGGATGTCGTCGCGCCAGCCGTAGAGGCCGATCTGGGTGAAGTCCTTGGCCGGAGCGCCCAGGCCGCCGAAGATTGTGTCAATGATTTCCTGACGATTGATGGCGTGCGAGATGGCTTGGCGGACGAGAAGTCCGTTGTCAGAGGCCCAGAACTCGTCGTAGAGCGGGAAAGTCAGAGTCTGGGTCGGACCGCCGGGGCCGGTGAGGAAGCGGTCGCCGAAGTCGGCCTGGGCCGTCAGCAGGCCGCCGCCGGAAGCCGAGCCGACGTCGAGGTTGTCCGCTAGGACGTCTTGGTAGATGGCGTCTGGATCGGTGTAATAACGGTAGTAAATACCTGTATTGTGAGGTGTGCGCGTCCCCGTGTAATTTGGGTTGAGTTCGAGGTAGGTCCCGGTGGACTCGTCGATCTGGCCCTGGATCTGGTAGGGACCATTGCCGAACGGGGTTTCCTTCCAGGCTTCCGGGTCGTCGAAGAAGGCCTGGGGCAGCGGGCTGAACACGACCGAGGTGAGGTGGGCCCGGAAGCCGGACCAGGGTTCGGCTAGTTCGATCGTGAAAGTCAGATCGTCGACCACGGTGAGACCGGATAGTTCGGTGGCGGTGGGCTCGACGCCGACCTCGGACGGATGGACCTCGGAATAGCCCTTGATGACGGCCAGGTCGCCGGCCGCTTTCTGGACGTTCTCGGCCTGAGCGCCCCAGTTCCAGGCGTCGACGAAGCTCTTCGCGGTGACGGCCGAACCGTCGGCGAACTTCTGATCCGACTTGACCTTGACCGTGAACGTGACCGCGTCCTCGGTCTCGATCGACTCGGCCACCTCGTTGACGACCTCGCCAGACTGGTCGATTCGGACCAGGCCATCGAAGATGAGCCAGACCAGAGTCTTACGGCCGGCTTCCTCCGTGTCGGTCGGGATGAGCGGACCGTCGGGCGGCGTGGCCGCGATCGAAATCGGGTCGTACTCGCCGCCGACGGGCCCGGCGTCGTCGGTCGTCTGGCCGCCAGAGCAGGCGGCCAGACCGAAGACGAGGCTTGAGGCGGCCAGTGCCGCCACTGTCTTGAACCGGCCGGACTTAGGCCGGAAGCTTGATGTCATGGGTGGTCTCCTTTGTAGTTGCACATGCCAGGCGGCGCCGTCCCGCGCCGTGGCCCGTTCGTCAGCGGAAGGTCCAGCGCTCGTAGGAGCCGCCGCCTCCCGGGCCGGAATAGAAGGGCGTGCCGGTGAGGTGGTCGCGACCAGCCGGTTCCTGCCAGGCTTTGAGGGCCTCGGCCGGGCTCGGCAGGTTCGACTTGTCGCCGAAGCCGCCCTGGTCGGCGTACTGGCCGGACGGACCGGGCAGCAGACCCAAGAAATATTGTTCCCGTTCGTCGGCGAAGCCTTGCTGGAACAGGTCGCGGGCGTAATTCCACAGGTTCGGGAAATCGGCCAGTTTGACCGTGTCCTCCTCGCCGAACAACTTAACGATGCCGACGCGGTAGCCCCGATCGTAGCTCGAGAGCGTCTGGAAGAGGCGGACGTCGGAGTCCGTGATCCCAGGGCCGAAGAGGTAGCGCCGTGAGGCCAGCCGGAAGTCGTAGTCGAACAACCGTCCCTCGAAGACATGTTTGGCCGCCCGGGCGGCCTCCAGGTTGGTAGCGAAGATCTGTTTATAAGTGCCATTATTGATATCGTCGAAGATCTGCTGGTTGAGCAGGTCGATCTCCTGACGCAACGGGACCGGGTAGAGCTCGGGCGCGCCGGGCTTGTGGTACGACGCCCAGGCGGTCTCCCATTCGTAGCTCAGCAGGTGGTAGTTATTGCTGACGACCAGTCCGGATTTGGTGTCGATGACCGTTGGGGAGGTGCCCCGACCTTGAAAGTTGGGGTCGGTCCGGCGGTAGAAGTCATTGAGCCTATCGGTGCCGAAATCACGCCGCAAGCTGTTGCCGTGTTCGGCGATCTGCCAGCCTTCCTCGTCCCGGCCGGTCAACAGCGCGAAGGGCACGGCTTCGGTCAGGCCCAAGAGGCGCAGGACGATCTGCTGGCGCCGGTTCCAGCCGCAGCCGGTATTGCCAGCCAGGACATAACGGCCCGGCTCGACCGGGAACTCGCCCGGCCCGACGCCGAAGTGGGCTGTGAACCAGTTGCGCTGGCGGCGGAAGGCGCCGTCCTCGGTTTGTTCGACGTTGGTCTCGGGGAAACTGGCCGGGGGCGTCGGATGGGGTTTCCGCTTCAGGTCGGCTTCGAGTTCGGCGGTCAGGGTTGCCATTGTTGCTCCTTGTGGTTGGGTGATCAGAGAGTCGCGCGGACATAGACAGGTAAACGTAAATGATCAGACGGGAGGGGTCGATGAGCGACAGGGAAACGAGTGGGAAGGCGAGTCCGAACGTCACCGACAGGGACAACGACGTGGGTCTATGTGGCTCTGAGCCATGTCAACCTCCATCCGTCGCGGCGGGCGCCATCCGGCGTCAGCCAGGGGACTCTCCCTCGGTGACGAGGAACCTAGCACATGTATACGTAAGTCTGCAAGTGTATACATACTCCACTATTCCTCTACCAGACGACTAGCCTGATCTGAAACGTCCGGGAACGAGCACGCCTGCCTGCCCTGGGAATGTCCGCCTGGCGGACGCGTCGGTTCGCTGGTGGGTCTGGATAGAGCGGTCGATAGCGGCGAGGCGGACATCAGGAAGAAGCCCGCCAAGCGGCAGGCGGGGGCGTCGGTTCAGAGGGCGGACCCCGCGCGGACATCGCTCGTCAGGCCCGCGCCCAACCTTCGCGGACGTCTTCGCGTCGGGCGAGACGGCGGGCTCAAGCCCGGCGACGGCGCCCGGACATGGCCCGCTCGACCTCGCGTTGGGCGTCGCGGGCGGCCAGGGTCTGACGCTTGTCCCACTCCCGTTTGCCGGTGGCCAAAGCGATCTCGACCTTGGCGTAGCCGTCCGAGAAATAGATCGACAGCGGCACGATGGTTTGACCGGGCACTTGGGCCTCGCGGTTCAATTTGGCTAGCTCCCGCCGGTTCAACAGCAGCTTACGGACCCGCCGGGGGGCGTGGTTGGTCCAGGTGCCGAAGGCGTACTCCGGGATGTGGGCCTCGCGCAGCCAGGCCTCGCCGTCATCGATGGTGACGTAGGCGTCGGTCAGGGAGGCCCGGCCGGCCCGCAGCGACTTGACCTCGGTGCCGGTCAGGACCAAGCCAGCCTCGAAACGATCGTGGAGATGGTAGTCGTGGCGCGCCTTGCGGTTCTGAGCCACTAGTTTGCGGCCCTGCTCTTTCGGCACGTCGTCCTCCTTCCCCACTGTGGGCGTCTGGTCCGACGCCGCCTTCGACTGAGATGGCCCGCCGGGCGCTGCCCGCCGCGGACCGAAGCTCGATTGTAGCGGTCCGCGACCGTCTCTGCCGTCGGCTCCTCGCGCCCGCCGCCGGGGCCGACTGGCGGCGTCTGGCCGGCCACCGCCCGCCCGGGCCGGCTCGCGCCAGGACGGACTGCGGCTGAAGGTCGGTCAGTCACAGGGCCGGTCAGGCGCCTGAGACCTAATCGGCCGCCTCAGAGATAGTTCATGACATTGGTCAGGGAGCCGTTCACCCACAGCATCAGGTGCAGGTGGCAGCCGGTCGACATGCCGGTGGTGCCGACGTAACCGATGATCTGGCCCTGGGACACCCAGGCCCCCTTGGCCACGGCGAAACTGGACAGGTGGTTGTACGAGGTCACCATGTGGCGCCCACTGACGATGCCGTGGTCGATGAAGACCCGGTTGCCATAAGCGGAGTTGTAATAGCGGTCCGTCACGGTGCCGGAGGCGGCGGCCTTGATCGGAGTGCCGCAGCCGGACCCCAGATCGGTGCCGTCGTGCAGCTTGTAGACCCCGGTGATGGGGTGGACGCGCATGCCGTAGGCCGAGGTGATGCGACCGTCGACCGGGCGGATCAGACCGTAGGAGGAAGGTCCGGCGGCGCTCGAACCGCCCCCGCTGGCGGCCGCCTCCTGCTGGCGGCGGGCTTCCTCGGCCCGCTGGGCGATGGCGGCGTTGACGGCGTTCTGTTCCCGCTCCAGGTCGGCCAAGGCGCGCTGGTCGGCCGCCAGGGCGTCTTGGGCCTCGGTCTTGGCGGCCTGCTCGACGGCCAGGGCCGAGTCCAAAGCGGCCTTGGCCTGTTGGGCCCGTTGCTCGGCCGCTTCGGTCTGGTCCAGATAGTCGGCCGCCGCCTGTTCGGCCAGATCGGCCCGGGCCTCGGCCACGGCCCGGACGCCCCGGGCCTGGGCCAGAGCCAGTTGGAGGTCCTTCAAACGGTCCAGACCGGCTTGGCCGGTGGCGAAGACGGTTTCGACCCACTGCAGACGGTTGGAGACGCTGGCCGTGGTGTCGGGATTTATGGCGGCGGCAAGGGCGACCAAGGGGCTGTTCTGTTGGAAGGTCGAACGCACGACCTGGCCCAAGCGGCTCCGTTCGGACTCCAGGGCGGCCAAGCCGGCCTCTTCGTGCTGACGGGCCTGCTCCAATTCGGCTTGGGACTGATCCAACTCCAGTTGGCGCAGGTCGTGCTGCTGAGTCGCCTCCAGCACATCCGCCTCGGCTTGGAGCAGGTCGGCCTGGGCCTGGGCGACTTGGGCCTGGGCCTGGCTGACACGCTGGGAGGCGGCGTTGTAGACGGCCGAGGAAGCCTCTAGCTCGACTCGGGCCTCGGCCATGGCGACGCCCAGCTGGGCCTTACGGGTGTCCAACTCGTCGGCCGCCGCCGGAGCGGCCAACCAGCCGCTGGCCAGTAGCGACAAGACCAGAGCGGTCATCAACCGCCGACTGGAGCGCCGGGCCGTCCGGGTGCGGGCTGCCGTAGCCATCAAACCAACTCCCTGGGAAGAAGGCTGGCTCAGACTCTGAGATACCTCCGAGAAGAGACCAGCGTCGGGATCACTGAGAGCACGATAGCCACAATCACGACGGCGGCGATGGTCCAACTGGTTTCAGACCACGATATCCAGCGGAAAACCTTAAGTGTGACTTGAGCGTTACGGATGATTATCAGCCAGACGCCCAGAGCCAAGGTGGCGCCGGCCAAGGCCGCTCCGACCAAGGCCGCGACCAGGGACTCGAGCAGGAATGGGACCATGATGTAGAAATTGCTGGCCCCGACCAGCCGCATGATGCCGATCTCCTTGCCCCGGGTGAAGGTGGCCATGCGGATGGTGTTGGAGATCTGGAGGGCGGCGGCCAGCAGCAGCAGCACGGACAGGGCGATGGTGGCCCATTGCAGAGCGCTCAACCAGCGGAAGATGGGGTCGAGGTACTGATGCAGGTCTTGCACGTTCTGGACCCCGGGCAGGGAGCGGACCTGGGAGACCAGCCCGGCGTATTGCTGGGGGTCGCGCAATTTGACCCGGAATGAGTCCTGCATCTGGTCGACGGTCAGCGACTCTTGGATGGGCGAGTCACGGTACGTGTCCTGGAATTGGGCGAAGGCGGCCTCTTTGCTCTCGTACCAGCAATCCTCGACCTCCGGGTTGGAGTTGATGGACTGTTCGATCCGAGTGCGTTGGTCGTCGGTGGTGTCCTGACCGGCCTCGCAATTCTCGCCCGGGGTGTCTTGGGTGCAGAGGAAGACCGAGATCTCGATCTTGTCGTACCACTCCCCTTTCAGCAGTTCGACCTGCTGGGCGGCCAACAGGCCGGCCCCGAACAAGGACAGCGAGACCCACATGGTGACGATGACGGCCAAAGTCATACCGGTGTTGCGACGCAGGCCCGACAGCGTCTCCGACAGCGCGTGGCGCATGGTTCCCTCCCCTAGGCCCTGGCCCCGTAGATGCCGCGCACTTGGTCGCGCACCATGTGGCCGGAGTCCAATTCGATGACACGTTTGCGCATCTGATCCACCATGGCCCAGTCATGGGTGGCCATCACGACGGTGGTGTCGGCCCGGTTGATCCGGTCCAGCAGCTTCATGATGCCGACCGAGGTCTCGGGGTCGAGGTTGCCGGTGGGCTCGTCGGCCAAGATGATCTTGGGCCTGTTGACGAAGGCGCGGGCGATGGCGACGCGCTGCTGCTCGCCACCGGACAGCTCGTCCGGGCGGCGGTCGGATTTGTCGCCCAAACCGACCAGGTCGAGCGTCTCGGGCACGACCTTGCGGATATGAGACTTGGGTTTGCCGATGACCTGCAGAGCGAAAGCCACATTCTCGAAGACAGTTTTACCGGGCAGCAGACGGAAATCTTGGCTGACCATGCCGATCTCCCGGCGCAGGGCCGGGATGCGGCGCTCGGGCAGGGACTGCAGATTCTTGCCGGCCACGAAGATACGTCCGGTGGTGGCGCGGAACTCCCGCAGGACCAGCTTGAGGAAGGTGGACTTGCCTGAGCCCGAACCCCCGACCAGGAAGACGAACTCGCCCTTGGCGATTTCGACGTTGACATTGGCCAAAGCGGCCCGCTTCTGCCCCTCGTAAATCCGGGAGACGTCTTCAAATCTGATCACATAACCACCTGGAGGTCGTCCGACACAGGAAACCTGAGAAATTCTCAGCCTTTGCTCAGATTACCATGGTCCCCAAGTCCCGTCCAGGACGATAACACCCGCCTGGGCCGGGCACGGCCGACTCGCCGGGAGGCGGCCCGAGGCCAGCCGGCTCAGCCTTGGCGCTGACGCCGCCAGCGGATGCCAGCGTCGATGAAACCGTCCAAATCGCCGTCGAAGACCGCCTCCGGATTGCCGACCTCGTGTTCGGTGCGCAGATCTTTGACCATTTGATACGGATGCAAGACATAACTGCGCATCTGAGAGCCCCAAGAATTTCCGCCATCGCCCTTGAGCTGGCGCATCTCGGCCTCTTTCTCGGCCCGAGCCCGCTCCAACAGACGCGACTGCAGCACCCGGAGGGCGGCCGCTTTGTTCTGCAATTGCGACTTCTCGTTCTGGCAGCTGACGACCAAGCCGGTCGGCAGATGAGTGATGCGGACGGCCGAGTCGGTCGTGTTGACCGACTGGCCGCCGGGGCCGGAGGAACGGAAGACGTCGACTCGGATGTCGGACTCGGGGATGTCGATGTGGTCGGTCTCCTCCGTCACCGGCAGCACCTCGACGCCGGCGAAGGAGGTCTGCCGGCGACCTTGGTTGTCGAAGGGCGAGATCCGGACCAGTCGATGGGTGCCCTGCTCGACCGACAGGGTGCCGTAGGCGAAGGGGGCCTGGACGGTGAAGGTGGCCGACTTGATGCCGGCCTCCTCGGCGTAGGAGATGTCCCAGACCTCGACCGGGTAACGGTGGCGGTCGGCCCAGCGCAGGTACATCCGCAGCAGCATCTCGGCGAAGTCGGCCGCGTCCACCCCGCCGGCCTCGGACCGGATGGTGACCAAGGCGTCGCGGTCGTCGTACTCGCCCGACAGCAAGGTACGGACTTCCAGGGCCTCGACCTCCGGCCCCAGCCCGGCCAGAGCGGCCTCGACCTCGGCCAAAGCCTCCCGGTCCTCTTCCTCCACCGCCAAATCGATCAGCACCGCCAGGTCGTCCAAGCGGCCGCGCAGACCGGCCACCCGGTCGACCTCGGCCTGCAGACGCGACAGTCGGGAAGTCACCTGCTGGGCATGCTCTTGGTCGTCCCACAGATCGGGGGCCGAGGCTTGGCGCTCCAACTCGGCGATGTCGGCCCGCTGGCGCGGCAGATCGACCACCGCCTCGATCGACGACAAGGTGGCGTCGAGGGCGGCGATTCTGTCTCGGGTTTCGTCAGCGGTGGCCACGACCAGCGATCATACCCAGTCCTGGACCGGCCCGAGACCGACCCGAGGACGTCCCGGACTTCGGGCCGGCCCGATCCGCCCCGTGGCAGAATGTCCGGGTGCGCGTCTACAACTTCTCGGCCGGACCGGCCATGCTGCCCTTGGAAGTGCTCGAACGGGCCCAAACCGAGTTGACCGACTGGCAAAGCTCCGGCATGAGCGTGATCGAGGTCTCGCACCGGGGCCAGCCCTTCGTCGAGTGCGCCCACCAGACCGAGGCCAAGCTGCGCCGTCTGATGGAGCTGCCGGACGACTACCGCGTCCTCTTCCTGCAGGGCGGGGCGACGGCCCAGTTCTCGGTCGTGCCGCTCAACCTGACCGCCCCGGGCCAGTCGGCTTGCTACCTCAAGACCGGCTCCTGGTCGGGCAAGGCCATCGCCGCCGCCCGTCGCCAACAGGTCGAGGTCCAGATCCTGGCCGACCAGGCCGAGTCGTCGTACACCAGCGTGCCGGCGGCCGACTCGTACAGCGTGCCCAGCGACGCCGCCTACCTGCACTACACCCCCAACGAGACCATCGGCGGAGTCGAGTTCGACTACCTGCCCCAGACCGGCTCCGTCCCGCTGGTGGGCGATTTCAGCTCCACCATCTTGTCGCGTCCGCTCGACCTCTCCCGCTTCGGCCTGGTCTACGCCGGGGCCCAGAAGAACCTGGGGCCGTCCGGGCTCTGCCTGGTGATCGTGCGCGACGACCTGATCGGCCACGCCCGGGCCAACACGCCCGACCTGTTCGACTACGCCGCCCTGGCCAAGGCCGACTCCATGGTCAACACCCCGCCCACCTTCTCGATCTATCTGCTCGACCTGGTGTTGAACTGGGTCGAGCGCCAGGGCGGTCCGGTCGAACTGGGCCGCCGCAACCAGGCCAAGGCGACGGCTTTGTACGACGCCATCGACGCCTCCGACTTCTACGCCAACCCGGTGGCGCGATCGGCCCGCTCCTGGATGAACGTCGTCTTCACCCTGGCCGACCCCGAGTTGGACGCCGTCTTCGCCTCCCAGGCCGCCGCCGCCGGGTTGACCAATCTGAAGGGCCACCGTTCGGTCGGCGGCATGCGGGCCAGTCTGTACAACGCCATGCCGATGTCCGGAGTCCAGGCTCTGATCGACTTCATGACCGATTTCGAACGCCGTCAAGGCTAGGAGACGACCCCATGACCTTCCAGGTGCGCACGCTCAACGCCATCTCCAAGACCGGCCTGAGCCGGCTGCCGTCCGATCTGTACGAGGTCGGCCCGGACGTCCCCACCCCCCAGGCCCTGCTCCTGCGCTCGGCCAACCTGCACGGGGCCGCCATCCCCAGCTCCGTCTTGGCGGTAGCCCGGGCCGGAGCCGGCACCAACAACATCCCCATCTCCGATTATTCGGCCCTGGGGACGCCGGTCTTCAACACCCCCGGCGCCAACGCCAACGCGGTCAAGGAATTGACCATCGCGGCCATCTTCTTGGCCGCCCGCAACATCGTCGACGCAGCCGCCTTCGCCCACCGGCTGGAGGGCGACGCCGCCGCCATGGACCAGGCCGTCGAGGCGGGCAAGAAACGTTACGTCGGTTTCGAGCTGCCGGGCCGTACCCTGGGCGTCATCGGCCTGGGGGCCATCGGCGTGGAGGTGGCCAACGCCGCCTCCGCCTTGGGCATGCGCGTGTTGGGCTACGACCCGGCCGTCACGGTCGACAACGCCTGGAAGCTGTCCAGCTTCGTCGAGCGCGTGACCGACCTGGGCCAGCTGTTGGCCCGGTCCGAGATCGTGACCTTGCACGTCCCCTTGGTCCCAGCCACCCGGGAACTGATCGGCCCGGAGCAATTGGCCTTGATGCGGTCGTCCTCCGTCTTGGTCAACTTCGCCCGCGGCCCGATCGTGCAGGAGGCCGCCGTGGTGGCGGCGCTGGAGAGCAAGCGCCTGCGCGGCTACGTCTGCGATTTCCCCAGCCCGGCTTTGAACAAGCGTCCCGGCGCCGTCACCCTGCCCCATCTGGGGGCCTCCACCAACGAGGCCGAGGAGAATTGCGCCGTCATGGCGGTGGAGCAGCTGAGGGCCTACCTGGAGCACGGCGTCATCCGTAACTCGGTCAACTTCCCGGAAGCCGACCTGCCGCGCCGCGAAGGCACCCGCCGGCTGGCCATCGCCAACTCCAACGTGCCCAACATGGTCGGCCAGATGACCTCTCTGCTGGCCGAGGCCGAACTCAACATCGCCGACCTGTTGAACCGTTCCAAGGGCGATCTGGCCTACACCCTGATCGACATCGACGGCGACCTGCCGAGCAAACTTTTGAAACGGATCAAAGGCATCGCCGGCGTCCTGCGGGCCCGCCTGATCTGAGGTCGGTCGGGCTCGTCGCGCCCACCGGTCAGTCCCGAGCGCCGGCCCGGGCCGCGAGTCCGGCCTCGAACCGGGCCTGATCGACGCCGGGACCGGCTCAGGCCGATTCCACCTGGATGACGCGGGGACCGATCTGGCGCAGGCTGGCCATGGTCTCGCTCGGCAGATCGGCGTCGACGATGACGACGTCGAAGGCGCTGATGGGCGCCACCTCGTGCAGGGCGGTGCGAGTGAACTTGGTCGAGTCGGCGTACAGGACCCGGAAGCTGGCGCATTCGATCATGGCTCGTTTGACGTCGGCGGCGTTGTCGGTGGGGTGGAAGACCCGGCCGTTGATGATGGCGGTGGCGGACATGAAGACGGCGTCCGCCCGCATCGAGCGGATGGTCTTGAGCGTGGTCGAGCCCATGAAGGCGTCAGCCCAGACGATGAACTCGCCACCGGTCATCAACAGACGGATCTGAGGCTCGCCGGCCAGCTCTTTGAAGACCGGCAGATAGTGCGTCACCACGGTCAGGGGGGACTTGCGAGGCAACATCTTTGCCAGCGGCAACCCGGTCGAGGAGTCGTCCAGGAACAGGGCCGAACCCGGTTCGACCAGCTCCAAGGCGGCTTCCGCCAGCTTCTTCTTGACCACCATGGCCTGGGTCCGCCGATAGCGCGAGGAGGCCTCGTGCACATTCGACCCGGCGGCCGTGACCTGGCCCCGGGCCAGATGCAGCAGACCGGCCCGTTCCAGTTCGGACACGTCGCGATAGACCGTCATGGTCGAGACGCCCGTCACAGCGGCGATCTCATCGACCGTCCGACTGCCCGACTCCGTCACGTAACGACAGATCTCCTCTTGGCGGGCGCGCTGCCCGGCGGCGCTACCCCGACCTCGTCTGACCACCATAGTTCCAGACCTCCGTTCGCCCCCATATTGCCAGACCGGACGGCGGTGTTACGCCCGCGACCCGTTGGGTTGGCAAATTCCAACCTAATTAACGCTATGGGTAGTTATCCCACCGTTTTTTGTGTTACAATCTCTAATATCGCCCGCCGCCGACGCCGCGGCTGATCCAACGAAGGAGTTCGCGAACATGCCCAGCAGTCCACTCGGACCCACCACCGTGACTGTCTTAGGGGCCGGAGCCATGGGCTCGGCCATCACCACTCCGCTGGTCGACGCCGGCCACCGGGTCCGGCTCTGGGGCACCCACCTGGACGACCACCTGATCGACGCCGTCCGAGCCGGACGGCCCCACCCCCGGACCGGTTGTGTCCTGCCCGAGTCGGTCCAGATCTTCCGTCACCCCGAATTGGCGGCCGCGCTGGCCGGAGCCCCGGTGGTGGTCGTGGCCGTCTCCTCGGTCGGCGTCTGGGACGTCGCCAGTTGGGCCGCCCCCCACCTGGACCGAGCCGCCGCGGTCTGGCTGACTTCGAAGGGCTTCGCGCCAGACGACCAGGGCCTGATCCAATTGCTGCCCCAGACGGTCAGCCGGGCCTTGGCCCGAGGCGGCGCCCGGGATCTGCCGGTGGTGGCCGTGGGCGGTCCCTGCAAGGCCAACGAAGTGGCCGCCCGCCAGCCGACCGCTCCCCTCTTCGCCTTGCCCGAGGGGGCCCAGGCCTGGGCCGAGTCGGCCAGCACGGCGGCTTACCGGGTGGCCCACAGCGCCGACCGGGACGGGGTCGAGATCTGCGCCGCCCTCAAGAACGTCTACGCCATCGCCTTGGGGATGGCCGACGGTCTGGGCGAGGTCGGACCGCAGCCCTGGCACGACCTCAAATCAGCCATCTTCGTCCAGAGCCTGGTCGAACTGCGCTGTCTGCTCCAAGCCGAGGGCTGCGACCCTTGGACCGCCCTCGGCTTGGCCGGAGCGGGCGACCTCGAAGTGACCGGCTTGTCCGGACGCAACAAAGTCTTCGGCTCCCGGCTGGGTCGGGGCCAATCGGTCGAACAGGCCCTGGACCAGATGGCCGCCTTGGAGCAGACGGTCGAGGGCGTCCCGGCCGTCCGCCTGGCCCGGACCTGGATCGAGCAACGCCAGCCCGCTCTGGTCGGCCGTCTGCCCCTGCTGGAGGCCATCGCCGCCGTCGTCCACGACGGCGCCGCGATCGAGCGCGTCATCGCCGCCGCCCTGCCCGCCACCCTAGTCGCGGCCTGAGGGATCCGGTCATGCGAGCGCCTATCATCTTGGCTCTGGACTCCTCCACCACTTCGACCAAAGCCATCGCCTTCGACAGCTTCGGCCACGCCGTGGTCGAAGCCCGCCGCGACTACCCCCGCTCCACTCCCCAACCCGGTTGGCAAGAGCAGGACGCGACCGACTGGTGGCGGGCGGCCAGCCAGTCCATTCAAGAGGTGACCAGCGTCCTAGCCGAGCAGGGACGCCCCATCCTGGCCCTGGCCATCACCCATCAGCGCGAGACTTTCGTGTTGCTGGACGAGCAGGACCAGCCCTTGCGGCCGGCCGTGCTCTGGCTCGACACCCGGGCCAGCCAACAGATCGAACGGGTCGGCTCCGACTTCATCCACGCCTTGTCCGGCAAGCCGCCCTCCACCACGCCCAGCTTCTACAAGCTGATCTGGTTGGCCGAACACGAGCCGGACCAGCTCAAAGCGGCCCGCCGGGTGGTCGAGGTCCACGCCTATCTGGTGCATCGGCTGACCGGCGTCTGGCGCACCAGCTGGGCCACCGCCGATCCCATGGCGCTGCTCGACATGCGCCAGTTCGAATACGCCGACGCCCTGCTGGCCTCAGCCGGACTGAGCCGTCGCCAGATGGTCGACCTGGTGGCGCCGGGCCAGATCATCGCTCCGGTCAGCGACGCCATGGCCGAGCAGCTCGGCCTGCCCCGCGGCTTGCCCGTGGTGGCCGGGGCCGGCGACGGCCAGTCGGCCGGGCTGGGAGCCAACGTGACCGGGGCCGACCGGGCCTACCTCAGCCTGGGCACCTCGATGACGATGGGCGTCCACTCCGACGACTACCTCTACTCACGCGCCTTCCGGACCCTGTCCAGCCCGATCGCCGGCGGTTACACCCTGGAGGCCCTGCTCTCCTCCGGCGCCCTCTGCATCGCTTGGTTCCGCGACCGGTTGTCGGGACTGGACCCGGCCGACGGCCCGATCGAACCCCGCTTGGAGGCGCTGGCGGCCCAGGTGCCGGCCGGGGCCCGCGGCCTGCGTTTCCTGCCCTATCTGACCAGCGCCGAGACCCCCTTCTGGGACGCCGACGCCCGCGGCGTCTGGGCCGGGCTGTCGGACAGCCACGGCCTGCCGGAACTGTACCGAGCGGTTCTGGAGGGCCTGGCCTTGGAGGAACGTTTGACTCTGAAACGGATGGAGAAGGCCACCGGCGTCAAAGTGGCCCGCCTGTCGGTCATGGGCGGAGCCTCGCGCTCCGAGCTCTTCACCCAGATCATCGCCGACGTCTTACAGCGTCCGGTCGACGTCTGCGCCGAGACCGAGACGACCTGTCTGGGCGCGGCCATCCTGGGGGCGGCCGCCGTCGGAGCCGAAGGCGAGCACGACGTCCGCGCCACGGCCGCCCGCATGAGCCAGGTGGCCCGCACGGTCTATCCCGACCCGGCCACCAAGTCGATCTACAAATTGGCCGCCCGGGCCCACCAGCAGCTCTATCCGGCCCTTCGTGCCACCTTCCCCTTGATGGCCGCGTTGGGTCGCGGCGAAGTCTGATCTGGGCCGGACATTAGACTGTCCGGCGTGAGCGCCAGCGTCTTCCAGGTCTTCACCGTCGGCGTCGGTCCGTCCAGTTCGCACACCGTCGGACCGATGCGGGCGGCCAACCGCCTGGTCGCCGAGCTGGCCGGGGCGGAGATGGCTCCGGCCGACTCGAAGGCGGCGGACGCGGCCATCCCTTTGTGCCAAGTCACCGGCTTGACCGTCGAATTGTTCGGCTCGCTGGGCGCGACCGGGCGCGGCCACGGCTCGGACCGGGCCGTATTGACTGGTTTGAGCGGGGCCCAGGCCGAGACGGTCGACCCCGACGCCATCGATCCGCTGTTGGCCGACCTGCGCGCCAACCACCGGATCCGCCTGTCCGCCGGCCCGTCCGGCCCCAGCCAAGTGGTCGCTTTCGACCCGGAGCGCGACCTCGTCTTCCGGCCCGACCAACGCCTGGCCTACCATCCCAACGCCTTACGTTTCCAGGTCGAGTCCGCCGGCCGTCGGATCGCCCGGACCTACTACTCCATCGGTGGCGGCCTGGTGGTGGCCGACGACGGCTCCGGCCGAGCGGTCCCACCCCCGGTTGAACGGGTCGATCTGCCGTATGACTTCGCCACCGGGGCCGAGTTGCTGGCCCGCTGCGCCGACTCCGGCCTCGACATCGCCGAATTGACCCTGCGCAATGAGATGGCCCGGGGCCGCGACCGCCGGCAGGTCCGAGCCGGCCTGCTCGAGCTGTGGTCGGTCATGTGCGAGTGCATCGCCCTGGGCTGCCGGACCGAGGGCGTCCTGCCGGGCGGCTTGGGCGTGCGCCGCCGGGCTCCCCGGATGGCCCGCCAGCTCAAACACCAAGGCCCGGACGCCTTCGCCGGCTTGGACTGGGTCAGCCTGTGGGCTCTGGCCGTCAACGAGCAGAACGCGGCCGGCGGCCGGGTGGTGACGGCGCCGACCAACGGCTCAGCCGGCATCGTGCCGGCCGTCCTGCGCTACGCCACCCGTTTCCTGCCCGGGGCCGACGACGACACCGTGGTCGACTTCCTGCTGGCGGCCGGAGCCATCGGCGCGGTCTACCAGGGCACGGCCTCCATCTCCGGGGCCGAGGTCGGTTGCCAGGGCGAGATCGGGGTGGCCAGTTCGATGGCCGCCGCCGGCCTCTGCCAGGTCCTGGGCGGCTCCCCGGCCCAAGTCGCCAACGCGGCCGAGATCGGCCTCGAGCACCACCTCGGCTTGACCTGCGACCCGGTGGCCGGCTTGGTCCAGGTGCCTTGTATCGAACGCAACGCGGTCGGCGCCGGCACCGCCATCACGGCCGCCCGCTTGGCTCTAGCCGGCGACGGTCACCACTTGGTGTCGCTGGACCAGGTCATCGCCACCATGATGGCGACCGGGGCCGACATGAGCACCAAGTACAAGGAGACCAGTCGCGGCGGACTGGCCCTGTCCATCGTGGCCTGCTGAGCCGACCGAGGCCGGCGCCAAGGCCGGCTGAGCCGGCTCCCGGCCGCTGTTCCCACCGACTGGGAGCGACCCCGGCCGACGAGAACTCGACGCCGATCCGGTTCGGTCCACCGTCCAGACGGCCGCCCACCGTCCGCCGGCTTTCGACTCCCGCTCAGCCGATCGGCGGCCCGGGCGGTTGGGGCGGCCCGGCCGTCGGCGGCCCGGCCGGTTGGGATGGCCAAGACGTCGGCGACGCCGGCGGTTGGGGCGGCCCGGCCGGCGGGGGCGACCAAGGCGGAGCGGCTTGAGTGGTCGGATCGGACCAAGGACCGGTCTGACCCGGACCGGCTTGGCCGGGAGCGACTGGCCCCGGGCCGGCCGGACTGGTCTGGCCGGACGGCGGAAGCGCCACTGGAGCGCTCGACCCGGCGGCCGGGACGGCCCCTTGGGCCCGGGACGAGCGCCAGATCAGGGCCGCCGTCACCACCGCCACGGTGGTGAAGAGCCAGGTCAGCCAAAAACCGATACCGCGGCCGGTCGAGACGAAATCGCTGTAAGCGTCCAACCCGGATCCCGCCCAGCCGAACATGGAGATGAGGACCAGCAGCCAGGCCAAGACCAACGCCACCAAGCCGATGGCGCGCGCTTGCGCCACCGCCGCCTGGGTCAGGCTGATCGACTTGCCGAACAATGTCCGAACCGATACGGCGACGCCGCCGACCAGGGTCAACAAGGCGCCTACCCAACCGCTGCCGCCACCCCAAGCCGAGGCGGTCATGGTCTGGTTGAAGCCCAGAAAGGACACACTGACGGTGTAGTAGGGCAGGAAGGAGGACAACAGAGCCAGCAGACCGGCCCCCAACGGGATCAGATGGATCAACTCTCGGTTGGGACCAGCCTGTCCGACCTTGTCGGTGGCTTGGTCCAGCGCCTTCTTGAAGGTTTGGCCGGCGCCGGCCAAACCGGAGGTCCGGGACGGGCCGGGTGGGCTGGCGCCAGGCTGGGGGGCAGCCGGGGGCTGGATCGGGCCGGACGGCCCCCCGGCCGACGGGGCGGCCGGGCCGGAGTACGGCTGCGCCGGCCGTCCCCAAGGCGACTGCGACTGGTCCGGGGGCTGAGAGGAGGGTCCGGGACCCGGCTGGTCGAACGGCTGGAACGGCCCTGGGGCCTGAGGGGGGATTGTCATGGTGAAGGCCTCGCCTGGTTCTCTCGTGGACGCCCAACCGCCTCGGTTGGCAGACCCCCCAAGGCTAACATCTGCCGCGGCTGGACGACGCCGTCGCCCGGCGCCGTTCCCGGGCCGGACGACCGGCCGGAAGCCGACGCCGCCCAAAGGGCCGTCGAGCCCGCCGCACCGACGACGGACCAGGGCCGGGGCGGCCCAGCCCATCACACAGTGGGCGCAACAGGACTTGAACCCGTGACCTATTCCTTGTAAGGGAATCGCTCTACCAACTGAGCTATGCGCCCCGTCGACCGCCGGCGGCCTACCGCCGTGGTCCCTTGGGCCGGACCAGCTTGTGGGCCGCCCAGTCCTTCGACACGGTGGCGGTCGAAGTCAAAGACAGACCGGCCGCCAGCGCGCCCTCGGCCACGTCGGCTTGGGGGACGTGGCCGGCCCGGCCGATCTTGGGAGTCAGCAGCCAGATCAAACCGCTGCCGGTCAGGTCGGTCAAGGCGTCGACCAAGGCGTCGATCAAATCGCCGTCGTCCAGCCGCCACCACTGCAGCACGACGTCGACGGCGTGGTCCGACTCCTCCACCAGGTCCGAGTCGATCACATCCATGATGGCGTCGCGCAGGGTCTGGTCGACATCGTCGTCCCAACCCAGCTCTTCGACCATCAGGCCCTTACAAAATCCGAGTTGGTCGATGCCGGACTTGGCCGATCCGGCGTCGGGCCCTGCGGCGGTCACAATCACTCCTCTTCCACTAGGTCAGCTTTGCACCAGCGTAGAGGATGGCGCCACATTCAGGAATCCTCTCCGGCCCGGCCCCGGTCGCCGACCGGCGTCGAATCGAGGCGATAGTGGGCGAAGGCTTGGGCCGGCACGCCCGGATCGACCTCGCCCCGACGGGCCAACAGGTGCAAGACCTTGACCACGATGGACGGCCCGTCGACCTTGAGCCAACGCCGGGCCGCCGCCCGCGTGTCCGAGAAACCGAAGCCGTCGCCGCCCAGGGAGGAGAAGTCCCCCGGCACCCAGGGCGCGATCTGGTCCGGCACGGCGCGCATGAAGTCGGACACCGCCAGGACCGGGCCGGGCCGGTCCTTCAGACAACGCGCCACATAGGGCGGCCGGGCCAACTGGCCGTTCATGACGGCGCCGTCGGCTTCGACCGCGTCCCGTCGTAACTCGTTCCAACTGGTCACGCTCCAGACGTCGGCCACCACGGCGGCGTCCCGTCGCAGCAGCTCCTGGGCCTCCAAGGCCCAGGGCAGGGCGATCCCAGAGGCCAGCAGTTGGACCCGGGGGGCCTGGGGCGACAGGCCGTCGGGGTCCCCCGGACGCAGCAGGTAGAGGCCACGCCGGATGCCTTCGACGTCGACGTCGTCGGGCTCCTTGGGCTGCACGATGGGCTCGTTGTAGACGGTCAGATAGAAGATGACGTCCTGGGGGCAGGGGCCGTACATCGTCTCCAAACCGTGCTCCATGACATGGGCGATCTCGTAGGCGTAGGCCAGGTCGTAGTGTCGGACGGCCGGATTGGTCGAGGCCAGCAGGGGGCTGTGGCCGTCCATGTGCTGCAGCCCCTCGCCGGCCAGGGTGGTCTTGCCGGCGGTGGCCCCGATCAGGAAGCCCCGGGCCAACTGGTCGGCCGCCGCCCAGAAGCCGTCGCCGGTGCGCTGGAAGCCGAACATGGAGTAGAAGACGTAGATCGGCACCATCGGCAGACCGTGGGTGGCGTAGGAGGTGCCGGCGGCGGTGAAGGCCCCGACCGCACCGGCCTCGTCGATGCCGGTGTGGATGATCTGCCCGGCGCTCGACTCCCGATAGGCCAGCATCAGCTCATGGTCGACCGGTGTGTAGCGCTGACCGTGCGGGTTGTAGATCTTGATGGTGGGGAAGAAGGAGTCCAGGCCGAAGGTGCGGGCCTCGTCCGGGATGATCGGCACGACGTGGGGGCCGAACTCCTTCTCCCGCATCATCTCCTTGAGCAGCCGCACCCAGGCCATGGTGGTGGACACCGGCTGGGCGCCGGAACCGGACCGGGCCGCTTGATAGGCCCGGGCCGAGGGCAGCTTGAGACGGGCCGGCCGGTTCCGCCGCTGCGGCAGCGGGCCGCCCAGGGCGCGCCGGCGCTCCAGGGCGTAGACCACCCGGGGATCGTCCGCCCCCGGATGGTAGAAGGGCGGCTGGTCCGGGTCGGCCTCCAAGACGGCGTCCGTGATCGGCAGTTCCAAGCGGTCGCGGAAGTCTTTCAAGTCCTCCAGCTTCAACTTCTTCATCTGGTGGGAGGCGTTACGGGCCGTGAAGTGGGAGCCGAGGAAATACCCCTTGATGGTGTGGGCCAGCACCACGGTCGGGGCGCCGACCGTCTGGGTGGCCTGGCGGTAGGCGGCGTAGACCTTGCGGAAGTCGTGGCCGCCGCGGGCCAAGCGCCAGATCTCGTCGTCGCTCATGTGCTTGACCAGTTCGGCCGTCCGCGAGTCACGGCCGAAGAAACGCTGCCGCACGTAGGCCCCGTCTTTGCCTTTGAAGGTCTGGAAGTCGCCGTCCGGCACCGTGTTGAACAGATCGACCAGGGCCCCGGAGGTGTCGGCTTCGATCAGACGGTCCCAGCCCGAGCCCCAGACCACCTTGACGACGTTCCAGCCCGCCCCCCGGAACAGACCCTCCAACTCCTGGATGATCTTGCCGTTGCCCCGCACCGGGCCGTCCAGCCGCTGCAAGTTGCAGTTGACCACGAAGACGAGATTGTCCAAGCCCTCGTCAGCGGCGAAGTGGATCAACCCGCGCGCCTCCGGCTCGTCCATCTCGCCGTCGCCCACGAAAGCCCAGACCCGCTGATCGGAGGTGTCTTTGAGGCCGCGGTGGGCCAGGTAGCGGTTGAAGGAGGCCTGGTAGATGGCGTTGAGCGGGCCCAGACCCATCGAGACGGTCGGGAACTCCCAGAAGGCCGGGGCCGGCCGCGGGTGGGGGTACGAGGGCAGCCCGCGCAGGCGTCCGCCCACCGTGTGGCTCTTCTCCTGGCGGAAGCCGTCCAGATCCTCGGCCCCCAGCCGGCCCTCCAAGAAGGCGCGGGCGTAGACGCCGGGCGAGCAGTGGCCCTGGAAGAAGATCTGGTCGCCGCCGCCGGGGTGGTCCTTGCCCCGGAAGAAGTGGTTGAAGCCGACCTCGTACAAGGTGGCGGCGGAGGCGAAACTGGCGATGTGACCGCCCAGACCGAGGCCGGGGCGCTGGGCCCGGTGCACCATGATGGCGGCGTTCCAGCGCAGCAGGCGGCGGAAACCGCGCTCCAACTCGACGTCGCCGGGGTAGACCGGGGTGGCGGCGGCCGGGATGGTGTTGATGAAATCGGTCGTGGTCAGGCCGGGCAGGCCGACCCGCCGCCGACTGGCGCCCTCCAACAACCGCCGCAGGACGAAACGAGCCCGTTCCGGGCCGGATCGTTCGATCAGACCGTCCAGCGAAGCCAGCCACTCCTCGGTCTCGGCCGGGTCGCTGTCAGGCAGGGCGGTGGGCACGCCGTCGAGCATGGGGCCGATGGGAAGGCGAGGAATCACACGGAGGTCCTTTCTAACCGAAGACCGGTCCGGTCACAGGGCTATTCTGCCGTCATGCCCGAAACGACGCCAAAGCCTGACATCGTCCGGGGGCGCACGCTGGAGCCGGATCCTCAGCGGCGTCGGGCCATGACCAGCCACCTGGCCTCCCTGACCGCCCATATGACCACCGCCACCCTGGCTGAGATGGACCGTCAACACGATTGGTTCGCGGCCATGCCGCCGGAGCACCGTTCCTGGATCACGCTGGTGGCCCGGGCCGGCATCGACCAGTTCGTGACCTGGTTCGCCGACTTGGCCGACTCCCCGCCCTCCCCGGCCGGCTTCTTCAACGCCGCGCCGCGCCAGGCCACCCGGCGGATCAGCCTCAACCAAACCGTCCAGCTGGTCAAGACCACGGTCTCGGTGGTGGCTCAGGAACTATGCGGCCTGCCGCCGGACGAGAGCGCCGTGCTGGGTTTGGCCATCGTCCACTTCAGCCGGGACGCGGCCTTCGCGGCGGCCGAACTGTACGCCCAAGCGGCCGAGACCCGAGGCGATTGGGACACCCGTCTGGAAGCCCTGGTGGTCGACTCCATCATCCGGGACCAGATCGACGACGACCTGCTGTCGGGCGCCGCCGCCCTGGGCTGGCGGGCCCGGGGAGCGGTCTGCGCCGCCGTGGGCGGCCAACCCGCCGACCTCGACTCGGCGGTCGACCACCTCCGCATCCAAGCCGCCCAGACCGACCTCGACCTGCTGGTCTCGCCCCAGGACAACCGTCTGATCTTGATCTTGGGCGGGGCCGAGTTGTGCGACCAGGCCGCCGGTCTGGCCCTGGTCGGCCAGTGGACCGACCATTTCAGCTCCGCCCCCCTGGTGGTGGGCCCACCGGTGGCCGACCTGACCGAGGCCTCGGCCTCGCTCCGCCCCGCCCTGCTGGGCCAGCGGGCGGCCGCCGCCTGGCCCGAGGCGCCACGTCCGGTGGCCGCCGCCGCCCTCTTGGCCGAACGGGCTCTGGCCGGCGAGGCCGCCGCCGGCGAGGCTCTGGTGGCGCAGGTCTTCCGCCCCCTGGACGGGGCCGGGCCCGACCTGTTGTCCACCGTCACGGCCTACCTCGATCAGGCCGGCTCCATCCAAGCCACCGCCCGGGCCCTCTTCGTCCACGCCAACACCGTGCGCTACCGCCTGGCTCGGGTCAGCCAACTGGTCGGGCTTGACCCGGCTCGACCGCGCGACGCCTTCTGTCTGGGCCTGGCGATCCGCCTGGGCCGGCTCAAAACAACCTGACTAACCGGGTGACGATTGTAGGATCCATCCAATGAATCTGTCGATTTTTCGTCGATTTTCCGTATTCCTTTGATGGGTATCTACGAAAGTATGAAGATGTGTTAGCGATCGTGGCGCCCGGGCAGGGCTCTCAGAAACCAGGTTTCCTGACCGCCTGGGCCGAACTCCCCCCCTTCGCCGAGCGTCTGGCCCAGTGGTCGGACGGCCTCGGCCTCGACTTGATCGAGTTGGGCTGTCGGGCCGACGCCGCCACCATCTCCGACACCGCCGTGACCCAGCCCCTACTGGTGTCGGCCGGTTTGGCCAGCGCTTTGGAACTGGGCCGATCGGACTGGCCCCAGTCCGATCTGGTGGCCGGACACTCGGTCGGCGAGTTGACCGCCGCCGGTCTGGCCGGCGTTTTGACACCGGCCCAGGCGGTCGCTTTGGCGGGCCAGCGGGGCCGGGCCATGGCCGCCGCCGCCCAGGCGGCCCCGACCGGTTTGACCGCTCTGCTGGGCGGAGACCCGGCCGCCGTGCTGGCCGCCATCGAACGGGCCGGAGCCAGCCCGGCCAACCACAACGGAGCCGGCCAGATCGTGGCCGGCGGCTCCCTGGCCGCGCTCGAACGTCTGGCCGCGGATCTGCCCGAACGGACCCGGGCCCGGCCCTTGGCCGTGGCCGGCGCCTTCCACACCGCGGCCATGGACTCCGCCCTGCCCCTGGTGGCCGCGGCCGTGGCCGAGTTGAGGCCCGGCCGGGCCAGCCGGCCGATCCTGTCCAATCTGGACGGCGCCGAGCTGACCGACGGAGCGGAGCTGTTGGGCCGACTGGTGGCCCAGGTCGTCCGTCCGGTGCGCTGGGACCTGTGCCAGGACCGCCTGTCCGAACGAGGCGTGAGCGGAGTCTTGGAACTGCTCCCGGCCGGCGCCCTGGCCGGCCTGGCCCGCCGCCAGCTGCCCGGCGTCGAAGTCTTCGCCTTGACCGAACCGGACCAGCTCGACGCGGCCCGCCGCTTCTGCCGCCGTCACGCCGGCGCCGTACGACCTCAGGCGGCGGCATGACCGACCTGCCCCAGACCTCGCCCCGCCCCGGCTCGGCCATCCTCGGCCTAGGCGCCTACGAGCCCAGCCGAGTCATCAGCAACCAACAGATGTGCCAGTGGATCGATTCTTCGGACGAGTGGATCCGTCAACGCACCGGCATCGTCGAACGACGCTGGGCCGAGCCGGAGGAGACCCTCCTGGCCATGACCGCGGCGGCCAGCCGGCGCGCCTTGGACCAAGCCGGGACGACCCCCGACCAGATCGACGGGATCATCGTCGCCACCGTCACCCACTTGGAGCAGACCCCGGCCCTGGCCGTCCGCCTGGCCGGGGAGCTGGGCTGCGCCCCCTGTCCGGCCTGGGACATCTCGGCCGCCTGCGCCGGTTTCTGCCACGCCTTGGCCCAAGCCGACGCCCTGATCCGAGCCGGCGTCTTGGAACACGTCCTGGTGGTGGCCGGAGACCGTCTGTCCGACCTGACCGACCTGACCGACCGCTCGACCGCCTTCCTATTCGCGGACGGGGCCGGGGCGGCCGTGGTCGGCCCCAGCGACGGCCCCCGGATCGGACCGGTGGTGTGGGGCTCGGACCCGTCCCAGGGCCACACCATCGGCCAGACCCTGGACTGGCGCCAGGCCGTGGAGCGGAGCCAGCCGGCCTACCTCCGGATGGACGGGCAGCCGGTCTTCCGTTGGGCCACCACCGCCATGGCCGAGGTGACCCGCCGCATTCTGGCCGACTCCGGTCTGACGGCCGAACAGCTCGACTTCTTCGTGCCCCATCAGGCCAACAACCGCATCACTGACTCGATGCTGCGCCATCTGCGTCTGCCCCAGTCGGTCCAGGTGGCCCGCAGCATCCAACGGCTGGGCAACACCTCGGCCAGCTCGATCCCGCTGGCCATCGATCAGCTCTACCGGGCCGGCCAGGTGGCCGACGGGGCGACCTGCTTGATGGTCGGATTCGGGGCCGGGCTGGTCTACGCCGGCCAAGTCGTCATCCTGCCCGGCCGGCCGGCCGGCGACGACCGGCCCCTGGTCCTAGCCGACCCCGCCCCCACCACGCCCGTTCCAGATCTGACACTGAACCCATAAGGAGAACGACATCATGAGCACTGAAGAGATTCGCGCCGAGCTGGCCGAGATCGTCAACGAGGTGGCCGGCGTCGACCCGGCCACGGTCCAATTGGAGAAGTCCTTCGTGGACGACCTGGGTGTGGACTCCTTGTCCATGGTCGAGATCATCTACGCCTGCGAGGACAAGTTCGCCGTCTCCATCCCGGACGACGACTCGCGCGGTCTGCGCACCATCGGCGACGCCGTCAGCTATATCGAGCGGGCCCAAGCCCAGTGACAGACATCGTCATCACCGGCCTGGGCGCGACCACGCCATTGGGCGGTGACGTCTCCCAGACCTGGGCCGGCCTGCTGGCCGGGCGCAGCGGAGTGGTGCGCCTGACCTGGGACTGGGCGGGGGAACTGCCGACTCAGATCGCCGCCCTGGCCCTGGTCGACCCCGCCCTCAGCATCGAACGCAGCCAGGCCCGCCGGCTCGACCGCTCGACCCAGCTGGCTCTGGTCTCGGCGGTCGAAGCTTGGACCGACGCCGGTTTCAGCCTGCCCCCCGACGGACCGACCGAAGACCCGGCGGTCGATCGCGACCGCCTGCTGGTGTCCTTGGCCTCCGGCATCGGCGGCTTGACCTCCTTGCTGTCCAACTGGGACGCCCTGCGCGACCGGGGACCGCGCCGGGTCTCGCCCTTCACCATTCCGATGCTGATGGCCAACGCGCCCGCCGCCAACGTCGGCCTCCGGCTGGGGGCCCGCACCGGCGTGCACGCCCCGGTCTCGGCCTGCGCCTCCTCCAACGAGGCCATCTCGATCGCCCTCGACCAACTGCGTTGGGGCCGGGCCGACGTGGCCCTGGTGGGTGGGACGGAGGCCGTCATCCATCCCCTGCCGTTGGCCGCCTTCGCCCAGATGCAAGCTTTGTCGCGCCGTAACGAAGAGCCCGAGCGGGCCTCGCGGCCGTGGGACGTCGACCGCGACGGTTTCGTCATCGGCGAGGGGGCCGCCTGCCTGGTGCTGGAGACCTTGGAACACGCCCAAGCCCGTGGAGCGCGGATCTACGGCTCCCTGGCCGGGGCCGGCATCACGGCCGACAGCCACGACCTGGTCCAGCCCGACCCGTCCGGCCGGGGCCAGACCCTGGCCATGGTCAAGGCCATCCGCGACGCCGGCTTGACCGCCCAGGACATCGTCCACATCAACGCCCACGCCACCTCGACGCCCCAAGGCGACCTGACCGAGGCGCGTTCGATCCGCCAGGCCTTGGGCGACGACAACCGAGCCGTGGTCTCCGGCACCAAGTCGATGACGGGCCACCTGCTGGGGGCGGCCGGGGCCTTGGAGACCATCGCCACCGTGCTGGCCTTGTACCACCGCTTGGCCCCGCCCACCATCAACTTGGACCGGCCCGAGCCCGACCTGGGCATCGACGTGGTCGCCGCCCAGCCCCGTCCCCTGCCCGACGGCCCACTGGCCGCATTGAACAACTCTTTTGGGTTCGGCGGCCACAACGTGGCCGTGGCCGTCAGCGACGCTCACGCCAACCGCTGACCGACCCCGGCCTCGACCGACCAGCCGCCCAGCCCCGGCCAGTCCGATCCGACGGGCTCTCGGACCGGGCGCCGGCTAAGGTGGGGCGAGCGCCATCTTGGGAGGGATCATGAACTGGTTCGAAGCCGTCTTGCTCGGCATCGTCGAGGGGGTGACCGAGTTCCTGCCCATCTCCAGCACCGGGCATCTGACGGTGACGGAGAAGCTGCTCGGCCTGTCCATCGCCTCCAGCGACGTGACGGCTTTCACGGCCATCATCCAAGTCGGCGCCATCGCTGCCGCCATCGTCTACTTCCGCCGCGACATCGCCCGGCTGGTGGCGGCCTGGTGCGTCGGCCTGGTCCGGTCGGAAGCCCGCCGCCGCACCGACTACCGTCTGGCCTGGGCCGTCATCGTGGGATCGATCCCGATCGGACTGGTCGGTCTGGCGGCCCAAGACTTCATCGAGACCACTCTGCGCAGCCTCTGGGTGGTGGCAGGGGCTCTGCTGGCTTGGAGCCTGGTGCTGTGGCTGGCCGACCGGCGGGCCGGCCGGGTCGAGGCCGCGCCGACGGCGGCCCGCGCCCTGACGCCGACCTCCGTCCCCCGTGGCGAGGACAGCCTGACCGTGGTCGACGGCTTGATCATCGGGTTGTGCCAGTGCTTGGCCTTGGTGCCCGGCGTCTCCCGCTCCGGGGCCACCATCTCCGCCGCCCTGCTGCGTGGCATCGACCGCACCACCGCCACCCGCTGGAGCTTCTTCCTAGGCATCCCGGCTTTGACCGCCTCCGGCGTCCTGCAGGCGGTCAAAGCGGCCGACGACATCAGCGCCGGCGTGGGCTGGGCCGCCACCGGCCTGGCCACCGCCGTCTCCTTCGTCGTGGCCTATCTGTCCATCGCCTGGCTGCTCAAATTCGTGGCCTCCAACCGCTTCACCGCCTTCATCGTCTACCGCGTCCTGGCCGGCTTGGCCGTGGCCGGCCTGATCCTGACCGGTCTGGTCAGCGCCGTCTGAGAGCCCCGGGCCTTCCAGCCGCCGCCCTGGGCTAGGACACGCCCTAAGCTGGCCCTATGCAGACCCGTCGTCTCGGCGCCACCGACTTGGAGGTCACCCGCCTCGGTCTGGGCACCATGGGCTGGGGCTTGGACACCACGGTCTCCGAGGTGATGGCCCTGTGGCGGCGCTACCGTGACGCCGGCGGCAATCTGATCGACACCGCCGCGGCCTATGGCGACGGGCGGGTCGAGAGTTTGATCGGCCAGTTGGCCGGGGCGGCCCAGCGCCGGGGCGAGGTCGTCATCGCCACCAAATCGGGTTACGTCCTGCGCCAAGGCCAGCGGGTGGTCGAGACCGGCCGGCGGACCCTGTTGGACGACTTGGCCGGGTCGTTGCGCCGTCTGCGGATCGAGACGGTCGACCTGTGGCAGATCCACGCCTGGGGCGACGCCCCCTTGGAGGAGACCCTGGCCGCCGCCGACCAGGCCGTGACGGCTGGCCTGGCCCGCCGGGTCGGGGTCTGCAACTACATCGGCTGGCAGCTGGCCCAGGCCGCCACCTGGCAGAAGGCGGTCCCAGGAAGGAGCCGGATCGCGACCGCCCAAATCGAGTACTCGCTGCTGGCACGACGGGCCGAGATCGAGATCCTGCCTTGCTGTCAGGCCCTCGACATCGCTTTCCTGCCTTGGTCGGCCCTGGGCCGGGGCGTCCTGACCGGCCAATACCGGGGCGGGGCCAGGCCGCCCGGCTCGCGGGCCGCCTCCGACCGGTTGGCCTGGTTCGTCGAGCCCTATCTGACGCCGGCCGCGGACGGCGTGCTGGAAGCGGTGGTCCGAGCCGGCCAGGGGCTGGGCCTGAGCCCGGTCCAGGTGGCCTGGCTGTGGGTGCGCGACGCCCCCGGCGTCAGCGCCGCCCTGGTCGGCCCCCGCACGGCGGCCCAGCTGGAGCCTCTCTTGGCGGTCGAGGACCGGGTCCTGCCCGCCCCCATCGCCCAGGCTCTGGACGACGTCTCGGGCGGCCCCAACCGCTTACGGACCGTCCAGGATTGAGCCCGGCTAGAGCCTCAGGCCAGGTCCAGGAAGTCGTCCAGGACCCGGCAGCCGAAGGCCAAGGACTCGACCGGCACCCGCTCATCGACGCCGTGGAACATGCCGGTGAAGTCGAGCTCGGCCGGCAACCGCAGGGGCACGAAACCGTAGCAAGGCAATCCCACCTCGTCCCAGCCCTTGGCGTCGGTGCCGGCCGACAGCAGATACGGCACGACCTGGGCCTGGGGGTCGTGCCGCAGCAAGGCGGCCCGCATGGCTTGGACCAGGTCGGACTCCATGTCGGCCTCGACGCCGGCCTGTTCGTGCGTGACCTCGAGCCGGACCTTGGGGCCGATCAGGCGTTGGACCGTTTCGAAGAACTCGTCCCGCAGGCCGGGTATGAAGCGACCGTCGACCTGGGCGCTAGCTTGGCCGGGCACTACGTTGACCTTGTAGCCGGCCTCCAACATGGTCGGATTGACGGTGTGGCCCATGGTGGCCGCCACCATGCGCGCCATCGAGCCCAAACGAGCCAGGGTCTCCTCCGGCGAGTCGGCCGTCAGCTCCACGCCCAGGGCCTGGCTGGCGGCGTCCAGGAAGGCCTGCTGGGCGGGGTGGATGCGCGGCGGCCAACGGTACGAGCCCAGCTTGGCCACGGCCGCCGCCAATTCGGTCACGGCGTTGTCCAGATTACGCATCGAGCCGTGGCCGGCCGTGCCGTCGACCACCAATTTGATCCAGGCCAGCCCTTTCTCAGCCGTCTGCAGCAAATAGAGTCTGGTCCGGTCCAAGGTCAGGGAGAAGCCGCCCACCTCGCCCACGGCGGCGGCGCAGTCGGCCACCAGATCCGGATGGCGCCGGGCCAGCCAGACCGCCCCCTGGACCCCGCCGGCCTCCTCGTCGGCTGTGAAGACCAAACGGATGGGCCGCCTGGGGGCCCGTCCGGAGCGCGCCCGCTGCCGCAGCACCGCCAGCAGCATGGCGTCGAAGTCTTTCATGTCGACCGCCCCCCGGCCCCAGACGTAACCGTCTTGGACCGCGCCGGAGAAGGGGTCGACCGTCCAATCCGACTTGACCGCCGGCACCACGTCGGTGTGCCCGTGCAGCAGCAACGGGGCCTGCCCAGCGTCACAGCCGTCCGGTTGCCAGTGCGCCACCACGGTGGTGCGGCGGGGGGCGGACTCCAGGAGCCGGCACTCGATCCCGACCTCGTCCAAGCGGGCGGCGATGTACTCAGCCGCCCCCCGCTCCCCCGGCCCGGCCGTGCCCGGCCCCGGGTTGGTGGTGTCGATCCGGATCAGATCGCTGGTGAACTGGACGACCTCGTGAGCCATGTCTGACATGTCTCGATCTTGCCCTACCGCGCCGCGGCCGCCGAATCGGCCCGTCCGTCGGTCCGGACGCCAGTCGCGGCCCGGCCACCTCGGAGCCCTCCCCCCGCTCCCTGGCCCGTCGCACCGGCTGCCCAGGGTTGATATAGTTCATGCCTGGTCCACACCGATGGCCCACTCGTCCGGGTGGCGGAATAGGTAGACGCGCTAGCTTGAGGTGCTAGTGCCCGTTACAGGGCATGGAGGTTCAAGTCCTCTCTCGGACACAAAGACGCGGCCCAGCCAGGCCGGGGTCGAGGGCGATCCCGAGCCCAGGCCTCCGAACCATCGCCGCCCAGCGCTCCGAAGCCAGAGTCAGACAGTCGAGCCGGTCCCGAGCCGACCGCTGATTTGGTGCCGCCCGAACCGCTCGCCCCCGGGTCGGAAGAGCCACGACTGAGGCGCCCCGTCGCCCCGACTGCGCCTCGCCCCCTCCATTCCCTCGTCCCGCCCTCACCTGGCCCGCCGCACGACCGACCCGGCCGGATCGCCCCCAGCTGCCGGCCCGGCGCTCCGGTTCCGCTTCCCGCATGGTCCCGCCGAGCCGCCGGGGGAACCGGCTCAAACCAGCCGTAGAAGATTTAGACGACAGTATGTCGTGAATAGTTGACATTCAGTATCCGATTTACTACATTAAGTCGCATGACAAAGAACCTGCGATTGAAAGCGGCCCGAGCCGCCCTCGATCTGACCCAAGCCCAACTGGCGGACCAGGTCTCGGTGTCGCGTCAAACCGTCAACGCCATCGAGCAAGGCGATTACAACCCGACCATCCGTCTCTGCCTGGCCCTGTGCCACGTCCTCGGCCAAACCCTCGACCAACTCTTCTGGGAGGATCCCAAATGAACAGCCAAACCAAAGACAAGACCCGGCGGACCAACTACGACGAGCGCCAACTGCGTTTGCGCGGTGACTGCTTCATGCATGGCTTCGTCGTCATGTGCGCCCTTTGCATCTTGCAAGTCTTCCTGAGCCGGCCCGACAGCCATTGGTCGCCTGGCCCGATGGGAGTGCTGAGTCTGCTGATCGGCCTGTCCGTGGTGACCGTGGAAATGATCGCCCGCGGCGCTTACTTCGGGCTGAAGCCGTCCAGCCGTCCGGCCGTGGCCATCCTCCTAGTCTTGGCCAGCGCCGTCCTGTGGGTGGTGGCGATCGTCCATCTGCTGGCGGATCAGGTTTGGTCCGGCGGCGGGCTGACCGAAACCGGTTACGCGCTGATCGACGCCATCGTCTTCACCAGCGTCCCGATCGCCATCGCGTTCAAGGCCGGGCTGGAGCGCCGTCGGTCGGACGAGGACGAAGCCATCGCTTGAGCCCAGCCCTCTCTCTCCCACCCCGCTGCGGCGGTCCTCGGTTCCGGCTCGAGGGCCGCCGCGGCTCGGTCCTGAAGGGCCTTCGAGCGGTGTGGCAGGATTGGCCCATGAGCTGGCCCGTCCCCTCTCCACCCCACCCCTCTCAGCCCAGTCCCCCGGCCGCCGACCCCGCCTCGGCCGACCCCTTCGATCCCCCCGCCGTCGAGTGGCGGCCGGTCGAACCGGCCTTGGTCCGTCTGCGCTGGTTGCTGCTGGCGATCTGGTTCGGCCCCTTGATCCTGCTCGGCGCCGGTTTGAGCGTCTTCTTCCCCAGCCCCGGGCTGATCGCGACCACCGCCGCCGTCGCCGGGCTGGCCGCCTGGCTGGTCGGACGGACGCCGCGGCAGGTCCGGGCTCTGAACTACGCCGTCCGCCAGGGCGACTTCCTGAAACGCTCCGGACTGCTGTTCCGCCATCTCGAGGTCGTGCCCCACATCCGCATCCAATACGTCGACCTCAACGTCGGACCGCTGGAGCGGGCCTTCCGCCTGGCCTCCCTCAACCTGCACACCGCCGCCCCCGGGGTGGCCGCCGCCCTGCCCGGGATATCGCCCCAGACCGCCGCCGCCTTACGCGATCAGCTGACGGCCCGGGACAAGTCGCAACCGCCGGCCACGCCAGACCCGAGTCACCAGCCGACCCAGCCCGCGGCCGGGGCGACGCCCTGGCCGAACCCCGCGCCGGCCGGGCCAGTCCAAACCGGACCCTGGCCAAGCCCCGCGCAGACCGGACCAATCCAAACGGAACCCTGGCCAAACCCCGAACCGACCGGACCGACCCAAACCGAACCCTGGCCAAACCCCGAACCGACCGGACCAATCCAAACGGAACCTTGGCCGAACCCCGCGCCGGCCGGGCCAATCCAAACCGGACCCTGGCCAAACCCCGAACCGACCGGGCGGACTCAAACCGAACCCTGGCCGAGCCCGGGGCCGGCCCAGACGGGACCCGAGCCGAGTCCCGGGCCGGCCGAGACGGGTTGACCCGTGCCCAATCCGACCTCCCCGCCGTTCCCCCCGACCGACCCGGGCCGAGCCAGCCCACCGGCCTGGCCCATGGCTCCGCCGGTCGGTCCCGAGCCGGGCCGGCGTCCCACCGCCTGGCTGGCCCCGCCACCGACCGACCCGGCGCGGCTCGGGGCCGACCGGTCGGCCCCGCCCATCCCCGGGCCGGATCCCCTCGCCCCGGCCGGGGACTCTCTGACGGACGGCAGCTGGCGTCGTTTCCATCCGCTGACCCCCTGGCTACGCGGCTGGGCCGCGCTCGGCGCCTTCATCGCCGTGCTCTACAACGTCATGCGCGACGACGCCCAGGTCTTGCTCTCGCTCTGGCGCCAAGGCGGGATCTTGGCTGTGGTCGGCCTGGTCCTGGTCTTAGTGGCGGCGGTCGGCCTGTACACCCTGATCCGGTGGCGGATGGCCCGCTTCCGCATCGGATCGGACGCGGTCGAATTGGTCAGCGGCATTCTGATGCGCCGCCAACGCAGCCTCAAGTTGGACCGCCTGGAGGCGGTCGACCTCGTCCATCCCCTGCTGGCCCGGATCTTCGGCTTGGTCGACTTGAAACTGGAGTCGGCCGGCGGCCAGGACTCCAACCTGACGCTGGCTTACCTGACCGCCAGCCAAGCCGAGGCCGTCCAAGCCGAATTGCTGCTCCGGTCCGGTCGACCGGCGCCCTTCAAGCCGTCCGCAGCCCATTCCCCGACTGGCCCGACGACCCACCCCCAGACTGGGTTCGAGGCCCATCCGTCGATCGGACCAACCGCCAATCTCCAGACCGGACCGACGGCCCATCCGCTGGCTGGGCCCGGGCCCCTTTCCCAGACTGGACCGGCCTCCTATCCACTGGCTGGACCAGGGCCCCATCCGCTGGCTGGGCCCAGGCCCGACCGTTCGACCGCCGCCACCGGCTGGACCGGCCCAGAGCCCGGGGCGGTGGTCTTCCGTGTCCCCTTCGGCTTGACCGTGCGGGCCTATCTGCGCTCGCCCACCCCCTGGTTCTCCCTGGTCGCCGTCTCGGCGCCGCTGTTCTTAGCCTTGGCCACCGCCCGCTGGTCCGTCCTGGCCACCAGCCTGCCCATCATCTTCGGCTGCGTCCAAGCCTTCCGCCGCCACATCTTCACTGAAGCCAACTTCAGCGCCTTCCTCCAGGCGGACGAGTTACGGCTGCGCCACGGTCTGACCACCCAGGTCAACCAGACCATCCCGCTGGGTCGCATCCAAGCCATCCGCTTGACCCAGCGCTGGCTCTGGCGCCGACCGGATTGGTGGCGGATCGAGATCGCCGTGGCCGGCTACGCCCAAGACGACCAGGCCGCCCGCTCAGTCCTGTTGCCGGTCGGCTCCAGCGCCACCGTGGCCGCCACCTTGGCCGTCATCCTGCCGCCGGGCGTCAGCCCGAGCCTCTGGGCGGCGCTGGACGCCGCCCAACACGGTCCCTGGCCGGACGACGGCTTCAGCGGATCGCCCAGACGGGCCCGACTGTTCGATCCCGGGGCTTGGCGCCGGCGAGGCTTTCGGAAGACGCCCGGGGCGGTGCTCATCCGCTCCGGCTGGCTGATCCGCCAGGTCGTCGTCGCGCCACCCGAACGGACCCAAGCCATCACGCTCCGCAGCGGTCCGTTGGCCCGGCGCCGGCGCTTGGTCGACGTCCACTTCCACTACGCGCCCGCTCTACTCGGCTCCTCCGTCCGCCACCTGGACCCAGCCGACGCGGCCGATCTGCTGACCTGGGCCGTCCCCCGCGCGGCCGGAGGACCCGTCGCCAGCGTCCCTGAGAGCGGCTCTCCTTAATCGGACATCGGCCCGCCCGAGCCGGGCCGACCGCCTCGGACCAGACGCCACGCCCCCCGTTCGGTGGCCTGGACCAGACCCAACTCCCGCAAGTGGCTGAGGCAGCCGATCAGCCGCCCGACTGGCCAACCGGTGCGGTCGGCCAACTCGTCGACCGTGACGTCGCCCCGTCCCGGGACCTCCTCGTAGACCAACCGCTCCGACTGGGGCAGGGCGTCCCAACGGCTGGCGGGCGCCCCGGGCCGGCGCTCCGCCGCCGGGTCGAGTGGGCCGATCAGCTGCAGCACCTCCTCGACCGTCGTCACCAAGACGGCCTCCTGATCGCGGATCAAACGGTGCGGCGTGGCCGAGGTGGCCGAGGTGACGGGGCCGGGCACGGCCAAGACCGGCCGGCCCAGGGCCAACGCCCAACGGGCCGAGTTGGCCGCTCCTGAACGGACCGAGCCCTCCACCACCAGGACGGCCAAACCGAAGGCCGCGATCAGACGGTTGCGGGCCAAGAAGCGCGGCCGAGAGGGCCGACGGTCGGGCGGGTGCTCGCTGACCAGGACGTGTTCGGCCCGGATCCGTTCCAGCAGACGGATGTGGCCAGCGGGATAGAGCTGGCCCAGCCCACCCGCCATGACGGCCACGGTGGACCCGCCGACGGCCAGGGCGGCTCGATGGCTGGCCCCGTCGATGCCGTAGGCGCCGCCCGAGACGACGGCGTGGCCCCGCTCGGCCAAACCGGCCGCCAGATCAGCCGCCACGTGCTCGCCGTAAGCGGTCGAGGCCCGCGACCCCACCATGGCCACGGCCGACTCGACCAAGTGGTCCAACCGACCGGGCCCGGCCAACCATAGGCCCAGCGGCGCGCCGCCCGGCTCGGAGGGGCCGCCGCAACGGGCCAGATCCTCCAACTGGGCCGGCCACTCGGCGTCGCCCGGCACGACGAAACGTTGGCCGGTGGCGGCCGTCTGGTCGATCAGGGCGGGCAGATCGACCGACCCGGCCCGCCGCGCCAGAGCCGATTGGGCCGGACCTTGCCGCAAGCGCTCCCAGACCTCGACCGCCCCGTGCTCGGCCACCAGGGCGGCCAAACGGGCGTCGCCCGGTTCTCCGGTGGCGGCCAACCCCAGTCGAGCCAGACGCTCCGACTCAAGCCGCGTCATGACGCCCCCCGCCGACTGGACGGCCAGCTTCCAGACCCTCGCCTTGGCGCAGGGCCAAAGCCAATCGGACGTGGTCTCGGTCGGGCCGGGCCGCTCCGGCCAGGTCGGCCACCGACCAAGCCACCCGGATGACCTTGTCCAAGCCACGATGGGACAACCGTCCCAGCCGAATGGCCTCGTCCACCAAATCCAAGCCGTCCCCCGGCGGCCAGTGGGAGCGCAGATACGACCCCGGCACCTCCGAGTTGACGCTCCAGGCCGTGCCGGCCAAGCGGGCCGCCTGACGCCGCCGGGCCGCCTCCACCCGCTGGCGCACGCCGGCCGAGCCCTCCCCGCCGACGGCCGCCGTCGACAGGCGACGGCGGGGCGGCGCGATGCGCTGATGGATGTCGATGCGATCCAAGATCGGCCCGGACAGGCGGGCGGCGTAACGCCGGATCGCCATCGGCGGACAGAGGCACTCCGCCCCCGGCGCGCCGGCTTGGCCGCAGGGGCAGGGGTTGGCCGACAGCACCAGCTGGAAGCGGGCTGGGTATCGCACTTGGGCCTCGGACCGGCCCAGCACGATCTCGCCCGACTCCAAAGGCGTGCGCAGACTCTCCAAGACCTTAGGGGAGAACTCCGGAGCCTCGTCCAAGAAGAGCACGCCGCGGTGGGCCAAGCTGACGGCCCCGGGCCGGGCCAGCCGGGGACCGCCGCCGGCGATGGAGGCCACCGAGGCCGAGTGATGGGGATCGGCCCAGGGCGGGCGCCGCCGCAGACCGTCCTCCATGCCCTGGCCGACCAGGGAGTGGACGGCCGCCACCTCCAAGGCCTGATCGAGCGACAGATCGGGCAACAAGCTGGGCAGGCGGCGGGCCAGCAGGGTCTTGCCCACGCCGGGCGGACCGTGGAAGAAGACATGGTGTCGCCCGGCGGCGGCCACCTCCAGCGCCCACCTGGCCTCGGCCAGACCGACCACGTCGGCCAGATCCAGTTCGCCCGCCACCGGCTCCGGCGCTGGGGGCGCGGCCGGCGGCAGGGCGACCGCTTGGCCCCGCAGGATCGCCACCAGGTCGCCCAGGTCGCGCACCGCCAAGACTTCCACCCCCTCCACCAAACTGGCCTCGCCGCGCTGCTGGGCCGGCACCACGGCCGCCCCGAAGCCGCTGCGCCGGGCCGCCAGCAGAGCCGGCAGCAGCCCCCGGACCGGACGGACCTTGGCGTCCAAGCCGACCTCGCCCAAGAGCACCAACCCCCGCAAACGTTCGGTCGGGGCCACCCCGGCGGCGGCCAGGACGGCGGCCGTGATGCCGAGGTCGTAATGGGAGCCGGCCTTGGGCAAGGTGGCCGGAGTCAGGTTGATGGTGACCGATTGGTTGGGCCAGGTCAGCCCGGCGCTGGCGGTGGCGGCCCGGCAACGGTCCCGGGCCTCGTACAAAGCCGTGTCGGGCAGGCCGACCAAGACGGTGCGGGGCAGGCCGGGGCCGATCCAAGCCTCGATCTCGACCGGGGTGGCGGACAGGCCGACCAGGGCCAAGGAATGGGCGCAGGCCAGGCTCATGCCGCCACCGCCCGGGCGTGGCGGATCTGGGACGGGCGCCCGGGCAGACGCAGCACTCCCAGGGCGTCGATCCGGATGCGGTCGGCGTGGCGGTCGTGCTGGGCCAGCCAAGCCAGGGCCAGCCGGCGCAAGCGAGCCAGCTTGACCGCCGTCAAAGCCTCCAAGGGGTCGCCGAAGCCCAGCCCGCGACGGGTCTTGACCTCGCAGAAGACGACCGTGGCCGAGCCGTCCTCAGCCGGCTCCAGCGCCACGATGTCGAGCTCCCCCAGCCGGCCCTGGCGCCAATTGCGGTCCAGGATGGTCCAGCCCAGGCCGACTAGGAAGCCGACCGCCTCCTCTTCGCCGTCCTGGCCGACCAGTTTGCGCGCGTCCATGGCTCACCTCCACCTCGACCATGGGGAGCGGTCGGGTGGGATCGGTCGGCCGTGCACAGGCCGAGCCAGGGTTGAGCGCCGTCGAGTTCAGCCGTGCACAGGCCAGCCACGGCCGCCGCCGGGGCGGACCTGTCGGAATCGGCTGGGGCCGGCCGGCCTACTTGCTCTCCGGCACCTGCAGGTCGGAGTGGGCTATCTCCTCGATCGAGACGTCACGGAAGGTCAGGACCTTGGCCGATTTGACGAAGCGAGCCGGACGGTACATGTCCCAGACCCAGGCGTCGGCCATCGAGACCTCGTAGTAGACGTCGCCGCCCTCGGTCCGGACCTTGAGGTCGACGCCGTTGCAGAGGTAGAAACGGCGCTCGGTCTCGACCGCGAATTTGAAGATGCCGACGACGTCTTTGTACTCCCGGTAAAGGGCGAGCTCGAGGTCGGTCTCGTACTGCTCCAGGTCTTCAGCGCTCATGGTTCTCTCACTCTAATGGCTCGCTCGACATTGCCATACCGCAGTCGGTGCACGGGCGACGGCCCCAAGCGCTCCAACTGGCGCTGGTGCGCCGCCGTGCAGTACCCCTTGTGCCGGGCGAAACCGTAACCGGGGTAGGCCTGGTCCAGTCGACACATCAGGCGGTCCCGGGTCACCTTGGCCACGATGGCGGCCGCCTGGACGCAGGCCGCCACCTGGTCGGCCTTCCACATGCCCAGCCCCGCCCCCGGCAGGCCATCGACGGCGAAACCGTCGGTCAAGACGAAACCGGGCCGCACCGCCAGCCGCCAGACGGCCCGCCGCAGCGCCTGCAGATTGGCCTCTTGCAGGCCCCAACTGTCGCACTCGGCCGGCGACAGCTCGACCCAGCTGACCGCCTCGGCCCGGGCCATGATCTGGTCGTACAGACGCTCCCGCGCCTTCGGGCTGAGCGCCTTGGAATCTTTCAAGCCTTCGATCTCGGCCTCGGCCGATTGGCCCAGGACCACCGCCGCCGCCACCAGCGGGCCGGCGCAAGCCCCGCGCCCGGCTTCGTCCGCTCCCGCCACCGGAGTCAGACCGACCTGGCTCAGCCAGGTCTCGTACAGACTCGCTCTCACCGGCCGAATGGACAATTTAAATTGTAGATGACGGCTTGGGCCAGAGGCTCTTGGGTCGGCTCGGGCACGCCGGCGAAAACAGCCGGCGTGGACAGAGTTCGCCATCGGCCCGGTGGCCAGGCGATGGCCACCACCGACCCTTCGATGGCTTCGACCGGCGGGAAGCCTAAGTATGGTGTGGGATCTCTGCCGTCGCAGAGGTGGTACCGCGAGTCGGCCGACATGTTGCGGTGGTCGCCCAGCACGAAGACGTGGCCGGCCGGCACCAACAGGTCGAAGGGGCTGGACGAGGCCTCGACCAGGGAGCCGTCCGCGTTGCGGTACAGGTACTCGGACTCGTCCAGGGCGAAGCCGTTGACCGAGATCCGGTTCTGCTCGTCGCAGCAGGTGACACGGTCGCCGGCCAGACCGAGGATGCGTTTGACCAAGAACTGGTCGCCGTTGGTCGGCAGCAGACCGACGAACTGCAGCGCGCCCTCGTACCAAGCCGGCGGAGTCAGATCGGGCGACAGCCATCCCAGTTTGTCTTTGAAGACAACCACGTCGCCCCGCTGGAATTGGCCGAATTGGCGCACCAGGATGCGGTCGCCCTGGCCCGAGTCGGTCCCCACCAGGGTCTGCTCCATCGAGCCGGACGGGACCAGGTACATCTGGAAGGCGAAATGTTTGATCGCGGTCGATATCAACAACGCCACCAACAAGACGATGACGCCCTCTTGCAGACCGCGCAGCAGGCGCCGGGACAGACTCAGCTTGGGTCGCGGCTCCGGGTCCGGCCGGGAGCGGCCGGACGACCGCTTGACCTTCTCGGCCGCCAGAGCCCGCCGGGGCGTCTGTGGCCCGCTGTCGCTCTTCTTGGCCTTGGGCGGTTTGGCGACGGCCGGGCCGTCCCAGGCCCGCTTGGGGCCGGCGCTCTCCGACCACAGCACATGGCCCAAGCCGATGGCGGGTTGCCAGGTGGGCTCGATGACGGCCATGGGGGTCCCTCCGCAGATGTCCGGGCCGGATTACCCAGGCAGCTTAGCGGTCGGCTCGGGCTGATCCTGGTTCGAAGACTTTGACTCGCCCAAGGAAGTCGACCCCGGCCGATCAACGGCTCGGATCGACCGCCCGGAGGGCCGGGCCGACTGGGAGACGGCTCAGAAGTCCCGCTTCTCCTTGATCTTGGCCGCCTTGCCGCGCAGACCGCGCAGGTAGTACAGCTTGGCCCGCCTGACGTCGCCGCGCCGCTCGACCTCGATCCGTTCGATGATGGGCGAATGGAGGGGGAAGGTCCGCTCCACCCCGACCGCGAAGGAGACCTTGCGGACGGTGAAAGTCTCCTGCAACCCGGAGCCGGTCCGAGCGATGACGGCGCCGGCGAAGACCTGGATCCTAGAACGGTTGCCCTCGACCACCTTGACGTGGACCTTGACCGAGTCGCCGGGGCGGAAATCGGGGATGTCGTCACGCAGAGAAGCGGCGTCCAACGCGGTGATGATCTGGCTCATGATAGTCCTCGCCCGGTGCCACAGGTCACCTCGGTGGTGATGTCGATCAGTCCCCCGACCGAACCGATCCCCCTGTGGCAGGCGCTCCGGAACGCGGGACAACAGTGGGAGATTCTGCCACATCCCGGGCCACTTGGCCAAAGCCGCCCCGCCGGCCCCCGACCGAGCCGGACCGGCCCCAGACCCGGCCGGCGGGCCCAGACCTCAAGTCTGGACCCGCCGGATGACGATCGCCGGCCGTTAGGCCGGACTCAGCTCATTGGCTCACTTGCCGTCGCCCTTGAAGAGGGAGGCGATGAGGTCGCGGTTGAGTTGGCCGATCGAGGCCAACGGAATCTGCTTGGGGCAGACCGAGGCGCACTCGCCGATATTGGTGCAGCCGCCGAAACCGGCCGCGTCATGGGCCGCCACCATGGCCTTGACCCGGAGCGCCCGCTCCGGCTGGCCTTGCGGCAGCATGGCCAGGTGGGTGATCTTGGCCGAGGTGAACAGCATGCCGGACCCGTTCGGGCAGGCCGCCACGCAAGCCCCGCAACCAATGCAGGTGGCATTGTCGAAGGCCTTCTCCGACTGACGCTTGGGCGCCGGAGTGGCGTGGGCGTCCGGAGCCGACCCGGTGTTGACCGAGATGTAACCTCCGGCCTGAATGACCCGGTCGAAGGCCTTGCGGTCGACCACCAGGTCCTTGATCACCGGGAAAGCCCCGGCCCGCCAGGGTTCGACGTCGATGACGGCGCCGTCGGCGAAGCTGCGCATGTGCAGCTGACAGGTCGTGGTCGGCACGGCTGAGTTGTAACGGCCGTGGGCGGAGCCGTCGATGACGACGCCGCACATGCCGCAGATGCCTTCCCGGCAGTCGTGGTCGAAGGCCACCGGTTCGATGTCCTGGGCCGTCAACTGCTCGTTCAGCATGTCCAGCATCTCCAGGAAGCTCATCTTCTCGGAGACATTGTCGAGCTGGTACGTCTGCATGGCGCCAGGGGCGTCGGGACCGGCCTGCCGCCAGATCCGAAGTTTGATTCTCACTTGTAACTCCGTTGCTTCAGCTCGATGAACTCGTACACCAAAGGCTCCCGATGCAGGATCGGCTTGGCCCCCTCGCCGGTGTACTCCCAGGCGGCCACGTAGGCGAACTCGTCGTCGTGACGCAACGCCTCCCCGTCCTCGGTTTGCGACTCGCTGCGGAAATGTCCGCCGCACGACTCACGTCGGTGCAAGGCGTCGACGCACATCAGCTCGGCCAGCTCCATGAAGTCGGCCAAACGGCCGGCCCGTTCCAGAGCCTGGTTCAGGTCCTGACTGCGACCGGTCACCTTGACGTCGTTCCAGAACTGCTGGCGCAGGTCCCGGATCTTCTCGATCGCGGTCATCAGACCACGCTCGTTGCGCTCCATGCCGCAGTACTCCCACATGATGGTTCCGAGTTCCTTGTGGAAGGAGTCGACGCTACGGCTGCCCTTGACCGAGAGCAGCCGATCGATCCGGGCCTGAGCCGACTCGACCGCCTCGGCCGCCTCCGGGTGGGAGGGGTCGATGGCGGGGAAGGGCCCGGACGCCAGATAGTCGTTGATGGTGTTGGGCAGGACGAAGTAACCGTCCGACAGGCCCTGCATCAGGGCCGAGGCCCCCAGCCGGTTGGCGCCGTGGTCGGAGAAGTTGGCCTCGCCGGTGACGTACAGACCCGGGATCGAGCTCATCAGGTCGTAGTCGACCCACAGCCCGCCCATCGCGTAGTGCACGGCCGGATAGATCCGCATCGGCGTCTCGTACGGGTTCTCGCCCGTGATCTGGGCGTACATGTCGAACAGGTTGCCGTAGCGAGCGGCCACGGCGTCACGCCCCAGCCGACCGATGGCGTCCGAGAAGTCGAGGTAGACCCCCCGCCGGACGTGCCGGGGGTTGCCGTCGTGGTCGACCTCGGCCACCGCCGGGCCGACGCCGCGACCTTCGTCGCAGACGTTCTTGGCTTGGCGCGAGGCGATGTCGCGCGGCACCAGGTTGCCGAAGGCCGGGTAGATCCGCTCCAGATAGTAGTCCCGGTCCTGTTCCGGGATCTGGCGCGGGTCCTTGTCGCAGTCTTCGGCCTGTTTGGGCACCCAGATACGTCCGTCGTTGCGCAACGACTCGCTCATCAGAGTCAGCTTGGACTGGGTGTCGCCGTGCACCGGGATGCAGGTCGGGTGGATCTGCGTGTAGCAAGGATTGCCGAAGTAGGCCCCCTTGCGGTGGGCCCGCCAGTTGGCCGTCACATTGCAGCCCATGGCATTGGTGGACAAGAAGAAGACGTTGCCGTACCCCCCCGTCGCCAAGACCACGGCGTCGCCGAACCAGGGCTCGACCGCGCCGGTCACCATGTCGCGCGTGACGATGCCGCGGGCGCGGCCGTCGACCACGATCAGCTCGACCATCTCGTGCCTGGTGTGCATCTGGACCGTGCCGGCCTTGACCTGGCGCTCGAGGGCTTGGTAGGCGCCGATCAGGAGCTGCTGGCCGGTCTGGCCGCGGGCGTAGAAGGTGCGCTGGACCTGGACCCCGCCGAAGGAGCGGGTGTCGAGCAGGCCGCCGTACTCGCGGGCGAAGGGCACGCCCTGGGCCACGCACTGGTCGATGATGTTGGCCGAGACCTCGGCCAGCCGGTAGACGTTGGTCTCGCGGGCCCGGTAGTCGCCGCCCTTGACCGTGTCGTAGAACAGACGCTGGACCGAGTCATTGTCGTTGCGATAGTTCTTGGCCGCGTTGATGCCGCCCTGGGCGGCGATCGAGTGGGCCCGGCGGGGGCTGTCCTGGTAACAGAAGTTGAGGACGTTGTAGCCCGCCTCGCCCAAGGTGGCGGCGGCGGCGCCGCCGGCCAGGCCGGTGCCCACCATGATGACCGTCAGCTTGCGCCGGTTGGCCGGATTGACCAGCTTGGCCTCGAACTGCCGGGTCTGCCACTTGCGCTCGATCGGGCCGGCCGGAGCCTTGCTGTCATGGATCTCCGCGCCGACCGTGAAATACGAGCTGGCGGCGTCGCGCGTCTCAGTCGCACTCATCTAGTTCACCCCCAGGTTCAAGAAGACAGCCACCGGCGGCAACATGAAGCCGACGAATATCAAAGCCGCCACGAAGTAGGCCAAGGCGTTCAGGATGGTCCGCGCCTGGGGACTGACATTGCCGCCCAGCGTGGTGAAAGCGCTCCAGAAGCCGTGCCTGACGTGCAGGCAGACCACGAGCATGAAGACGATGTAGGCCGCCAGCACCCACCAGTTGCCAAAGGCGCCGACGAACATCGAGTAGGGATCGTCGCTGGCCTCGAAGCCGGGCCGGATGGTCTTGGTGGTGAACATCAGGATGTGGAAGATCAAGAGCAGGGCCAAAGCGATGCCGCCCCAGCGCATGAGACGAGCCGACACGGTCTGCTCGCGTCGCGTCACGCTGACGTAGCGGGAGCCACGCCCCCGCAGCGAAGCGGCCCAGACCTTGGCCGCGCAGTAGATGTGGAGGATCAAACAGGCCAACATGAAGGCCCGGAAGATCCAGATGAACCAGCCGTGCGGAAGCAGCGGCTCTAGGATGCCACCGGATTCCAGAGCGCCCTTCAACCACTCAGCGTAGTGATTGTAGGCCTCCGCTCCGATGAACATCTTGAGATTGCCGAACATGTGCATGACGAGGAAAGCGATCAAGATCAGGCCGGTGATGGCCATCACGACCTTCTTCACGACCAATGAATGAAGCGCCCCCGCATGCACCGAGAGTGTGTTAGTCGCCACAGGGCCACCATACCGGGACTCTGGTGGCCCCCACCAAACCGGGCCGCCGCCAGCCAGTCGCGCCGGCCGATCAGACCGGCTCCGACTCGCTTCCGTCCAACAGGTCGGGCCGCAGCCGACGGGTCGACTCCAGGGCTTGGTCGCGCCGCCAACGGGCGATCTGAGCGTGGTGGCCGGACAACAGCACCGCCGGCACGTCGAGGCCGCGCCAACTGGCCGGCTTGGTGTAGACGGGGTACTCCAAGAGCCGTCCCCAGCCCTCTGAATGCGACTCCTCGACCAAAGACTCCGGATTGCCCAAGACCCCGGGCAAGAGCCGTACGACGGCCTCCACCATGGCCAGGGCGGCCACCTCGCCGCCGTTCAAGACGTAGTCGCCCAGCGAGACCTCGACCGTCTCGACCCGGCTGGCGGCGTACTGGCTGAAACGGGCGTCGATGCCCTCGTAGCGGCCGCAGGCGAAGATCAGGCGGTCACGGGCGGCCCAGCGCTGAGCCCAGACCTGGCTGAAGGGGACCCCGGCTGGAGTCGGCACGACCAAGGTGGTGGCCTGGTCTCGACCGGTCAGGAGCTCGTCCAAAGCCTCGCCCCAGGGCTCCGCCCGCATCACCATGCCGGCCCCGCCGCCGAAGGGGGTGTCGTCGACGCTGCGGTGGACGTCGTGGGTCCAGCGGCGTAGATCGTGGACGGCCAGCTCGACCACACCGGATTCGACCGCCTTGCCCACCAAGGACAGCCCCAGGGGCGCGAAATAGTCCGGGAAGATGGTCACCAGGTCCAGTCTCACCAGGCCTCCTCGGCGGTGTCGTCGTCCAACAGCCCAGCCAGTTCGGCCAGCACCAGCCGCCTCTGGGCCAAGTCGACCCGGGTCACCAAGGCGGCCACGAAGGGCACCCAGCGGGGACCGGCCGGGGTGGTCAGCTGGAGCAGGTCTTGAGCCGGCCCGTGGGACACCCGTTCGACCTGGCCGACCGTCCGGCCGGCCTCGGTCACGGCCGTCAGACCGATCAACTGGTGGTCGTAGAACTCGTCCTGGTCCTGCGGCGATCGATCGGGGTCGACCCGGGCCAACAGGACGGACCCGGTCAGGGCGGCGGCGGCGGTCCGGTCGCTCGAACCGGACAGACGCAACAACAGACGCCCCTGATGCCAGCGCCGGGCCAGCACCGTCCAAGGCGGACCGCCCGACTGGGGCCAGAGTTCGGCCCCGACCGCGAAACGGAGCTCCGGCTCGTCGGTGCGGACTTCCACGGCCACTTCGCCGGACAGGCCATGGGCCCGTCCGACCACGCCGACGACGACCTCGATCATGGGGCCGCCTCTTCCGTCCGGGCCCGACCGGAGCCCCGGCGACGCCTCAGTGGCGCCGGCCGCGGGTGGGCCGCCGGTCGACGTCGACGAAGTCGACCCGGATCTGCTCCCGCCCGGCCAGAGCGGCCACGACGGTGCGCAGCGCCTGGGCGGTGCGGCCTTGACGGCCGATCACCTTGCCGACGTCGTCCGGGTGGACCCGGACCTCCAGCATGCGGCCCCGTCTCAGGGTGAGGTCTTTGACCCGCACCTCGCCCGGATTGGCGACGATTCCGCGCACCAGGTGTTCCAAGGCTTCGGTTAGCATCTCAGGCCTCGTTCTCGGTCTGGTCGGCCGCGGGCGGACTGGCCGGAGCTTCGGCCACCGGCTCACCCTCGGCCACTGCCGGCTGGGCGGCCGCGGTCGAGCTGGGCTCGTCCGCCGCGACCGACTTCTTGGGCGTCCGCTTGGGGCGCGAGATGGCCTCGCCGGCCGCCTCGGCTTCCAGCACGGCGGCGTTGTACCGGGCCAGCTTGTCCGGCTTGCTGGGCTGGGGGTCGACGCCGGACGGGATCGAGTGGTCGCCCGTGAACTGCTGCCAGTCGCCGGTCCGCTTGAACAGCGCGACGACGGCCTCGGTCGGCTGGGCGCCGACGCCGAGCCAGTGCTGGGCCCGCTCGGAGTCGACCCGGATGACGGACGGGTCGTTCTTCGGGTGATAGATGCCGATCTCTTCAATGGCCCGGCCGTCCCGCTTGGTGCGGGAGTCCATGACGACGATGCGATAGTGGGGCGACCGGATCTTGCCCAGTCGCTTGAGGCGAATCTTGACGGCCACGAGTGTGGTTTCTCCTGTATGACGACGTCTGAAAACAGCTCCAGACGGAACGGGTGGAACCAGACTCGACGGTGGGGTCGTAGGCCTGCCTCCGGTTGACTCGTCCACCTCGGCGGTGAGAGGGCGCCGAGATGGTCGATCCGTCGAGTATTTTGCCAGACTATGGCCGCGCCGCGAAATAGACCGGCCGGAGGGATTGGCCGAATCGCCTCCCACGGCCCGGTCGGACGGCCCTCGCGAGGCCGGAGCGGCCGTCGCCCAGCCCGCCTCAGGGCCGGACGGAGGACCAGCTGGGACCGGCCACTGGACGTCCGTCCAGCAGCACCAGGGCGGGATGGCCCAGCACCGCCGGATCGCGCCGGGGGTCGGCCGCGAAGCAGACCAGGTCGGCCGGGGCGCCCTCCTCCAAACCGGGTCGGCCGAGCCAGGCCCGGGCTCGCCAAGAGGCCGCCCCCAAAGCGAAGTCGGCTCCGCCCAAGCCGGCCAAGGCCGCCACCTCGGCCGGCAGAGTGCCATGGTGGCGCGAGCCGCCGGCGTCGCTGCCGGCGTAGATCGGCACCCCGGCCTCGACGGCTCGCCGCATGACCTGGAGCCGCCCGGCGTAAAGGTGGCGCATGTGGGCGGCGTAACGGGGGAACTTGGCTTCGGCTTGATCGGCCAGGCCGGGGAAAATGTCCAGATTGTCCAAGGTCGGCACCAGGGCGACCTGGCGGCGAGCCATCTCGGCCAGAGTGGCCTGATCCAGTCCGGTGCCGTGTTCGACGCAGTCGACGCCGGCCGCCACCAGCTCCGCCACGGCCTGTTCGCCGAAGCAGTGCGCCGTCACCCGGGCCCCCTGGGCGTGGGCGGCGGCGATGGCCCGGGCGGCCAAGTCGGCCGGCCAGAGCGGGGCCAGATCGCCGATCTGACGGTCGATCCAATCCCCCACCAATTTGACCCAGCCGTCCCCTCGGCCGGCCTGGCGGACCACCTCGGCCACCAACTGGCCTGGGTCGATCTCGGCCGCGTAGCCCCGCAGGTAACGGCGGGGGCGGGCGATGTGGCGGCCGGCCCGAATCAGCCGGGGCAGGTCCGAGCGCTGATCGATCCAGCGGGTGTCGGCCGGCGATCCGGCGTCGCGCAGCAGCAACGAGCCGGCGTCGCGGTCGGCGATGGCTTGTCCTGCGCTGGTGGCGCGGTCGACCGCGCCGTCGGGCCCCAGGCCGATGTGGCAGTGGGCGTCGACCAAACCGGGCAAGATCCAAACCGCCTCGGCCAGGCTGGTGGCGCCAGCCACCGGACGGCGGGTCAGACGGCCCCGCACGATCCAAAGGTCCTCGGTCCGAGCCTCGGGCAAGACCACCCCGCGCAGATGCCAAGCGGCGGCCTGGGAGCCGACCTGGGCCGGGCCGCCGGCGGATTCGATCATTCCTGGTCCCATCTGAACGACCATAACCGCGGCGCCGGGCGATGGCCAACTGTCGGGCGTCGGGCCGCCCGGGCCGGGCGATTCAGCCGACCCCGGTCAGGCCGAGGGCGGGTTCTCCAACATCCGACGCAGATCCTCCGGCAGTTCGAAGCGGCCCTGCGGGCCGGCCTCGGCCACGGGGGCGGCCGGCAGGCCGAAGGCGGCTCCACTGGATTCGACCGGGCCGGCCGTCGGCGGCGCGGCCGGGGCGTTGCGCTTGGCCGGATTGCCGGAGACCTTGGAGCCAGCCCGCTTTTTCTTGGCCTGTTGCTTCGGTTTGGGGGCGGTTCGCGGCATGGCCCCGGGGCGTTGGCCCATCATGCCGCCGAATTGCTGCATCATCTGGCGGGCCTGGCTGAAGCGGTTGACCAGATTGTTGACGTCGGAGACCTGGACCCCGGCCCCCCGGGCGATCCGGGCCCGGCGGGAGCCGTTCAGGATCGCCGGGTCGCTCCGCTCGGCCGGCGTCATGGAATAGATGATGGCTTCGATGCGGTCGATCTCACGCTCGTCGACCGCCGCCAGCTGATCGCGCATCTGACCCATGCCGGGCAACAGGCCGAGGACCTTGGACAGCGGCCCCATCCGCCGGACGGCCTGCATCTGTTGGAGGAAGTCCTGCAAGGTGAAGCGTCCGCCCCGCATCAGCTGCTCGGCCGCCTGACTGGCCTGCTGGGCGTCGAAGTGCCGCTCGGCTTGCTCGATCAAGGTCAGAACGTCGCCCAGGTCGAGGATGCGACCGGCCATGCGGTCGGGGTGGAAGACCTCGAAGTCCTCCAGCTTCTCCCCCACCGAGGCGAACAGGATGGGCTGGCCGGTGACGCCGGCCACCGACAGGGCGGCGCCGCCGCGGGCGTCGCCGTCCAACTTGGTCATGACCACGCCGCTGAAACCGACCTGGTCGGCGAAGGAGCGGGCGGTCGTGACAGCGTCCTGTCCGACCATGGCGTCCAACACGAACAAGATCTCGTCCGGGTCGACGGCGTCGCGAATCTGGGCCGCCTGACGCAACATCTCCTGGTCCACGCCGAGACGTCCGGCGGTGTCCACGATGACGATGTCGTGCAAATGGCGGCGGGCCGCCTCCACGCCGTCGCGGGCGACTTCGACCGGATCGCCCACGCCGTCGCCGGGCTGGGGGGCGTAGACCGCCACACCGGCCTGCTCGCCCACCACCTTCAACTGGGTGACGGCGTTGGGCCGCTGCAAGTCGGCCGCCACTAGCAGAGGCGAATGGCCTTGCCCACGCAGCCAGAGACCGAGCTTGCCGGCCAGCGTGGTCTTGCCCGAGCCCTGCAGGCCGGCCAACAGGACGACGGTGGGCGGACGCTTGGCCCAGCGCAGATCGCGCTGCTGGCCGCCCAGCAGGTTGACCAGCTCGGCTTGGACGATCTTGACCACCTGCTGCCCCGGGTTGAGGGCTTGGGACAGCTCGGCCGCCTTGGCTTGGGTCCGCACCGCGGCCACGAAAGCCTTGACCACCTCCAGGTTGACGTCGGCCTCGAGCAGAGCCAGGCGGATCTCCCGCAGAGTCTGGTCGATGTCGGAATCGCTCAGGTGGCCCTTGCCGCGCAGTGACCGGAAGGCCTGGGCGAGGCGGTCTTGGAGTGTGTCGAACACGAAATGATCCTTACCTGCTGGAGACCCGCTGTGGTGGCACCAAGATTACGGCATCGGGCCGGCGGCGGCGCCGGCTCCGAGCGGGGCCGCCGGCGGCCGGTCGTCCAAGCGCCGGGTCATCAGGACCAGATCGAGCCAGCGGCCGAATTTCTGCCCGACCTGGGGCAGACGCCCGCTCACCTGGAACCCCAACCGGTCGTGCAGACGGATCGAGGCCAGGTTCTCGGCCGCCAGAGCCGCCACCATGACGTGGACGCCGCGGCTGGCGGCCTGGTCCGTCAACTGGCCCAACAACCGCCCGCCCAGGCCCTGGCCGCGGGCGGTCGGACGCAGGTAGATGGAATCCTCGACCGTGTCGCTGAAGCCCGCCTTGGAACGGAAGGGGCCGTAAGCGGCGAAGCCCAGCAGCTCGTCACCGGCCGTCGCCACCAGCACGACCTGGCCGCCGCTGGAATGCTGGGCCAGCCAATCCCGCCACTGGGCCGGGCTCAGCGGGACCAGATCCCACGAGGCCAACGAAGTCTCGACGGCCTGGTTGTAAATGTCCCGGGCGGCGTCGAGGTCGCCCGGGGCCAAGGGACGGATCTGGACCGGATCAGTCACCCAGCAGCCCGTCGACGAACTGGTCCGGCTCGAACAAGGCCAGATCGTCGGCCCCCTCGCCCAGACCGATGAACTTGACCGGCACACCCAATTCACGTTGCACGGCCACCACGATGCCGCCCTTGGCCGAACCGTCCAGCTTGGTCAAGACGATGCCGGAGACCGCCACCGCCTGAGCGAAGACCCGGGCCTGGACCAGGCCGTTCTGCCCGGTCGTGGCGTCCAGCACCAGCAGGGTCTCGGTCACCGGGGCGACCTTCTCCAATACCCGCTTGACCTTGCTCAGCTCGTCCATCAGGCCGACCTTGTTGTGCAGGCGTCCAGCCGTGTCGACGATCAGGACGTCGGCGCCGTCGGCCTGGGCCCGCTGGGCGGCGTCGAAGGCGACCGAGGCCGGGTCGGCCTGTTGGGGGCCGCGCACCGTGTTGACGCCGATGCGCTGGCCCCAGGTCTGGAGCTGGTCGGCGGCGGCGGCGCGGAAGGTGTCGGCCGCGCCCAGCACCACGCTGCGCCCGTCCGCCACCAAGACCCGGGCCAATTTGCCCACGGTGGTGGTCTTGCCGGTGCCGTTGACTCCCACCACCAAGACCACGGCCGGCCCCTGGGCGCCGTCCGGCAGCTCCAGGTCGAGTCGGCGGTCGAGGCTGGGGTCGACCAGGTCGATCAGCTCTTGGCGCAGGACGGCCTTGGCTTGGGCCGGGTCGGCCACGGCGTCCAAGGCCAGACGCGAGCGCAGCCGCTCGACCAATTCGGTGGTCGGCCCGACCCCCAAGTCGGAGGCGATCAAGGTGGATTCGAAATCGTCCCAGGTCTCGGCGCTGACCCGGTCGCTGGACAGCAGACCGGCCAAACCCCGAGCCAGGGCGTTGTCGCTCGAAGCCAGTCGGCGGCGCAGCCGCGACAGCCGTCCGACGGTCGGTTCGGGGGTCTCCCACTCGACCGCCGCCGCGACCGGCTCGACCGCGTCCGCCTGGTCGACCGGCTCGGACTGATCGACCGGCTCGGACTGGTCGGTCGGCTCGGATTGATCGTCCGGCGGCTCCAGGAGGGCGGGTCGACTCGACCCTTCCCCGTCCGGCTCTAGAGGGCTGGCCGGATGGTCCGGCTCCGACTCCGGGGCCGGACCGCCCCGGCCGGAGCGCCGGTTGGAGATGGTGACGACTAAGAAGCCAGCCAAGAAAGCGGCCAAGAGGCCAGCCAGAATGAACCAGAAGATCATGTCCACGTCGGACATGTTAGTGTCCCGGGTCGCGGACCCGGGCGCCGAGCGCTAGCTCCGGGGGCGCCCAGACCACAATCGAGCCAGGGGCGGCCGCGCCGCCGGCCCCGACCGTCGACCACCCTGAACAGAGCCGACCGCGACTGGGGCGGACCGGCCGATCAGTCGGCCAGCGACCCCTCCGGGAAACTGGCCATCGACTCGTCGCCGATCAGATATTCGGCCGTGCGGCAAAGAGCCCGGGTCAACATGGCGATGAAAGCGGGAAGCATGATTCGACCTTTCTCGAACGCCGGTTAAGACAGGCCCAGTCTGTCCGGCCCGGTCGGTTCTAGGCCAGAGGGGAGCGGCGATTTCGGCCTAAGAATTGACCAAGAACGCCGCTAGGCGACTCTCATATTTCTCAGGCGAGACCCCCTTTCAGACTTTCAAAATGAGAGTCTGAAAGAAAAAGGTCTCAGTTTTCTCAGAATTCATTCCGTTCGCAGGCGCTGACTGACCACATTCGAGATGCCGTCGTCGCGCATCGACACGCCGTACAACACGTCGGCGATCTCCATCGTCCGCTTCTGGTGGGTGATGACGACCAGCTGGGAGTCGCGCCGCAGCTCTTCATAGATCTCCAGCAGCCGACCCAAGTTGGTGTCGTCCAGAGCCGCTTCGACCTCGTCCAGGATGTAGAAGGGGCTGGGTCGAGCTTTGAACAAAGCGACCAGGAAGCAGATCGCGACCAAGGAGCGCTCGCCGCCGGACAACAACGACAGGCGTTTGACGTTCTTGCCGGCCGGACGGGCCTCGACGTCCACGCCGGTGGTCAGCCACTGGCCCGGCTCGGTCAAGAAGAGGCGGCCCTGGCCGCCCGGGAAGAGGCGGGCGAAGACGCTGCCGAACTCCCGCTCGACGTCGGCGTAGGCCTGGGCGAAGACGGTCTGGACTCTGGCGTCGACGTCGTCCACGATGGCCAACAGATCGCTGCGCGTCCGTCTCAGGTCGTCCAACTGCTCGGCCAGGAAGCGATGGCGCTCCTGCATGGCGTCGTACTCCTCCAAGGCCAGCGGATTGATCCGGCCCAGCAGTTGCAGGTCGCGCTCGGCTGTGCGCAGACGCTTGAGTTGCTCCTCGCGCACGAAGGGGCGGGTCGGCGGCGGACCGTCCTCGGCCTCGGGCTCGGCCTGGCTGGACGGGATCGGCCGGTCCGGACCGTACTCGGCCATCAGGGCCTCGGCGTCCAAGCCGACCTCGGCCAGGGCCCGTTCGGCCAAGGCGTCGATCCGCATCCGTTGTTGGGCCCGGGCCAACTCGTCGCGGTGGGCGGTGTCGACGATGGTCTCCAAATGGTCGGCCAGTTGGCGGGACGACCGCCTGGCCTCGGCCACGGCGGCGTCCGCCGTCTCCCGTCGGCGACCGGCCTCGGCCCGACCGGCGGCGGCCAGGGCCAGCGAGGCCTCGACCCGTCCGGCCAGCCAGGTGGCGGCCCGCGCCACCACCTCGGCCCGCGCCGCCTCGGCCGCCAACTGGGCTTGGACGGCGGCGGCCCGGGCCCGGGCTTGACGTTCCTGCTCGGCCGCCCGGCGCAAAGACTCGGACCGTCCGGCCAAGGAACGGGCCCGCTCCTCGACCGTGCGCAGCGCCAAACGAGCCTCCATCTCGGCCGCCCGCGCGGCCTTGGCCTGGTCGGCCAACTCCTGTCGGCGGTCTTTTGGCGGCGGGACCAGATCCGGGTCGGCCTGGGCCCGCTCCAGCCGAGCGGTCAGCTGGGCCAGGCTCTCGCCGTCGCGGCCGCGGACCGCCGCGACCTGCTCCAACTGGCGGGCGGCGCGTTCGATCTCAGCTTGGGCGGCCCGGCCGGCCTGCTCGGCCAGACTGGCCTGTTGGACGGCGGCGGACTGGCGGGAACG
>JAIRYW010000053.1 GCA_031267645.1 Propionibacteriaceae bacterium
GGTTCCCAAACATTGCTTGAGCATGGTCTGTCCTCTCAGATCTCAGGCGCGGCGGGCGCGAAGAGGATCGATTCGCCGCTGGGACCAGTCAGCGGCATTCTTTTGACGATACGGGCCGCAGCCTGGCCCAAGGCCCGGTCGACGGCGTGGTTGCGGTTCAATTCGCCCTCGATGTAGGGCTGGTCGACCGGCAGTTTCTCGGTGGTTATGGCGACGTGGTCCGAGCTGACCCCGATGCCGACGCCCAAGCGGGAGACGATGGCCGCTCTCTGGGCCAGCTCCTTCGGGCTCGACTCGGTCCGCTTGGTCACCACGTATGGGATCGACTCCTCCTCGACGCCGAGCAGGATCTCAGTCAGTTGGTGGTCTTGGATCGACTGGTGGGCGTAGACCTCGACGGCCGGCAGCTTGGTGTCGACCAGGTGTGGCACCTGGGCTTGAACCAAGATGTCTTCCGCCATGGCCGTCCCTCAGCCTTCCCAGGACAGGACCAGGCCGGTGGCGACCGCGTTGCGCGGCCCCTCGGTGCCCCGGATGTTGGCCCGGCCGGCCACCACGCGGAACTCGCCCAGGGCCTTGGTCACCAACTGTGGGATCTCGAAGTCGAGGGCCGAGCCGCCGACCAGGACGACGAACTCGATGTCACGCACGTTCTGAGTCGGGCTGACGGCGCGCAAGGCGCGCAGGGCGTTGGTGACGAAGACCCGCTCCTTGGCCCGCACCCGGATCTGCCGAATCACTTCCATGGGATGTTTCAGCGGCAGCGGGATCATCGACTCCGGGTGCATCACGACGACCCGGGCGAACAGATGGGGCTTGAGCGGCTGGTCGAAGAATTGGACTGAACCGTCCTCGTGCCGGATGTTGAACAAGGTCTCGACCTTGGCCAACGGGTAGCGCTTGATGTTCTCCGCCAGTTCGAAGTCGTCCAGGCCCAGCTCGGACTGGATCAACAGTGTCACCATGTTGCCGGCCCCAGCCAGGTGGATGGACCGACCCTGGCCGTTGCCGCGCAGGATCGAAGCGTCGGTCGAACCGGCCCCCATGTCCAAGATGGCGATGGGGGCGGAAGTGCCCGGCGTGGTCAGGGCGCCGCGAATGGCCATGTCGGCCTCGACGCCGCCGACCTGGACCGGGATGGTCAGCTCGGCCGTCATCTGCGAGGCCACCCTCTCCATTTGGAGCTTGTCGGCCCGCACCATGGCGGCGATGCCGACGGCGCCCTCGAGCGAGAACTCCTCGGCCAGACCGCCGATGACCTTCTGCGGCACCAAGGTGTCGACCGCCAAAAGGTCGGTCACTTGGATCTGCTTGGGATCGCGATCGGTCAGGTTGCCCATCACGACCCGGACCTTCTCCATCATGCCGCCGACGTTGGTGCCCGGCTCGCCGACGATGTCGGTGACCTGGCCGACGGTCGCGCCGGCCCGCATGATCTCCTCCGCCCCGCGTTCGACGTCGACCTCGACCGAGCGCTGCTCGCCGATGAAGCGAAGCGAGCCGGCCGGGATGTGACGTTCGGTGACGTCGCCCTTGGGCGTCTTGATGACGACGGCCGAGCGATTGCCGACCAGGGCCCGGGCCATCGGCACGACCGACTTGGTCTCATCCGAGGTGAGCTCGAACAAGGTGGCGATGCCGAAGGGATTGGACAGGGTCTCGATGATTCGACCAGCTTCGGACACCTCGATGGCGGCCAACATGCCGATCGGCACCTTGTCGATCAGGGAGACCTCGTCCACGATCGGGATCTTGCGAGTCAGACGGTTGTGCACCAGCACCCCGTCGTCGCTCTGCAAGATGGCGCCGGCGACGGTCAACCGGCCGACGGCCTGGTTGACGGCCTCGGCCACGGCGGCGTAGTCGTGCGATCGGTCCGCCACCACGATGTAGGGACGATCGGCTGGGGCCGAGACGAGATCCACTAAGTGGATCGTCGTCCCGACCCCGATGCCCAATCCTCCAGGAGTCGACGGGTTGTGGCCGATCATGGTTGATTCCGTGATGACCGTTTCCGTGATCGTCTCCATGGCGACGTCGCCGATCACCGGCGCCGCCTCATTGATGCGGATGACCGTCAAGTCCGTCAACGACCGACCGGCCCGTTCCAGGGCTTGGGTCAGCGATTGGAACATGCCCTGAGTGTTTTGCAGGGTCCCCTTGATTCCAGTGGTCGGCACGATGGCCGAGGTCAGGAAACGGCGGGTCGCGCCGACCGCCTCGGCCAGCGCCACCTCAGTGGTGGCGTTGCCGATGTCGATCCCAGCGATCAGGGCCATGTCGTCAACGGTTCCGTTCAGTCATCCAGCTCGGTCAGTCGACCCGCAGCCGGCCGCGTTGCTCGTAGACGTCAGCCGCTTCGCGGATGAAGGCCGGGTTGATCTTGCAACCGTATTGGCTCTCCAACTTGTCGGCGATGGCGTACAGCTCGGCCTTGGTCGAACGGTACGGACGCAGAGCGTTGTAGATGCTGAGCAGCTCGTCGTCAGGCACGGCGATCAGCTCGGCGGCCCGGCGCAGGTTGCGGGAGAAAGCCCCGCGGTTGACCGACTCGGCCACCTGGGCCTGCATCTCCAGCGTCTCCGGAGCGATCCGGAAGTCCTCTGCCGTCAGAGCCCCTGAGACGACGCCCTCCAGCGAGAAGTCAGTCAGCTGCTTGCCGCTGGCGGACTTGATCTGGTTCGGGATCTTCTCGCCCAAGGGATACTGCTCTTTGGTGACCTGGCCACCAGCCGGCGCTGAAGCGGCCGACGGTGAACCAATCGTGGCCATGACCTGAGCCATGATCTGTCGAATGAGTTGTTCTTGGTCCATGTCAGCTTCCCTCAGACGTAGGTGACCGAAAGAGCTTGCGTCTTCTTGCCAGGATCGCAGAGCTCGGTTTCCTTGATGTGCAGCAGAGCGGCGATGGCCTGGTACTTCGGCCGAGCCATCTGGTCGTTCTTGACCGGCACAGGAGCGGGCGACTCGCCCTTGGCGTACTTGGCGGCGTTCTTGCCAATGGCGCGGAACGTCCCCAGGTCGACCAGCGGGGCCTGGCTGAACAACTCAAGGTTGCTCAAAGGCGGCAGGTCCTTCTGGTGGATGACCGTGGTGCCACGAGACTGCACGCCGATGCCGATGCCGGAACCGGACAGCTTGGCCGCCTCATGGGCCATGAAGCCGACGTCGGCGGTGCGGAAGAGACGGATGAAGCGATACTTCAGGCCCTCCTCCTCGATGCCGGCGCAGATCTCACGCACGACCTGGTCGTGGGGCAGACCGATGATGGTCTGGTTGAGCCGTCCGCCGAAGGCCGGAGCCAAAGCGATGACGACCTCGCGCGGGTCGGAACCGCGCTCCGCCGGACCAGTCTCGGTGATCTTGATGTGTCGCTCGCCACCGGCGTAGTCCGGCGTGCCCGAAGGCGCGGCCGCCGCCGGAGCGGCGCCCTTGGCCTCCAGGCCGTTCAACACCTGCTCGATGATGCTACGCAGAGTCTTCTCATCCATTGTCATCACCTCAGATGCTCTCGGGGTCGATCGCCTTGCGGATGTTCTTGATCTCGGCCCAACGCTCGTCGGACAGCTGGTAACCAGTCGAAGGACCGCGATAGTCGTTCGGATAGTTGACAGCTGAGACGACGTTGAAGTCCTTGGTCAAGATGGCCGCCGTGTGCAGGTAGTCGCCGGAGACGCGCTGTTTGAGCATCCCGAAGACAGAGCCGGCCACGTCCTCGTACCCGGCCCGGGCCAGCGCCTTGACCAAGTCGATGCCGGTCAGACCGCGCTTGAGGACGTTGTCGGCCGCCTTGAGGTCTTCGACCACATTGCGATCCGGCATGTCCTGCGAGCCGTGGGCGTAGGTCGCAGCCTCGACCTCGGCGTCGGTGATCTCGGGCAGACCGAGCTCACGGTAGAGCGCCTGGATGACCTTGGCGGCCTTGTTGCGCACGACCACGGTCTCCTCTTCGGCGACTGGCCGCAGCCCGCCGTCGATCTTGAGGTCGCGTTGGATGACGCACCAGTCGTCGTAGTCCTCGGCGTCCCAGTTGGAACCGGCGAACATGTTGTCGTAGTTCGGAACCGAGGAGTAACCCGAGCAGATGAAGTCCGTCCCCGGGGCGAACTGCATGATGGCCCGGGCGATCCGGCGCAGGTCGGAGTGGGTGAAGGTCTGGTCATTGCTGGAAGCGCACTCCAGGTCCAAGCACATGCCGATCAGGTTCTCGGCCAACATGGCGCGAATGCCGCTCGGCACAGCCGCCGGCACACCGCAGCAGGAGACAGAACCGTTTTGGGTCCCCTGCGAGCCGGCGCCCTTGGTGATGTACAAGCAGCGGGCCTCAAGGTAGAGCATCGACTTGCCCTCGGCGTAACCCATCTGAACCTCCGAGCCGGTGCCCGAGGTGAACCTCATCTTGAGGCCACGGGAGGCGTAGCAGGAGGCCAAGAAGGCCTTCGACCAGGGCGTGTCGTCGCCATCCATGAAGACGGCCTCGGTGCCGTAGACCGACACCGTCTCGGCGTAGGCGGTGAAGCCGCGCATGCCGAGAGCCAGTTCAGTGGCCTCTTCGACGGCGCACTGGGTCAGGATGCCGGGACGGCCGATTTGGGCCCCGACCATGATCGAGATGGCGTTGAACGGGGCGTAACGGACGATGCCGACGGTCGTCTCCTGTTCGGCGAAGCCGCGCAGAGCGGCCTCGGCGGCGTCCGCCGCCAGCTGAACCGGATTGTCCTTGACATTGGTGACGTGGCATTGGTTGGCCGGTGAGAGACGGGCTCTCATCTTCGACACGGCCGTCATCATTTCCACGACGTTCAGTTTGGAGACGACCTCGGTCAGTTTGGCCGGGGTCAGAGCGGTGGTGAGCTTGACGACTTCTGCTCTAGGCACATTGAAGTCGACCAACATACGGGCCAGGTCTCCGGAATCGATGGCGTTGGCGCGCTCGGCGTCCTCCAGCCGGATTCCGTAGGTGGCGATGAAGGTGTCGACCATGTCGAAGTCTTCACGCTTCTTACCGTCCATCTCGACGACCTTGCCGTCGACCAGCTTGAGGCTGGGCTTGGGGTCGTTCGGGCTCTCCATGGCGATAAGGCCGACCTCGGGCCACTCGGTGACGAAGCCGTCTTGGTTGACGGGCCGAGCGTCGAGGACTTCAAATCTCTTCGATCTCACGATGCGCCGCCTAGATGTACGGCGTAGTCGTCGAGCCTGGGCACACTCCCAGGGCACCCAGCAGATGGATGCCGATCTCACGGGCGGCCACGATGGCCTGGCGGACGGCTCCCGAATCACCGGTCAAGCAGGAGATGACCTCGTTCGAGAAGCTAGTGCCGGCGGCCGGGCTGCTGTAGCCGACGACGTCGACCGTGGCAGCCTTGACGGCGGTGTCAGCCAGGACCACGCCGATGGCGGCGGGAGCGCCCACGGTGATGCCGAAGGCTTTGCCCAGAGGGGCCCCGAAGGCCTTGTTCAGGGCGTAGCTGGCACGGGCCGTGTACTGGAATTCCAGGTGGCCGGCTTCGTTGCCGTAGACGTCGCCGAAAGTGCGGTCGAGTTCGCCTAGGGAGACCTCGACGGCCCGACGGGCGTCGGACACGTCGATGGCGCCGAAGACGATCAACGAACCGTGACCGGCTCCACCCTTGGTGTCGCGCGGCAGTTCGATCGTGACGATCTCGGTGTTAGTGGCTTTGACCGCCTCGTCGGCCGCGAAAATGTGCGGCCCAGCGCCGGTGCGGGCGCCGAGGATGCCGATGGAGCGGTACTTGGGGTCGATCTTCATGAGCTTGTGCAGGTCGGGATCGACATTGGCGATGACCAGTCCGATGGTGTCACCGAGCGGGTTGACACCCACGAATTCGGTGCAGGGCGGACGGGCGCCGACGGCCGGGGCCGCTGGGGCCTGGCCGATCTTGTCCTGGACGACAGCCAGGACCTGGTTGATGAGTTCTTCGTTGGCCATGATCGCCACCTAACTCACTTAGCCGCCGACGGGAGCAATTGCTCGACGTCGTTGTGCGGACGTGGGATAACGTGGACGGACACCAGCTCGCCGACATTCTGCGCGGCGACAGCGCCGGCGTCAGTGGCGGCCTTGACGGCGCCGACATCGCCCCGGACCAGGACGGTCACAAGACCGGACCCGACCCGCTGGCTTCCAATCAGGACGACATTGGCCGATTTGACCATCGCGTCCGCGGCTTCAACGGCGGCGACGAAACCCTTCGTCTCCACCATTCCGAGGGCTTCTTGCATTGATCTAGCTCCTTGGATGTTGGGCATTCAACAGACACACCAGATCGGACCATTGACCTGGTGGCGTTATGACTCAGGCTATGGTCGATCCGAGGGTACGGCTGAGGGTTCGGCCTAGACTTATTCAGGCAGTTCCCGTATCCAAACAGCCAAAAATTACCCGCTTAACGATCGATTTCTATCCGTTTAGATGGACTTACGGGCTTCCCGAGCCAGTCGATTGACAGCCCCGGCCCATCCTCGGAACGATGGGTCGATGGACGGCCGTTCGGCCGCCAGATCGCCGAACCAGTCCGCATCGGGGCGGATCGAAGGGGTCATGTTCGAGGACAAGCAGCGCATCATCCAGGAGTTCGTGCCTGGCAAACAGGTGACGCTGGCCCACATCATCGCCCACCCCGACCCCCAGTTGTACGTCAAAGTCGGGCTCAACCCGTCCGGCGGCTCCATCGGCATCCTCACCATCACCCCCTCCGACGCCTCCATCCTGGCGGCCGACGTGGCGACCAAGGCCTCCGGCATCGAACTGGCCTTCGTCGACCGCTTCAACGGCTCGCTCATCATGATGGGATCGGTGTCCGACGTCGAGGCCGCCATGGGCGAGGTCTTGGCCTTCTTGACCGGGGTGCTGCGCTTGGCCCCGGCCGAGATCACCCGCACATGAGCCAGCCCGACCATGCCGGGCCCCAGACGCCGGACCAGCCGGCGGCGGACGGCGGGCGGTTGAAGAAGCTGCTCCTGGTCGGATCGGTCGGTTGCGGCAAGACCACCTTGATGCAGCGTCTGCACGGGCTGGACTTTGTCTACGACAAGACCCAAGGTCTGGAGTGGCAGGACGAGATCTTCGACTCCCCGGGCGAGTTCTTGGAGTTGTGGTACTTACGCCACGGCCTGTGGACAGCCTCGACCGACGTCGACCTGGTCGTCTTGATGCACGCCGCCACCACCATCGAGATGAAGATCCCGCCCGGTTTCCACACCTACTTCACCAAGCCCGTCGTCGGCGTGCTGACCAAGATCGACATCGCCGAGCCCTGGATGATCGTGAACGGGGAGAACCTGCTCCATATGGCGGGCTGCCGGGTCGTGCACAAGGTGTCCGCCCTGACCGGCCAAGGTATCGCCGAGTTGCTGCCCGATCTCAGCTGACTAGGCCGGGGCCGCTTAGAGCCACCCCGGTCGGGCCTGCCGAACCGAGCGTGGTAAAAGAGGCCAGAATTAGGTAGTAGTGTGGCCTCAACCAAGTCCGCCTCCTCCTCCAAGGACGACTCATGCGACGTCGAACCGCCATCCCTAAGTTGACCGCCCTGACCGCCGTCGTGGCACTGGCTTCGGCCGGTCTCTTCGTGACTCCCCAGGCTTGGGCCTTGCCCCAGTACCTCTCCGTCGTCAAATCGATCGAGGGGAACCCCAGCCAGGTCACCCCGGGGCAGGCCTTCACCTACGAGATCGTGCTGTCTTGCTCGGAGGAGGACTGCTTGGACGTCGCCGTGTCCGACCCCCTGCCGGTCGACTTCGCCGGTTTGACCCTGCTGGGGGCGGAGGTCCGCCCCGCCACCGTCCCCCACACGCTGCTGGTGGTCAAAGACGGCTCCGAGGTGGACGCCTTCCCGACCGTCATCAGCCCGGACACCGTCGTCAGTTTGGACGTCACCCAGCCTTTGGACAGCGACGGCTCGGTCGGCTTGTCGGCCGGCCAGACCCTGACCTTGATGGTGCGTCTGCAGGTGCCGTCCACCGGACTGAGCCCGTTGAGCCCCAACGTCGGGCGCCCCATCGTCAACACGGCCAGCTCGACCGCCTCCAACTCGGCCAGCGACGCCTCCTCGGTCGGCGTCACGATCAGCGTCCCTCAGAGCCTGGCGACCGCCCTGTCCAAGAGCTGGAGCCCCAGCTCCGCCACCGTGGGCCAAACCTCGACCATCTCTCTGACCGCCCGTAACACCTCCAACGTGCCGGTCGACCGCCTGGTCGTGACCGAGCCGGCCCAAGCCGGCTCCGCCTCCAGCCTGGACGAGAACAACCCCTTCAGCGTGGTCGACCTGACCGCTCTCAGCTGCGCCCTGCCCAGCGGCGCCAGCGCCGTCCAGGTCGACGCCTGGGTCGAGCAGAGCGGCTCCTGGTCCTGGACCACCGGCCAACCCGGCCCGGCCTGCGCCCTGCCGACCGGGGTCGACCCGGCCGACGTGGACGGCCTCCGCTTCACCTTCAGCGGCGACATCCCGGTCAACGCCTACGCCAGCCTGTCTCTGAACGTGGTCCAGGTCACCGACGCCGAGACCAGCCTGACCAACACCGCCACCGCCTCGACCTCCCGGGACGGCGTCGCCAGCCCGGTGGTCTCGGCCGCGGCCGGCTACAGCGTCAAAGAGCCGACCTTGGCCGTCAGCGTCAACAAGACCTTCAACCCGACCGGCGTGCCCCAAGGCAACCACACCATCGCCACCATCACGGCCACTAACGCCTCCCAGGGCCAGCCCGTCACCAGCTTGACCGTCAGCGACGACCTGGTGGCGCAGGGCTTCCAGTTCATCGGCTTCCCCAGCCCGATCACCTATCCGGCCGGGGCCGAGACCGGCCAGGTGGTGTACAGCTTCGCCTCCGAGCCCGACCAGACCATCGCCTTCGCCTCCGGCCAGACGCCGGCCAGCCCGGCCAGCGGCACGGTGACCGGTTTCACCATCGTCTTCAACTCGACCGACGGCCCGCTGGGGGCCAACGCCCAAGCCGTCGTGCCGGTCCGTCTGGGCACCAGCGGCGGCGACTTCGGCAACCGCCCCAATAAGGCCACCGCCACCGTCTCGGACGGGGTCAACTCGGCGGCCGGCGAGCGCACCGCCACCGTCCAAGTGGTCAATCCGGTCGTCAACGGCACCTTGAGCAAGACCATCTCCCCGCCCTGGACCGCCATCAGCCCCGGTCAACAGGTCGTCACCAGCCTGGCCGGCCGAGTCTGGACCGGCAACAACCTGGTCCACCCCAACTCCATCGTCGTGACCGACATGATTTCGGCCACCCCCACCCCTGGCCAGCGTGAGTTCTGGGACGGTTTCGATCTGACGTCGATCCCGTCGGCCCCGATTCCAGCCGGCTCCTCGCTTCTGGTCGAGGTTTGGACCGGCTCGTCCTGGACCACCCTGGCCGATGCCGGGCCGGTCGTCTCGGCCACCAACTTCAGCCTCTCCCGCCTCGACATCGAGACCGCCCTGGGCGGCAGCGCGGCGGCCCGCCGAGCCGTCACCGGGGTTCGTTTCACGTACACCAACCCGACTGGCTTCCCCAGCGACATCACCGTCAACCCGTACGTGGCCTACCAGGCCCGTGCCACCGCCCGTTCCGGCGGCTCGACCGGGGATGATCCGAGCTTGCCTTGGGTCAACAGCGCCACCGTCGAGGGCGCCGTCGTGACCGACGACGGCGGCGGCGGCAGTGGTGGCGGCGGCGGCAGCAGCAACGCCTACATCCTGGGCCAGTGTTTGAGCCTGGACCCGGCGGACTGCGTCATCATCGTCGGCCCGCCGACTCAGCCGCGGCCCCTGGTCACCCCGGTCACCGCTTTGGCCAAGGTCTGGGGCACGACGGCCGCACCGGCCGTGACCGTGCACGCCCAGTCCTCCCAGCAGGTCCAGACCACGCTGTCTTGGGACACCACCCCTGGCGTGGCCTCGGCCGTCATCTCCGACCCGCCGGCGCCGGGCGTCTCAGACGCCGCCTTGGCCGAGAGCGTCTTCGACGCCTTCAACCTGGTCAGCGTCCCACCCATCGACTACGACGCCTTGAGCTACACCTACTCCAACGGGTGGGCTTTGCGCTACGACTCGGTCACGGCGGTCGAGCTGTACGACCGCGACGCCGCCGCCTGGGTCACTCCGAGCTGCACCCCGTCCGACGGAGCTTGGATGACGACCAGCGGCTTCCGCGGCTGCACCCTGACGGCGGCCGAACAAGCCTCCACCATCGGGCTGCGTCTGACTCTGGAGCCGAACGACATCGCCCGCGCCGCCGCCTCCAGCGGTTCTGCCATCGACCCCTTCGCCCCGGCCGTCGGCTCCGGTCTGGCCAGTGCTTTCAGCGACTCCGCCGGGCTGCGCCGCTCCTTCACCTTGAATTGGCAGTTGCGCGACAGCAAGCGCTCGGACGGCTCCTGGGTGGTGCGGACGGCGACTTACAACTACCGGCCCGACTCCATCACTTTGGAGCCCGGCTGGGTGGTCAACCAGGCCAGCCTGACCGCCACCCCGATCGACCCGGTCGCGGTCACCGTGGTCCAGTCCGAGGCTCGCATCCAGGTCATCGACACGGTGCCGGTGATCCTCCTGACCAAGACATTCACCCAAGGCTCCAGCACCTACCCACTGCTGGTGCCGGGCGACCCGGGGACGCCCCAGTCGGACTTCCCCACTTCGACCATGGTTCTGACCGCCACCAACCAGGTCATCGCCGGCTTGGCGGCCAAGGCGTCATACATCCGCATCACCGAACCAGCCTTGACCGACTCAGACGGGGTTCCCAACGGCCCTTTAAGCCAGACGCCGCTCGACCCTGCCAGCGCCCAAGCCGATCCCTTCGCCGGTGTGACCGATCTGTCGGACAGCTCCTACTACGGCGGCACCGACTTCGCCGGCTCCTTCTTCGACCGTTTCGACATCGTCAATGCGACGGCCACTGCCTCGGTGGCGGCCAGCATCAGCACGACCGACTCCTTGGTCCATCTGCTGAGATACAACGGCGGCATGCTGTCGCATCAGACCATCACGGCGCTGGAGCTCAACAGCATGACGGAGTCCGATCTGGCCGATGTGATCGGCTTGTCGATCACCTTCCAGGGAGCCGATCCGGTAGCCAACGGCGGCTCCATCGCTGGTGGACAGTCCGTCAGCCTCACCTTGGACACCCGGCCACGGGCCACCTTCCGCCTGTCGGGCGCAGAACAGCGTCTGGATGTCAACGCTGTGACTGTGGCAGTGCCCAACACGGCCTTCGCCCAGTCTTACGACCCGGTCCAGTTCCAGTCCAGTCACCCGTTCCCCACCGAGTTTGACCGGGGCTATTCCGGCGCTCTCAGCGCGGCCGGGCCGGGAACCATCTATCTGAGCGGTGGCGTGCTGGCGACGAAGGCTTATCAGACCATCTCGCCCACCAGTTTGACCGAACCGACCCGCGCCACCCCGATCACGGTGACCCTGCGGGGCGACGCCTGGAACTCCAACCAGAAGGCGACCGAGCTGGTGTTCGAAGATGGCCCCGCCAACGCCGATTTCTGGGACAATGTCGCCTTCACCGGCTTGACTTCCGTCAGCCTGCCGGACGGGGCCGACCAGGTCAGCCTGTGCGCCTACGGGGCCTTCGACGGCGACCCGGCCGCCTGGGTCTGCTCCGCTCCTGGCCCGACGTCCACGGCCGAGCTAGCCGTGGACGCGGCTGACTATCCGCTGGTTCAGGGGCTCAGGGCGGTCTTCTCCAAGGCCGACGGCACTGAATTCGGCAACTGGTGGGGAACCCCCTCAGTCGTCTTCACGGGGCTGCTTAGAACCGCCAAGCTGTCCGGCGGCCCGGTCGAGTTCCCCGGTCAGGCTGCCAACCTGCTCAACGTCACCTCGTACAACTGGCTGCTGTTGGACAGCAACGGCGACCCGGCCACGGGCCAGTCCAGCGTCAACGCCCAATTCAGCTGGATCCCCGGCACCCGACACCTGGGCTTGAACAAGGTGGCGAATCACAACTCGCCCACCATCTATCCCGGTGACAGCCCCTCGACGGCCGACGTCGTGCCCTTCGAGTTGACCGTGTCCAACCTCGGCACCGGCTATCTGCACCTGGACAGTGTGATCGACCAGCTGCCGCCCGGCTTGCGCTACAGCCCGGTGCCCAATGGCTCGCACGAGGGTGACGCCTACATCCTGACCAGCAGCTACTCCGGCTCCCTGACCTCGACTCTGTCGACGACCCCCGAACTGGAGGTCGGACCGATCGACCCCAGCGGCCAGACTCTGGAGTGGACCTGGCCCAGCCAGGATCAGGGCGACCGCCTGCTGCCGGGCGAGTCGATCACCATCACGATCTACGGCTGGCTCGAGCTGGGGGCGTACCAACTGGGCCAGGACGCCTGGAACCAGTTGACCGTGACCACGGCCGAGGCTCTGACCACGGTCAGCCATCTGGCCGGCGGGCCGATCACCTTCAGCCCGTCCGTCGACCCCAACTCGGCTTCGACCCGGGCCCGGGTCACCCCGCATTCGGGCGTCAACTTCCGCCTCGCCACCGGCGTGGTCGGCGCGCTGGGCACGGCCCGGCCCGACTTCGATCCGGACGGGGTTTGCGATCCCACCGTCAGCGGGCCCGGACAAACCGAGCCGACCTATTTCGCGCCACCCTGCGTGGCCGACTCGGTCCACGGCGGCATCGACAGCTGGATCCTGCACGCCGTCAACGCCGGCACCACGGTGTTCGACCAGGTCACCTTCTTCGAAGCTCTGCCCGCGGCCGAAGACTCCATGCTGGTCAGCTCGGGTGATTCCCGCGGTTCGACCTTCCGACCCCATCTGGTGGCCGGTTCCCTGCAGGCCGTCGCCCTCGACTCGGCCGGGCAGCCGATCCCGGACGTGGTGTTCACCTTCGAGGTCTCGCGTGACACGCTGGCCTGCCAGGACTCCTGGTCGGCCATGGCTCTGGACGCCAGTCTGCTGCCGTGTAGCAGCGCCGGCGAGACTTGGGAGACAGTCGATCCGGACGACCCGGACGTCGATTGGTCCACGGTGCGGGCCATCCGGGTGACGGCCCTCTTCTCCCCGGCCACCCCGCTGGGGCCGGCTGGCACGGTCGACATCCTGTTCGACACCGTCAACGTGCCCAACTCGGTGGTCGGAGCCGAGGACGGGGCCGAGTCCGAGGCCTTCGTCGAGGTCGACCTGGTCGACTTCGCCTGGAGCCAGTTCGGGGCCACCTACCACGACCCCAACCGCCCGAACCCGCTGCGGCTGTCGCCCAACAAGGTCGGCCTGTCTCTGTCCACCGGCTCCTTCACGGTCCAGAAGCTGATCGAAGGTCCCGGCGCCGAATTGGCCCCGGCCAGTTTCGAGGCCACCTTGTCCTGCTCCCTGCCCTACATCGACTCCACCGGCGTCCTGCGCTCCGCCTCGCTTCGTTTCAACGGCCAAACCGACGGTCGACTGACTCTGAGCCAGGCCGACGGCCTGGAGGCCGAGGTGGCTCGGGTGCCGCTGGGCGCGGTCTGCCAGGTCGGTGAGGCTGGCTCGGTGGGTGAGTTCGGCGAGGTCTCCCGAGCCTCCGAAGCGAGTAACTTCACGGTTGTGATAGGCGAGGTCAACCAAACCATCTTGACCAACGTCTACGCCGCCCGCGTCGTGCCCCGCACCGGCTCCACCCAAGGCCCGCCCTACCTGGCCCTGCTCAGCCTGCTGGCCGGCCTGACCTTGGTCTACGCCGCCCGCCGCGTCCGTCGCGCTAGCTGATAATCGACCGGCGGCCTGGCGCGGGATTGGATAAGGATCCCCGCCAGGCCGTCGGCCTGTCCCGGTGATTCCTGGTCTGATCAAGGACAATGGTCTGGCCGCCGGACCCAATCGTCCCGCCGGGTGGCCGATCAGGATCAGTGTTGTCGCGCGCCGGGAAGAGAGTCGCTTCAGCGTCCTGTGTGGCGGTCCCTCGTCATCCTGCGTGCAGTCGCAGGATCCATGCCCAGCCGTCCTTGATCGTCGTCGGGCCCGACAGCCGGAGTCGAAGCAGGTGGATAGCCGTGGGGTCGCGCGGGCTCAGGACCGGTCGGCCTCGGACTAGGCTGGCCGGGTGAGCAGCGGGGGCGAACCGGCGGGAATGCGGGAACGGGCCGGGCCCCTCGGCCGGCTGGCTTGGCTCGGATTGCTGCTGGTCGGTCTCGGTTTGGGGGCGGTCCTGTGGCTGTGGCCGGGTCCGCCCGGCGCCGGGCCAGAACCGACCTCGGGGCCGCTTGAGACTGCACCGACCACCGGTCCGGTCGACACGGCCGGGCGTCTGGTCGTGCCGGTCGTCGGGTTGGACGTGCCGCTGGGCGCGATGTTGGTCGAAGACGGCCTGATCGACCCGCCCGGGACGAGCCAGGCCTACCTGCTGGCCAACCACGGGGTGGGGCCTCAGGCGGCGGCCGTCGGCACCGTCTTCGTGGCTTTGCACGCTCTTTCCGACGGGACCGGGCCGGGCAACCGGCTAGCCGACCCGACCGCCCGGACGGCGACGGTCGGGACGGGGGACCGGATCGGTCTGGACGGAGTCTGGTACGTCGTCCAGGAGACCGCCGTCCGCTCCCAAACCGACATCGCCCGCGACGCCGCCCTGTGGCGTCCCGACCAGCCTGACCGGCTGATCTTGCTGACCTGCCTGGACGCCCCCGCTTCCCCCAGCGGCTGGGACAATCTGATCATTGTGGCGACCCGAGTCGAGTGAGAAGCCCCGCTCACACGACGGCGGAAACGCCGCCGCGCCGAGCCGTTCGAAAGCGTCGCGTCAGTTCACAAAATGAAGGCGAGCGCTGACTTTCCTTCGTTCTCCGTAGGTGTTACGTTTGGGGCGAAGTTGGCGCTTCCCCCCAGACTTTCACACTCCGTTCAGCGGTGAACTTTGGCTACCTCCAGGGAGTTGCACATGTCGCTAACCAGCATCGTTCTGCGGGCCGGGCAGGGAGCCCGGGCTTTGGCCGTCGGAGCCATCGGCGTGACCGTGGCGACTGACAGCGTGCCGCGTTTGTTGGCCGCGCTGGCGGCCGGCCAAGGGGCGGCCGTGGCGCGAGCGGCGCTGATCGCGGTGGCTTTGATCGGTTTGAGCCTGGCCCTGGCGGCTTGGTTGGCGACCGATCTGGCGCGAGAGACGACCGGCGGCAGAGTCGACGGCCAGAAGAGCAACGACTTGCTCCGGCGGCTGGGGCGGCGGACTTGGGCCGTCTTATGGGGGCTGGGGTTGTGGGTCGGCCTGGCTGTGCTGTTGAGCCTGGCCTGCGGGGTGATCGCTTGGGCGCTCCACATCTGGTTCGGCCAACGGCTGGGCTTGGAGTCCTGGCAGCGCTTGGTCGACGCTGTGGTGGTGATGGCGGCCCTGGTCAGCGCGCCGTCGGTCTTCGCTCTGATGGCCTTGAGTTTGGCGGGACAGGATCCGACCAGCCGGTCCGGTCGGGCCCAGATGAGGCGGGTCTCGGGGCGGTTGGCCCAAGTGGTGGCCGGTACCACGCTGGCCGGTTTCGTTTTCTGGTGGGCGGCGGTCGGACAATCTGACCGGTCGGCCCTGCTGGTTCGGGCGGGTTGTCTGGCCCTGGTCGGGGCCGCCGCTCTGTGGATCGGGTTGCGGATCTGCCTGTCCGCCACCCCCGCCGCTCCGGACGTCGCTTCCGTCACCCGTCGGCGGCGTCGGATCGGCTGGTCCTGGTTGACCCGATGGCGGCCTTCCCCGGCCGCCGCCAAGGCCGTCACCGGCGGCGCCGTGGTGGCGCTCTGCTTGTCATTGGTCTTCTCTTCCGCTCCGCCGGCCTCGGCCGCGCCGACCCCTCCGCCGCCGGTCCCAGCCCAGACTCCGGCCCCCTCCCCCGACCCGGCCCCGCCGACCAACCAGCCGGATGTCTCAACGACGGGAGTCGAACTCGCTTTGCGCGACCCCCAGCCGTACTACGAGGTCGAACGGCCGGCCGGCGCTTTGACCGCCGCCGGCGACGGCTGGTCGATCTACCAGACCGGGGAACGTAGTTTCTCGACCGTGGTGGGCGGTCCGCGCGCCACCTACCTGGACCAAGACGGCGAACTGGCTGAAGTCGACGACACTTTGCTACCGGTGGCCGGCGGTTCGGATCAGGCCGCCTTCGAGAACGCCGCCAACGATTACGATCTGACCATCCCAGCCGTGTTGACGGCCGAACGGGGCGTCCGCTTCGAACGGGACGGCTTCGTCTTGGAGATGTCCCCTCAGGAGGGAGACTTCTCCCGCCCGGTGGCCAAGAGCAACGCCGTGCTGTTCAACGAGGTCTTCCCCGGCGTCGACTTCCAGTACACCGTCGTCCAAGACGAGGTCAAAGAGGACATCGTCTTGAACCGAGTGGTCGACTTGACCGCCTTCGCCTCCACCATCAGCGTCGATGGCGGCCTGGCCTTGAGTTGCGAGCGGGGCGCGGCGGTGGCTCGGGCGACCGAGGATCGTGGTCGGACCGCAGCCGGGCAGGTCGTCTTCACGGCCTCCGCCCCCGGCATGGTCGACGCCGCCGGCGCCGTCTCCGACGCCATGGCGGTGACTTGCCAACCGGACGGCGACCAGGCCGTCATGACGGTCACGCCGTCCCCGGAGTGGCTCCAAGGCTCGGCCCGGGTCTACCCGGTCCGGATCGACCCGACCGTCGACATCGCTTCGGCGGCGGTGTCGTTGATCACAGTCGAGCAAGGCTCGCCCAACTCGGTCATCGGCGACAACGCCTTCCCCTACGTCGGCTACGACGACGGCATCGCGTCCAGCAACCTGCTCCTCTACGGCAACGCCCACCTGATGACCCGGACCTACGTCCAGATCGACTACGACTTCGCCCGCATCATGCGCGAGGCCCGCATCGACTCCGCCACCTTCGAACTGCACCATCGCACCAACTGGTCGCGCGGTCAGACCACCTTGGGGCTTTACACGGTCGACCAACCGTGGAACCGGTCCGTCATGACCTGGAACAACCAGCTCGGACTGACGCACACGTACATCGGCCAGCAAACCACGGTCAACCGCTCCAGCGGGGCTTACCTGAGCTGGGACGTCCGCGAGGTCGTCAACAACTGGGTGCAGGGCGTCTCGCCTCAATACGGCCTAGTCGTCAAAGCCCTGGACGAGCGCAACATGCAAGCCGAGGTCCTCAGCAACAAGAACCGGCCCAGCCCGCCTCGACTGGTCATCAATTGGAGCATCCCCGACCCGGTCGATCCGAACTACCCGCTGGGCGGACTGACCGTCAATCTGCGGCCGGTGACGGAGAAATCTTTGGCCGGCAAGCTGATCGTGGACGGCGTCTTCGCCGACGGGCTGGCCCAACCCGACGCGGTGGTGGACTACCGGCTGGACCCGACCGGCGACGGGGCACAGACCATGGCCTCGCGCTCGTACCGCTACCCGAACTCGGCCGACTGGGACGACATCTTCCCCGCAGGCACCCATTACGCAGACAAACTGTCCAACTGGCAGTCCGGCTTGTTCGGGCAGCTAGAGCTGGACACGACCTACCAGTTCCGGGCCAACGCCAGCCTGAACGGCCAATCCAGCCCGGAAGCCGTCTCCGACCGTTTCTTGATCTACCAGGTCAAACAGCGCGACACCCTGCCTTTCATCGCCAAGTACTACGGCGTGCCACTGGACACTCTGATGCGGGACAACCGCGTCCAAGACACCCTGGCCACGGATCAGAACACCTTGTTCATCCGTAACCCCAACACGACCGTGCCCTACAACCCGCCGCCCTTGACCGACGAGCAGAAGAAGCAGATCGACTCCGATCTGATGGGCCGCGGCCTGCACTGCGAGTACGGCTTCGAACCGGTCAACTTCAACACCGGCGACTTCTGGCTCCAAGCCCAAGACCTAGCCATTCCGGACATCGGCGGCGATCTGACTTTGACCCGGTCGTACAACTCCTTGGGCCAACCCACCCGATCGGTCCTCGGCTTCGGCTGGGAGTTCGACCATTCTCAGACCTTGGTCCGAGACCAGGACGGCGCTTTGCTGCACACCACGGCCGACGGTAAGACCTTGACCTTCGAACCGGCCGGCGGTGGCCTTTACAACGGTCCGGTCGGCCTGGGACTGACCATCCGCGAAATCCCTTACAACGTCGGGACCGAACAGTTCTTCCGCTTCGAGTTGATCGCCGCCGACGGCGCGGTCACCAGTTTCAACGCCTGGGGCCTGGTCTCCGGCCTGACCGACGCCAACGGCTCGACCACCCGTTTGGACTACGACGCCAACCTCAACCTGGTCGGCCTGACCAGCCCCTCCGGAGTGACTCTCGGCTTCGGCTACGACGCCCACGGCCGCCTGGCCCAGGTCACCCGGCCGGACGGCGTCCAACTGTCTTACGGCTACGACGAGGCCGGCGATCTGGTGTCCTTCACCGACGGCAACGGCAACACAGTGCGATACGTCTACGACCAGCAGCACCGCATGGTCGAGTGGTGGGACCAGGCCGGCGACCGCCAGGTCGCCAACAGCTACGACGACCTGGGCCGGGTGACGGCTCAGATCGACGCCCGGGGCGACCGTTCGACCCTGGAATACCTGCCCGGCCGCACCATCGCGACCGACGCCCGCGGCCTGGTCACGACCCACCGCTTGGACCAGCAGGGCCGCACCGTCGGCATCGACTATCCCGACGGCCAGTCCGTGACCCGGACCTACGACGCCGACAACCGTTTGATCTCGGACGAGTTCGGCTCCTACAGCTGGGACGCCGACGGCAACAAGACCGCGGAGACGGACCGGGTCGGCCGGACCTCCACTTACACCTGGGACGACCAGGGCCGGATGACCAGTTCGACCGACCCGGACGGCCGGGTCCGCCGTTGGCTCCACAGCCCGGCCGGCGACCTGCTGACGGCGACCACGCCCGCCGGCCAAGAGACGTACACCTGGGACGACCGGCATCGGATGACCAGCCACACCAATCCGCTGGGCGGAGTCGAGACCTTCGCCTACACCGGCGACTCGGCCCAACCGGCCAGCCGCACCGACGCCGCCGGGCGGACCTGGCGGATGGACTACAACCCGATGAACCAGTTGACCGCCCTGACCGACCCGACCGGCGCGATCACCCGCCAGACCTGGGACCGAGCCGGCCAGCCGACCGGCCGGCAGACCCCCGACGGCGGCTTCACCCAGCGCGTCCTGGACCCGGTCGGCCGCCCGGTCCAGCTGATCGAACCGACCGGCGCGATCACCTCTTTCACCTATGACGGCCGTTCCAACATCACCTCGGCGACCGACCCCCTGGGGCACACCACCTCTTTCAGCTACGACGCCAACCAGAACCTGGTGTCTGAGACCGACGGCCTCGGCGCCACCACCGTCCACCGTTACGACCAGCGCGACCGCCGGGTCGAAAGCGTCGATCCGACCGGCTCCGTCTGGCTCCAGAGCTACGACGTCTGGGGCGATCTGGTCTCCAGCGTCGATCCGACCGGGGCCGTCACCTCGTATGAACGCGACCAAGCTCTCGGCCTGCTGACCGCGGTGACCGATCCGCTGGGCCAGGTCACCTCGTACACCTACTCGCCGGCCGGCATCTTGACCTCGGTCACCCAGCCGGGCGGAGCCCAGACCGTCTTCACCATCGGCGCCGACGGACGCCTGACGCGAATGACCGAGCCAGAGGGCAAGGTCACCAGTTTCACCTACGACGCCGCCGGAAACATCACCGCGCTGGACGTCAACGGCCGGATCACGACCTACCGCTACGACCTGGTGGGCAATCTGACCTCCTCCGTCGACGCGGCCGGGCAGACGGCCACGTACAGCTGGGACGAGCTCGACCGACCGCTCAGCGTGACCGACGAAGCCGGCCACACCACCATCTTCGCCCACGACGCGGCCTCCCGGCTGGTGGCCCAGACCGACGCCGCCGGGGCCACCACCAACTACGCCTGGGATTTGGCGGGCAACCTCGTCTCAGTGACGGACGCCAACGGCCACAGCACCGTCAACGCCTACGACCCGATGAACCATCTGGTGGCGGTGACCGACCCTACCGGAGCCGTCACCAGCTACGCCTGGGACGCCGGCGAACGGCTGGTCTCAGTGACCGACCCGTACGACAACGTCACTCGCTATGAGTACGACCCACTGGGACGTCTGACCGCCGCCACCGACCCGCTCGGACGCACCGTCACCCGCCAGCTCGACCAGCTGGGCCGGCTGCTGGCCGAGACCGACCCGGCCGGTTTCACGTCCACCTGGGAGTACGACGCCCTGGGCCAGGCCACCCGCTGGACCCGCCCCAACGGCTTCACCGTCGACTTCACTTACGACGGACTCGGCAACGTGACCGAGGCCGCCTCCGACACCGGCGTCACCCAGACCTATGCCTGGGACACCGCCTCCCGGCCGGTCAGCGCCAGCGACACCCTGGGGCGGACGGCTTCTTGGACCCACAACGTCTGGGGAGAGCTGACTGGCGAGGTCACCTTGGACGGCGTCACCATCGCCTACCAACGCGACCAATCCGGTTCCGTCACCCGAGCCACCAGCTCGGCCGGCGGAACGACCGCCTACACGCGCGACCCCAGGGGTGAGATCCTGACTCAGACCGACCCGACCGGCGCGACCTGGACTTACAGCCACGACGCCGTCGGCCGTCTGGTCGGCCAGACCGACCCGCTCGGCGCCGAGACCTTGTTCCAGTACGACCCGGTCGGCAATCTGACCGCCATGACGGACGCTCTGGGGCAGACCACGTCCTACGAATACGACGCCGTCAACCGGTTGGTGACCGTGATCGACGCTCTGGGGCGGCGCACCGAGTCGCAGTTCGACGCCGCCTCCCGCCTGGTCTCGGTCACCCGCCCGGCCGGCGACGTGACCGCCTACGGCTGGGACGCGGCCGGCCAACTGACGGCCGTGGCCGACGCCGAAGGCGGCGTCACCGCCTACGACTGGGACCCGCGCGGCCTGCTGGCCAGCCTGACCGACCCGACCGGCGCCACCACCGCCTACCAGTGGGACGAGGTCGCCAACCTGACCGCCCAAACCGACCCGCTGGGCCGGACCACCAACTACGCCTATTCCCCCGCCAGCCAACTGACCAGCCTGACCGACCCGGCCGGCGGCGTCCACGACTACACCTGGGACGCCGCCGACCGCTTGACCTCCGTCACCACCCCGCTGGGCTACCGCCGCGACTTCGTCTACGACCAGGCCGGCAACGTGGTCCAAGAGAACGACTCCTTGGGCCGCCGGACCGAGCACAGTTGGGACGGCCTGCACAACCTGTTGTCGACGACCGACGCCATGGGCGGCGTCAGCTCCTTCTCTTACGACTCGCTGGGCCGTCCGGTCTCAGCCACCGACGCTCTGGGCCAGAGCTGGGCCTACCAGTGGGACGCCGCCAGCCGACTGCTCCAAACCACCGATCCGTCAGGCCTTTCCACCGCCTACAGCTGGGACCCGCTGGGTCGTCTGAACCAGCGGATCGACCCCGACGGAGCCGTCACCCAATCCAGTTACGACGCCATCGGCAATCTGACCGCGGTGACCGATCCGCTGGGCCGGGTCACCTCGTACGCCTACGACGCCGACAACCGCCCGATAGCCGTGACGGATCCGGCCGGCGAGACCGTCCGGATGGCTTGGGATGGTCTGGACCGATTGACCGTCAGCACCGACCAAACTGGCGCCGAGACCCGCCTGGCCTGGGACGGAGCCGGCCGCCAGACCAGTTTGACCGACGCCAACGGGCATGTCACCAGTTACGTCTGGGACGCCGCCGGCCAGTTGACCGGTCTACGCGACGCCCAGGGCCAGTCCTGGTCTTACGGCTACGACCAGTTGGGCCAGTTGATTTCGATCGACGACCCGCTGGGCCGTTCGACCCAGTACGCCCGCGACGCCGAGTCGAACCCGACCCAGGTCACCAGCCCCCTGGGCGCGGTCGAACAGTGGAGCTACGACCCGGCCGGCCGGGTGATAGAGAACGTCAAACCGGGCGGCGCGGTCACCCGCTACGACTACGACGAGCTGAACCGGCTGGTCGAGCTGTCCTACCCCGGCGCCACCGGCCAAGACGTCGGCTTCGTCTACGACGCTCTGGGCCAGCGCGTGGCGATGTCGGACCTCAGCGGCCAGTCGACCTACCGCTGGGACGAGCTGGGCCGGCTGGTCGGCGTCGTGCAAGGCGACGGCTGTCAAATCTCCTACAGCTACGGTCTGAACGGACAGATCGAGTCGATCACCTACCCGGACGGGGAGGTCGTGGCTTACGGCTACGACGCCAGCGGCGCCCTGACCACGGTCGAGGACGCCGACGGGACCTCGACCTACAGCTACGACGACAACTCCCGTGTGATCGGTCTGACCCGTCCCGGCGGCATCGACACCGTCTATCAACGCGACCCGCGCGGAGCGGTCAGCGCGGTCGAGAACAGCGGCCCGGACGGGGAGTCGATCTCACGCTACGAGTACGTCTTCGACGCCGCCGGCCTGATCGTGGGCGAGACTCAGACCGTCTTGGACCCGGACGGCGCCCAGACCAGGGTGGAGCGCTGGTTCAGCTACGACTCGGACGACCGTCTGGTCGCCTACAGCGAGACCGACCCGTCCCCGCTGGCCGACCCGGACGACTCGTCCAGTGGTCCGTCCCGCCGAACGGCCGGGGAACCGGCCTGGTTGGTGACGTACCAGTACGACGCCGCCGGCAATCGGTTGGAAGCCGAGCGCCGGGACCCGGCTGGGGAATTGGCCGAGCGGGTGGAGTACGTCTATGACGACGACGACCGGTTGGTGTCGGCCGATTCGACTTTGACCGGGCTGGCGACGTACGCCTATTCCGGCTCCGGGCTGCTGTTGCGGGCCGACTCGGCCGACGGCGGCCGGCTGTCCTATGAGTACACGGCGGCCGACAGGCTCCAAGCCGTCCGCGACGGCGGCCGGTTGTTGATGGCGGCCTCCTACGACGGCGTCGGCAACCGGGTCTTCCAGTTGACCAGGCGGCCGGTCGAGGGCTCCTTCCAGGTCCGGACCGGCCGGACGGCTGGGACCGATTCGGTCTTCACGGCCCGGGACGACGATCTGCTGTCCAGCCCGGCGGGAGCGTTCTGGTATGGCTTCGCCCAGCAGCTGGCCCAGCAGGCCTTCGCCATCAACAAGGGTTTGACGGTTCAGGTGGTGACGGACGTCCACGACCTGTGGGGCAAGTCCGAGGTGCGACTGCCCCGTGAGGCCGGTTTGGACGCCGCGGACGTGGCGGCCTTGGAGGACGCCGGCCTGACCAGGGGGGACGTCGACGATCTGGTGGCCGGTGGCCGGGTCACGACCGACCGGCCGGTCAGCGCGGTGGATTTGGACGGGTTCGCCTTCGATCTGATCCATTACGTCAACGACGTCAACGCCCCGTACGCGCAGGTCTTGCAGGAGTACGGCCAGCAGGGCCAGCTGGGGGCTTCCTTCACCTATGGTTTGGAGCGGTTGTCGGTCCGAGCTGGCGGGTCGCTGCCGTGGATGGACTGGTTGACCGGGTCGGGGGAGTCGACCGGTTGGTACCTGTCGGACGGCCGGGGTTCGGTGGGGCAGGTGGTGTCCGGCGCGGGCGGGTTGCTGTGGGGGTCGTCGTACGACCCGTGGGGCGTGCCTGAGGGTTCGGGCGACGCTTCGCCGTGGTTCGGGTTCAACGGCGAGGAGCACAATCCGGTCACGGGGTTGCAGTATCTGCGGGCGCGGTATTTGGATTCGGGTTCGGGCCGGTTCACGCAGGCGGACTCGTGGCGCGGGGAGGTGGCCGCTCCGGGCTCGTTGAATCGGTTCGTCTACGCGGAGTCGGATCCGGTCAACCGGGTCGACCCGTCGGGTCATTTCTCGTTGGGCGGGGTTTTAGGCGCGGTCAAGGGCGCGGTCTCGCAGGCGGCCTCGTGGGTGAACAACAACGTCGTGAAGCCGGTCGTCAACACTGTGCGGGCGGCGGGTTCGTGGGTGAATCAGAACGTGGTCCAGCCGGTGGTCGGCTGGGTGGATCAGCATGTGGTGCAGCCTTTGCGGGGGGCGGCGTCGAACGCGGTCGGGGCGGCCGGTCAGGTGCTCCAAAGCGTCGGTTCGGCGGTGGCTAGGGGAGTGTCGGCGGCCGGTCAGATGGTGTCTTCGACGACTCAGTGGGTGGCGCAGCGGACCGCTGAGATCCGGGCTCAGGTGGAGGAGTTCGCCTGTTCGACGGCGGATCGGTTGTCGGATGCGTGGTCGGCGACGGTGGACGCCGTCACCAGTCTGCCGTGGGACAGGATCGGTCAGGTGGCTTTGATCGTGGGTTCGACGGCGTTGGGGGCGGTGGCGACCATCGCGACGGCGGGTGCGGCGGGCCCGTTGGTGGCTGGTTTGTTGTACGCCGGGTTGGCGGCGACGACGGTGTTCGCGGTCAACGACGTGGTGGAGGCGGTGTCGGGTGAGAATCTGATCCGGGACCAGCTGCTGGGCGGGAATCAGTTGTTGTATGACTCGATTTCGACTGGTGTGGGGTTCTTGGGCGGTTTGGGTCCGGATGATTTCGCGCGGTTCGGGGCGACGCACGCGGACGACGCCGCCAGGGCGGCGGCCGGCTTGGTCGATGACGTGGCTGGGCAGGCGGGTCGGCATGGTGACGATCTGCTGCGAGGCGCGGACGATGTGCCGGCGGTGAAGCCGTCGCAGGTGGATCGGGTGGAGGGTTGCACGGGGACCAGTTGCACGATGCCGGGGGCTTGTTTCGTGGCTGGGACGGGTGTCCTGTTGGCGGACGGGTCGTCCAAGCCGATCGAGTCGGTGTCGGCCGGGGACGAGGTGGTGTCGTGGGACGAGTCGACTGGGGAGACGGTGTCTTCGACGGTGGAGCGGACTTTCGTGCGGTCGGCCGCCACCTGGACGGTCGGGGTGTCCGATGGCGGGATGGTGGAGACGACGGCGGGGCATCCGTTCTGGGTGGTCGACGCCGGTTGGGTCCAGGCGGCCTCGTTGACGGTGGGGGATCGGTTGTTGGAGCCGGACGGTTCGACTTTGACGGTCGAGTCGGTTCAGGCGACCGGCCGGGTGGAGACGGTGTTCAACTTCGAGGTCGCCGGCACCCACACGTACTTCACGCGGGTGGCCGACGGGCGTTGGACCCTGGTCCACAACGACTGCGACCCCGGCGGAACACCAGCGGGGCAGGGTTCCGACGTCGGGTCCACCGCCGGTCCGTCGAAGCCGCCATTAGAACGGTCACCGGTCGGTCAAGAACTCATGGCCCAAGCCGAGGATACTCGTCTCCGGGATTTTATCGGCGAGTTGTATCGCCCAGGAGCTGATGTCGGTGATGGAGGGACTGCAGCGGCTATTATCCAAGAGCTAGCAACCGGAGGACTGGTGGGCGAAAGGAGTCATATTCAGAAAGGGCAAGACGCCATACGATATTTCGCTAGTCGACTTGGAAATGGAACATGGAGTCCAGGCGATCAGCAGATCGCACTCAATTTAATGCAGTCACTTCAGGATGCCCTTGGTTCCCTCGCTCCAAGGATCCGGTAACGGCGAAATATTACCGAATACTACGGTACAGTCGATGTATAACACCTAACCCGGAGAGAAGATGGAAGCAGGAGAACTTAACGGATTGATTCTGACTGAATTCCCGGAACTGAGGCGGGAGTACGAGGATGACCAAGTGTTATGGGGGGGAGATGAATATGGTCCAACCGGATCGTACATCATTTGCGCCTGTCTCCTTAATCCATATCTGAGACTATGCCTGGACGATGATGATAAAGGCGCGGTCCAACGGGTTTTCAATTTCCTCGAGTCACTGTTGGAGTTGGGCGATGATTACGTCGACAATGTGGTCGCGGTCGGAGTGGTCGAGATGTTCTTGTACTCGTTGAGCGATGAGATGCGGGATCTGTTGGGTCCGCTGGCTCGTCGTGATTACGACGAGATGCGGGCCTGGGACGCCGAGTACGCGCGTCGGAAAGAAGCGGCGGCTCAGGCGGGCGGGAAGGTTTCCTCTCCACCTGTCGGTGATGGTCGGGCCGAGGGGTCCATATGATATTCGCGTTGTGATTGGGGTGACGTGGTCTGGTCGCCCGACGAGGAGCACAGGCTATGAGTCTCAGTGAAGTGTTGCGGGATCCGGTGATGCGGCGCCGGATTTGGGAGTACCTGGCCCGGGCGGACGCCCTGATTAGAGAATTGTCCGCTTACGTCTCGACTGCTTCGTTGAGGCTCCCGCAGGATCTGGCGTTTCACGATGAGGCTCCCCTGGCGATGGATATGGCGGCAGGGGCGGTGGTCAGCGAAGGGGCCCGGGTCCCGAAGGGGTCTGCTGCTCGATTTGGTCCGTCATGCTGATCCTCTCTCGGGCGACCTGCCGGGGGACTTGTTGTCATATGTGGACGGCCTGTCCACGTACAACGATCCTAATCTAGCTGCACCTAAAGGTGGGGAAGTGCAAACCATTGATCCATCGAAGCTAGAATATCTTGCGGTTTGGCCGGATAAAACTAACCCGACTCATTTCGGTCTGATTCCGTCGGATGGTGGGACCATAGCGGAGTGGGCAGCCAGTGGTAGGCGGGGCGAGTCAGCTTTCAGATACACTCAGGATGTCTTGAACTCGATAATCGGAGTTCTTAAAATACCCAAGCCTTGAAGTCAGATGGTGGAATTCATAGACGGGTTGACGTCTGAGATCGACGCGGTATTCGTGGACATCGCGACTAAACTAAAAGAGGGACTTCCCACCCTTCGGGCTGATAGGGATTATTGGAGATCAGACACTTTTCCGATGACGGCTCACCTGACTCTTTATATTTCAGGAATTATCAATGGCGCAGACGTCTCTTTAGGTATTTCCGCTCACGCTACTCCAGATGAACTGAGAGTGACCTACAATGTGTGGAGCGGTTTGGGTGAAGAGTCAGTAGATCTGACAGAAGGGGATATCACTAATATTAATCTTGGCGATGGCACAGAAGCCCGGAACCGTCAGCTAGCTGATTTTGTTGGTAGGGCGCTGGCTGTGTTTAAGAATTGTTATCAGATGATTCTTGACGAGTTGAGGCGCAAGTTGGTCGGGCGTTCTGAGACTGACTCGAGTGGTATCGGCGGTCTTGATCAAAATGAAGATTGGCTGCTTCACTTCGATTATGATCGTACTAAAACGTGGTCTTGGTAATGCAGCATCGCCAGTTCTAATTGATTCCTTTGGTTCAGAGGTCAGGGTTATGGCTTGTATTTGGTTCGCCCGTGTCGCGGGTCCGTATGCCTTAGGACCGATGTGTTCGATGTGCTATATCCGATTGAATTAGAGTGACGCGATGAGGCGTATAGAAGATTTACCGGTTGAGGTCGACGTGGCGTTCGTGGAGATCGCCACGGTTCTCAAGGCCGAGTTGCCTGTTACGCGAGCCGGGGACGCTGAGCACGCGCGGAGGAAAGAATCAGCGGCTCAGGCGAGTGGCGGGTAACTTAGTCTCCGCCAGCCGGCGACGGTCGGACCGAGGAAGTGGTGTAGTGACGGCACAGCGTCATCTGACCTGGCGTGGGGTGGAATTCACTACGGTTGGTTGTTGAAGGTAATCCTAGGGTGCGCTGTGACAGTTCTATCCTCGTGGTGGCTGTGCTGGAACGTGGATTTGGTGATGGGCTGCTCTGGAGAGGGATCAGATTTTCTAAGGATAATTCATGGGTCCCATAGATGAATTGGCGGTCTGGATATATGCCGAATTGTGACCATCGTTAGATCGGTGCGTGAGCGATTCCCGTTCGTGTTGGTGAGGAAGGAGTCGCATCTCATGAATGCCTTCTCGCTAAGGCCCATCTAAGTATGCTCGTCCCACATCCCAGAGGTAACGAAGATTTGGTTCTATCGGGGACCAGGTGGTGTCGTGGGACGAGTCGACTGGGGAGACGGTGTCTTCGACGGTGGAGCGGACTTTCGTGCGGTCGGCCGCCACCTGGACGGTCGAGGTCAACGGCGCGGGTTCGGTGGAGACCACGGCGGAGCATCCGTTCTGGGTGGTCGACGCCGGTTGGGTGCGGGTCGCCTCGTTGACGGTGGGGGATCGGTTGTTGGAGCCGGACGGTTCGACTCTGACGGTCGAGTCGGTCCAGGCGACCGGCCGGGTGGAGACGGTGTTCAACTTCGAGGTCGCGGGGACTCACACGTATTTCACGCGGGTCGCCGACGGGCGTTGGACCCTGGTCCATAACGACTGCGGCGATGATTATGTTGATTTAGTCGGATCAGATAGGGCAGGACACATACTTGATGGAGAGCGTTATCCAAGTGGTAGCATCGGCGGTGGCCATCGTCCAGGTACGGGTATTCCGGGGAAAACCGAATTTCTGGCCGGCATGTCGGATGAGGAGATACTGCATGTAATATCTGATGTCGCTACTGATCCAGCGGCCGTGCGTAGAACCCAAGATGCCGTTACTGAAATAGTCGAGGGCACCCGGGGAATAATGGATATACGAGTAGTAATAAAAAATGATGTGATCTGGACGGGTTTTCCGACAAATCTACCAAGGAATCCGTAATATGAGCTCGCGTGAGGCGCTTAGAGATCCGGTTGTGCGCCGTGAGATATGGGAGTATAGCGCTCGGGTGGATGCCCTGTTGTGGGAACTGTCCTCATACGTCCCCGCCGCTTTGTTAGCACTCCCCCGGGAGCTGGTTCATTCCAATGAATCTTGGTTGGCGTTGGAGATGGCGGCCAGGGCGGTGGTGAGCGAGGGGGCTCGGGTTCCCGGCGGCCTGCTGTTTGATTTGGTGAGACATGTCCCTCCGCAGGAGGCAGACATGCCGGGCGATCTGTTGTCCTATACGGCTTACGGGACGGGTCGCTCGTCGGAGACGGGCTGGGCGGCTGGGTACGCCGCCCCGGGTCGGCGGATCGTGTTGGCCGAGTTCTGGACCACTTCGGATGAGTTCGTGGTTGAGCCGGCGGTAGAGCGGCACGGAGCTTCGGTGTGTGTGACCTGGCCGGTGGGGGACGAAGGCAGGAACGAGAAGTTCGAATTCACGGGTGTGGAATGGCTGCGGGTGGTGCCGGCCGTTGAGTGCATGATCTGGGACATCCAAGACGCTTATGACAGGTTGGTGGAAGTGGTTCCGGACGTCGCGCTTAGTGACCTGCCTGGCGTTATTGGCCCGAGCGACGGTGGGCGTCTGTTTTTGATGTGTCTCGGTGGATTCGGAGCCGTCAAGGTGGTCGCAAGGTCGTGGAGTCGGACCGGTTGAGGGGTGGCTGTGGAAGCGGTTGATTTGAATGGTCTGCTTCTGACGGAGTTTCCGGAGCTTAGACGGGAGTACGAGGACAATACCGTGCTGTGGGATGACGACGGGTACGGTCCGATGGGTTCGCATGTGGTCTACGGCGATCTGTTGAATATGCATCTGCAACATTGTTTGAAAGCCGATGATCAGGAAGGTGTACGAAGGGTCTTCGACTTCTTGGAGTCGCTGTTGGAGTTGGGCGATGATTACGTCGATAATGTGATCGCGGTCGGGGTGATCGAGATGTTCTTGTATTCGCTGACTGATGAGATGCGGGATCTGTTGGGTCCGTTGGCGCGGCGGGAGTACGACTCAATGCGGGCCTGGGACGCCGAATACGCTCGGCAGAAGGAAGCGGCTGCTCAGACAGGCGGGGAGGCTTCCTCTCCACCGGTCGGTGACGGTCAGGCCGAGGGGCTCTGACCTGCCCCTCTTTCATCCTTTCGATGGACAGTCTGACCACTGAGGTCGTGCCGGGCCCGCACTGAGCGCCGGCCCCCCGCCCCGTCATTCTGCGCGGAGCCGAAGGCGTGGTCGCAGAATCCAAACATCCCGGGATGGATCCTGCGACTTCGCGCAGGATGACGATGAGGGCCGCGCGGACGACGATGAGGGCCGCCCGACACAAGCACCTGCGCCAGCCCGGTATCACAAAGAAAGATTGTTGATGCCGATGTCGGTGGATCACTGGTCCCAGAGCGTCGCGATCGGCAGGGCCCAGAGTCGGTCTCCGAACGGGACGGAACGGGTGCCAGTGTGGAGCACGATCCCGGCGATGAAACGTTCGGCGGTTTTATCGCGTAGCAGTTCCAGCCCGCGAAAGTCGCTGGCTGTGACGGTCGCGGCGGATTTGACCTCCACACCGACGAGTTCGCGCCGACGGTCTTCCAGCACGATGTCGACTTCGCGGCTGTGGTTGTCGCGGTAATGCGAGATCGTGTAGGACTTCTTGGACCAAGCGCGCTGCTTCCAGAGTTCACCGACGACGAAGCCTTCGACTAGTCCGCCGGTCAGCGTCGATGAGACATCGCGCTCCAGCCCGTCGACCTCGACACCGGTGCGATGAGCGGCCAAACCGGTGTCGCAGAGACTGACTTTCGGCGCTCTGACGGCGCGACTGGCGAGGTTGCTCGACCAGCCAGGGATGACGCGGATCAGGTATATGGACCGCAGTGCCCGCAGGTAGGCCGGGATCGACCGCTCCGGGATATCCACCTCTCGCGCGACGCGGGCGGCGACGAACTCCCCAGCGTTACGGGCGGCGATCAGATCGAGCAGCGGCGGGAGGCGATCCGGATGCGCGATGCCGGTGCTGTCGGTCGTGTCTTTCGACAGCACCCGGTCGACATAGTTCGTCAGCCAACAGTTGCGCGAACGCGCGGACGCATCGCGTAATTCGGGAAAAGCGGTGCTTGTCGCGATCTCGAGGTAGTCGCGCCGGGTGTGCCCGTAAGACCCACTCGGGAGGCCAACTGTGGACAGGGCCCAGGCGAACGTGGCGAAGTCCTCGACCGTGCCGGCGAGCTCGCCGCGGCTCAGGCCGTCGAGCGGCACCGTCTGGGACCTCCCGGCCAGCGACTCCTGCGCGCCACGGATCGAGAGCAGATCGGCCGATCCGGTGACGACGAACCGACCGGGTCGCCGGTCCTGATCGACGGCCGCCTTCAGTGACAACAGCAATGCCGGTGCCCGCTGGATCTCGTCGATCGCGAGAAGGCCCTGCGGATACTGCGTCGCGAACCCATCCGGGTCGCGCTCAGCTGCAGTCCGATCCAGCGCGATGTCCAGGTTGATCACCCGGGCGTCCCGGCCCGCGACGAGCTGCTGCATGAGCGTGCTCTTGCCGACTTGACGCGCGCCACTGATGACCGTGACCGGGGCGTCCGCCAGTGTCTCCTCCGCTAGGTCGGTCACGTTCCGTCGAATCAGCCCCTCGCTCACGGACCTCATCTTATGGGTATATTACGGATTCGCCGGCCTCGAGTCGCGGATTCGCCGTAGTGCTGCTAATTCGCCAACAGCGATCAGACCATGGTCGTCAGCGCCATAGTCGCCCTTCCGGCACACGGTGCGGTCGGCCGCCACGTGGACGGTCGGGGTGTCCGATGGCGGGATGGTGGAGACGACGGAGGAGCATCCGTTCTGGGTGGTCGACGGGCACTAGACCATAGTCCACAACGCCTGCGACCCGGGCGGAACGCCAGCCGGTCCGCTGGACCCGGTCGACTCTCCTGCTGAGTTGTATCGGGGCGGGAACGGAGTCCTTCGAACCTGTCCCCGCGACCTACCGACCAGGACAGGCCACCCGCCGCCGGCGGGTCGTCTAGCAGCACTCGCCAAGAATTGGAACGATTAGCGGCTGGGCCGGACCGCGCCCGACTCAGCCGGGCAGTCGCCGGGACCGCCGGATCAGTCCGACGCCGGTCGCGACCAGAGCCGCGGCCGCCAACGCCGCCCAGGCCGAGACGACTAACCCGGTCAGCGGGAGGCCGGTGTCAGGTTCGCTCCGGCCGGCTCGCGCTATGGTCAGACCAATCCCTTCACTGCTCCCGTCGGTGAAATGGGCGACGAATTCATACGAACCGTCCGGCAGAGTAGACAGGTACGCCTCCGTCAAGGTGATTATGGTGCTGCCCGGCTCGACCGCGTATCCATCCGGGTCCACTTCTACGCCGTCCAGGGTGAGCCGCACGAACTTGGCATGGTCCGCGTCCACCACGGCGGTCGCCGCGCCCTCCCCGGTCCAGACGTCGTAGTGGACAACCACCGCGTAGACGAGTGGTGCGGGCGCAGCTTCGATGGTGAAGGTCGCGTTGGCTGATCCGGTGAAGTTCCCCCCCGGTTGCGCGGTCACAGTCACCGTGGCAGTTCCCGGCGCCACATTGTCCGAATAAGCCACATCGACATCCGCCAGCGGCACCTCCATGCCGCCCACCGTCACTCCCGCCACCGCCGGCGCGATAGGAGAGCCGGTCGCGGTGAACGAGGCGCCCTCCAACGTCACCAC
>JAIRYW010000056.1 GCA_031267645.1 Propionibacteriaceae bacterium
GGGGCCTACCGGGCCGTCGAATTCATCAAGGCCCACATCCGGCTGGACGACCAAGCTGAGGCCAAGGCCTCGGAGAAGGACTCCCGGCGAGTGGTCGAGATCTGCACCCAGTACGCCCAACATGGCATGCTGACCATCTTCTTGGCCATCTTCTTCGCCACCTTGGCCTTCGCCTTCGTCGAGCCCTACTTCTTCATCGGCTATCTCATCTCGATCGCCATCGTGGGGCTGTTCCAGGCCGTCTTCATGGCCAACGCCGGCGGAGCCTGGGACAACGCCAAGAAGATCGTCGAGACCGACCTAGGCATGAAGGGCACCGACCTGCACGACGCCACCGTGGTGGGCGACACGGTGGGCGACCCCTTCAAGGACACCAGCTCGGTGGCCCTCAACCCGGTCATCAAATTCACCACCCTGTTCGGCCTGCTGGCGGTCGAGCTGTCCGTCTCGCTCAGCCGTGACAACCCGATCCTGGTCCACATCCTGGCCGGCGTCTTCTTCGTGGCCTCGGCCTTCTTCGTCTGGCGTTCCTTCTACGGCATGCGGATCGAACGCGAGATGACCGAGGACCTGCCCAGCGAGACCACGCCGGCCACTCTCTGAGGCGCCCGGCGGCCAGCCGTCGATCCGGTCCCCGACCGTCGACGGCTGGCCAGCCGCGCTCCCCCGCCTTAGACTGAGGGCCCGTCCGCCCGTTCCACCAGGAAGAGCCCAAGCGATGGCCGCCACGCCCAGAGCCCTGCGCTTCTTCGACCGCGCCACCTTGGTCGAAGCCGCCGCCGAGCGTCTGATCGCGCGCTTGATCGAGTTGCAAGACCACCCGGGCACGCCTCAGCTGGGATTGTCCGGCGACCCCCTGGCCTACGACGTCCTGGCGGCGGCGGTCGAGCGGATGCCGAACTCCCCGGTCGATCCGACCAGGCTGTCCCTGTGGTGGACCTTCGACGCCTTCGTGCCGACCGACTCGACCCAACGCCACGCCCTGCGCATGTTGTCGCTGTTGGCCGGCCGGGTCCAGCTCGACCCCGCCATCGTCCACCCCATCCCCTCGTCCGACGCCTACGCCGATCCGGAGGCGGCGGCCCACCAATACGCCCAGGACCTGGGCCAGACCCGGCTCGACATCTGCTTGCTCGAATTGGGTTCCCGGGGCCAGGTGGCCGGGCTGTTCCCGGGCCAGCGCCCGCCTCCCTCCAGCGAGCCGGTGGTTGGTCTGACCGACGCCCCGCACGGCCCGCCGGAGCGGGTCTCGTTGTCCTTGGCCGCCCTCAACGCCTCACGCGAGATCTGGCTGCTGGCGGCCGGTCAAGCGGTGGCCGGCTTGGTGGCGGCCAGCTGGGCCGGAGCCAGCAATCTGCCCAGCGCCCATCTGGCCGGCCGCGAGCGGACCTGGTGGTTTTTGGACCAAGCCGCCGCCGGCCTGCTGCCCTTCCACCGCTGCACCCTCTAAGACGACGGTGGCCCCGGGGCGCTCAACGCGACCGGTGGAAAGCGGCCGCCGCAGCCCAGCCGCCCGTCAGAGGCGCGGCCGACCCCCGATCCAGCCCGGTCGGCGACCGGTGGCCAAGGAGCGAACTGGAGCCGGCCCGGTTCCGGACCGACGACCCGGAGGTGTCAGTAGATGACTTCGCCGGCGGCCCGGCGGGCCCGCAGATCGGTCATGGCCTCGGACAGGATCTCGGCCGCCTCGCTGTCGCTGCGCCGCTCCTTGACGTAAGCCAAATGAGTCTTGTAAGGCAGGATGCGCGGCGGCGGCGGCGGGTTCTCGGCGTCCAGATTGGCCGGCAGACCGCAGCGGGGGCAATCCCATTCCGCTGGCACGGTGGCGTCGGCTGCGAAAGCCGGCCGGGTCTCATGCCCGTTGGAACAGAAATAGGACACGTACAGCCGGGGGGCGGAGTCGCCCCGCTCGGCCTCGCCCATCGGACCGGCGCCGACACGACTGCCCCGGATAGCGCTACCAACCGCCACTAGTGGCCTCCCTAACCTGATGACTGAAGACGGACGACGTCCTAGACCGCGCCAGCGGTCAGACGCCGAAACTGCTGCGATAGAGCAGTAGAAGGGCGATGATACAAGCCGCCCAAATCAAACCGACGATGACGGTGGCCCGGTCCAGGTTGCGTTCCGCCACCGACGACCCGCCCAAAGAGGTGGACATGCCGCCGCCGAACAAATCCGACATGCCGCCGCCCCGGCCTTTGTGGATCAAGATGGCCGCCGTCAAGAGCAAACTCGAGATGATGAGGATGACCGTCAAAGCGATGATGGGGGCGCTCAACAGCGGAACCAGAAGAATCACGCCGACTATCATAACCCACCGCCCGACCAGTGCCTGGCCGACGACCGCCCGAGCAGGGGCGGCCGTCAGCCGGGACTGGCTCAGGCGCGGTAGAAGGTGACGATACGGGCGAACTCGACCGGGTCCAGGCTGGCTCCGCCCACCAGGGCGCCGTCGACGTCGGGCTGGGCCATGATGTCGGGCGTGTTGGAGGCCTTGACCGAGCCGCCGTATTGGATCCGGACCCGGGCCGCCGCCTTGGCCGAGGTCAGCTCGACCACCCGCCGGCGGATCGCCCCGCAGACCTCTTGGGCGTCCTCGGGCGTGGCCACCTCGCCGGTGCCGATGGCCCAGACCGGCTCGTAGGCGATCACCAAGGAGGCCACCTCGGCTTCGCTCAGACCGGCCAGCACACCGTCCACCTGGTTCAGCACGAAAGGCACCTGGCGGCCGTCCTGGCGCACCTGGAGCCCCTCGCCGACACAGACGATGGGCGTCAGGCCGACCGCCAGGACCCGCTTGGCCTTGGCGTTGACCTCGGCGTCGTCCTCGCCGTGGTACTGCCGGCGCTCGGAGTGCCCGACCACGACGTAGCTGCAGTTCAGCTTGGCCAACATGTCGGCCGAGATCTCGCCGGTGTAAGCGCCGGCGCTATGGACCGAGACGTCCTGCGCCCCGAATTTGAGCGGTAATTTGTCGCCCTCGATCAGGTTCTGGACCGTCCGGATGTCGGTGAAGGGCACGATCACGGCCGCCTCGGCCTGGGCCGGGTCGTATCTCAGGTCGGCCAGCGTCCAAGCCAGCTTTTGGACCGCGCCGGTGGCTTCGACGTGGTTCAGGTTCATCTTCCAGTTGCCGGCCAGCAGCGGAGTGCGCGACGCCATCTCAGGCCTCCGTCAGAACGGCCAAGCCGGGCAGGGTCTTGCCTTCGAGGTATTCCAGGGAGGCGCCGCCGCCGGTCGAGATGTGGCCGAAGGCGTCGTCGGGATAACCGAAGGCGCGCACCGCCGCCGCCGAGTCGCCGCCGCCCACCACGGTCAGACCGGGGCAGTCGGCCAGGGCTTGGGCCAGCGCCCGCGTGCCCTGGGACAGGACTTCGATCTCGCTCACGCCCATGGGGCCGTTCCAGAACACCGTCTTGGCCCCGACCACGGCCTGGGCGAACAATTTCTGGGTGGCCGGCCCGATGTCGAGGCCCTGGCGGTCGGCTGGGATCTGGTCCACCGGCACGGTCACGACCTCGCCCACCACGCTGCGAGAGGCGAAGTCCCAATCCGTCACGGTGCGCACGTCGACCGGCAGCAGGATGGATTTGCCGGCCGCCCGGGCCGCCCGCAGATACTCGGCGCAGGCCTCGACCTTGGTCGGGTCGAGCAGGGACTGGCCCACCTCCAGGCCCTCGGCCTTGAGGAAGGTGTACGCCATGCCGCCGCCGATGACGAGGGTGTCCGCCACCTGGAGCAGGTTCTCGATCACGGCCAGCTTGTCCGCCACCTTGGCCCCGCCCAGGACCACGACGTAGGGCCGCTGCGGGGTCTCGGTCAGCTGGCGCAGGACGGCCACCTCTTGGACCACCAGGTCGCCGGCCGCGTTGGGCAGCAAGCGGGCGATGTCGAAGACGGAGGCCTGTTTGCGGTGCACCACGCCGAAGCCGTCGGACACGAAGATGTCGCCGAAGCGGGCGTAGCGCTCGGCCAGCCGGGCCCGTTCGGCGTCGTCTTTGGACTCTTCAGCCGCTTCGAAACGAACATTCTCCAGCAGGGCGATCTGGCCCGCCCCCAGCCCGGCCACGGTGGTCTCGGCCGAGGGGCCGACCACGTCCTGGGCCAGCTTGACCGGCCGGCCCAACAGCTGGCTCAGGCGCTGGGCCACCGGGGCCAGTGAGAACTTGGGGGCGACCTGCCCCTTGGGCCGGCCCAGGTGGGCCATGACGACGACCTTGGCCCCAGCCTCCAACAGGCTGGTCAAGGTCGGCAAGGCGGCTCGGATGCGACCGTCGTCGGTGATGACGTCGCCGTCCAAGGGGACGTTGAAGTCACAACGGATCAAGATCCGTTGGCCTCGCAGGTCGCCCAGCTGATGGATCGACTTCATTGGTTCAATTCCCTTTCTGCGCCGTCCCAGCGGTCGCTTCGGTCCCGCCGTCCCGTCCAGGGGGCGGTCGCTCAAACGGGTCCGGCCGGTCAGCCCGGCCGGACCCGCCCGAACTTGAGTCAGCTCAGAGCTTGGAGCCGACCAACACGGTCAGATCGACCAACCGGTTGGAATAACCCCACTCGTTGTCGTACCAGGACACCACCTTGACCTGGTTGCCGATGACCTTGGTCAAAGGCGCGTCGAAGATGCTGGAGGCCGGGTAGGTCTCGATGTCCTTGCTCACGATGGGATCCTCGTTGTACTCCAGGATGCCCTTCAGCGAACCCGCGGCGGCGGCCTTGACGATGGCGTTGATCTCTTCCACCGAAGTCTCGCGCGGCGCCTCGAAGGTCAGGTCGGTGACCGAGCCGGTCGGCGTCGGCACGCGCAGGGCGTAGCCGTCCAGCTTGCCCTTCAGCTCCGGCAGGACCAGGGCCACGGCCTTGGCCGCGCCGGTCGTGGTGGGCACGATGTTGAGGGCGGCGGCCCGGGCCCGGCGCAGATCCTTGTGCGGGGCGTCCTGCAGGTTCTGGTCCTGGGTGTAGGCGTGGATGGTCGTCATCAGACCGCGCACGATGCCGATGCCGTCGTTCAAGGCCTTGGCCAGGGGGGCCAGGCAGTTGGTCGTGCACGAGGCGTTGGAGATGATGTCGTGGCGGGCCGGGTCGTACAACCCGTCGTTGACGCCGATCACGATCGTGATGTCCTCGTTCTTGGCCGGAGCCGAGATGATGACCTTCTTGGCCCCGGCGGCCAGATGGGCCTTGGCCTTCTCGCCGTCGGTGAAGAAACCGGTCGACTCGATCACGATGTCGACGCCCAGCTCGCCCCAGGGCAGGTTGGCCGGGTCGCGCTCGGCGAAGGCCTTGATGGTCTGACCGTTGACGTAGAGGGCTTCGTCGTCGTACGAGATCTGGCCCGGGAAACGATGCAGGATCGAGTCGTATTTGAGCAGATGCGCCAGAGTCTTGTTATCTGTGAGGTCATTGACAGCGACCACATCGAGGTCCGCGCCAGCGGCCAGGAGAGCGCGGAAGTAGTTACGGCCGATTCGGCCAAAACCATTGATGCCAACCTTGACGGTCATTCGAGGATTCTCCTTTTCCTAGTCCCGCGGCGGACGCGCCCCGGATTTCGATCGGACCGAAGGCCCTCGAACGGACTAGACGCGCTCACCAGCTTGGTACAGCCTACTCGTCTCGTTCCCGGGCTCACCCGCCGGGCCATCAGAAGTTTGTTCGTCGGGCGGCCGGACGGCTGGTGATCCGTCCAGCCTGGTCCAACCAGCGAGACGGCCTCAGCGATCCGGCCGGTTGGAGCGATGACGGCACGGCCCCGGCGTCGGGGGCCGGTGCTGGGACTGGGGTCCGCCGTCAGCGGACCGGCCGCCGCTGGGGTCTGGGCCTGGGCCTAGTCCACGTCCAGCAGGTCGGGGGCCAAGGAGGCCTCGGTCGGCGGCACGCCCAACTCCTCGGCCCGTTTGTCGGCCAGGGCCAACAGCCGGCGGATGCGCCCGGCGATGGCGTCCTTGGTCAGCGGCGGGTCGTGCAGGGCGCCCAACTCCTCCAAGGAGGCTTGCTTGTGCTCCAAGCGGAGCAAGCCGGCCACCCGCAGATGGTCAGGGATGTCTTGGCCCAAGATCTCGATGGCCCGCTCCACCCGGACTCCAGCCGCCACGGCGGCCCGGGCCGAGCGACGCAGGTTGGCGTCGTCGAAATTGGCCAGACGGTTGGCCGAGGCCCGCACCTCACGGCGGACCCGACGCTCCTCCCAGGCCAAGAGGGCCTCGTGGGCCCCCATCTTGGTCAACATGGCCGCGATCGAGTCGCCGTCCCGGATCACCACCCGGTCGACCCCTCGGACCTCGCGCGCTTTGGCCGCGATGTTGAGCCGACGGGCCGCTCCGACCAGAGCCATGGCGGCCTCTTGCCCGGGGGCGGTGATCTCCATCGACATCGACCGGCCCGGTTCGGTCAGGCAGCCGTGGGCCAGGAAGGCGGCTCGCCAAGCCGACACGGCGTCGCACAGCCCGCCCCCCACGACGGCCGGGGGCAAACCGCGGACGGGACGGCCCCGAGCGTCGATCAACCCGGCCAGCCGGGCGATGGCGGGGCCGGATTGGACCAGGCAGACCAGGTAGCGGGTGCCCCGGCGCAGGCCCGAGCCCCGCACCACGATCAATTCGCTGGGCAGGCTGTGGACCTCGGAGATGGCGACCCGCAGCCGACGGGCGGCCGCGCCGGTGTCGAACTCGGCCTCCACCATGATGTTCCCGCCGCCGGTGATGTGGAGGCCGCCGGCGAAGCGCAACATGGTGGCGATCTCAGCCCGTCGGCAACAGTGCTTGAGGACGGGCAGGACCGCCAGTTCCGATTTCACCTGCTGTGTCAGCGCCACCTGGACATTGTTCCACATCAGATCGAACCGCGTCGCCGGGACCAAGAGTCAAGATCGGATTGACTTATCACAAGCCCATGGCCCGAGCCAGCGTGGCGGCCAGCAGCAGGGGGTCGTGGCGGGGCGAACCGTCGGCCAGGCCGACCGGGGCGACCGTCAATTCGGCGCCCAACGCCTCGACCTGGCGGGCCAAAGCGGGGTCGACGGCGAAGCGGGGGTCGGCCACGACGGCGTCCAAACGCAGCCGGGGAGCGTGCTGGGCCAGGATCTCGACGTGCCGGGAGGCGGTCAGCCCGGCCGTCTCGCCGGCCGGTTGCAAGTTGAGCACGACCAGGCGGCGGGCCGGCGAGACGACCACGGCCTGGGCCTGTTCCGGCACCAGCAGGTGGGGCACCACCGAGGTGAACCAGGAGCCGGGCCCGAAGACCAGCCAGTCGGCTCGGCCGATGGCCTCGATGACGGCCGGATGGGCCGGCGGGTCGACCGGGTCGAGCCGGACCGAGACGACCTGCCCCGGCGTGGCCGCCACCTCGGCCTGGCCCAACACGGTCGTCAGCCGGCCGGCTTGGCTCGGGTCGTGGCCCAGGATCTGGCCGGACAGGGTCAGCGGCTCGGTCGACATCGGCAGCACCCGGCCGGCGGCGTGCAGCAGCCGGCCGACCCGGTCCAGGCCCTCGACCGCGTCCAAGCCGCGCTGCCACAGCCCGGCGATCAGCAGGTTGCCCAGGGCGTGGCCGGCCAACGGGCCCTGGCCGCCGAAACGGGATTGCAAGGCCTCGGCCCACAGACGGCCCTCCGAGTCGTCGCCGCACAGGGCGGCCAAGGCCATTCTGAGGTCGCCCGGCGGCAGGCAGCCGAACTCGCGTCTGAGCCGGCCGGAGGACCCGCCGTCGTCGGCCACCGTCACCACCGCCGTGATGCGATCGGTCACCCGGCGCAAAGCCTGCAGGGTGGCCGCCAGCCCATGCCCGCCGCCGAAGGCGACCACGGCGGGCAGACGGTCGGCGCTCATTCCCGGTCCAGGTCGCGGTGGACGACGGCGGCGCTCCAGCCGGCCTGGTTCAGGCGGGCGCCGACGGCCTCGGCCATCGCCACTGAACGGTGCTTGCCGCCGGTGCAACCGATGGCCAGTTCGACCAGACGCTTGCCTTGGTCGAGGTAGCCCTGGGCGACGGTGTCGAACAGGGCTTGGGCCTGGTCCAAGAAGCGAGCGGCCGCCGGCCGGTCCAAGACGTAGCGGGAGACGGCCTGGTCGAGGCCGGTCTGCGGCCGGAGCTGGGGCACCCAATGCGGGTTGGGCAGGAAGCGGACGTCCAAGACCAGGTCGGCGTCCAGCGGCAGGCCGTGTTTGAAGCCGAAGGACAGGACCGTGATCTGAAGGGCGCTGTCGGCCTTCTCGCCGAAGGCGGCCAAGACCTGGGCCTGGAGTTGGCGCACGGTCAGGTCGGTGGTGTCGATGACGATGTCGGCCGCCGCGCGCAGAGTCGACATGGTCCAGCGCTCGGCCTGGATGCCCTCCAGCAAGCGGCCCGTGCCCTGCAACGGCACCGGCCGTCGGATCGACTCCTGACGCCGCACGATGACCGGGTCGCTGGCCTCCAGGTAGAGGATGCGGGGTGGGTCGGCCAGGTGGGCCAACTGGTCGAACAGAGCTGGCAGCTGCTCCAGGTCGGAGCGCGAACGGACGTCCAAGACGACCGCCAGCCGGTCGATCTGGCGCTGGCTCAGATAGGCCGCCACGTCCAGCAGCAGAGCGGCCGGCAGGTTGTCGACCACGTACCAGCCCAGATCTTCGATGGTGTGGGCGGCCGTGCGCCTACCGGCCCCGGACATGCCGGTGATGACGATGACCTGCATCCGCCGCGCCTCCACGGCCACATTCTGTCACCGCCGCCCTCACTGGGCCAGCCCGCCCGCCCCCGCGCGCCGGCCCGGCCGCGGCCGCCGCAGCGGTCGATCAGTCGGACACGATCTCGCCGGTGGCGGTGTTGAGGACCACCCCGGCCGGCTCTTGGGCCACCGCCTGGACCACCGCTTGGGCCAGTTTGGGACCGAAGCCGGGCAGGGCGGCGATTTGATCCGGACTGGCCGCCCGCAGCCGCTTGAGCGAGCCGAAGTGGCGACGCAGGGCCTGGCGGCGGACCTCCCCCAGACCGGGCACGCCGTCCAACAGCGACTCCAGCATGGACCGTCCCCGGCGACGGCGGTGGTGGGCGATGGCGAAGCGGTGGGACTCGTCGCGCACCCGCTGCAGCAGATACATGGCCTCGCTCTGGCGGGGCAGGATGAGGGGGTGGTCCTGACCCGGCCGCCAGACCTCCTCCAGCCGTTTGGCCAAGCCGATCAAGGCCACCGAGTCGATCTCCAGCTGGTCCAGCACCGCCTGGGCGGCCGCCACCTGGGGGGCCCCGCCGTCGACCACGATGAGGGCGGGGGCGTAGGCGAAACGACGGGCCGTCCGGCTGTCGGCGTCGATCAGGGAGGCGCGGGAGCCGTCCTCGGCCGGCGCCAGGCGGTCCTCGTCGCGCAGACGGCCCAGGCGTCGCAGCAGGACCTCGCGGATGGCCCCGACGTCGTTCGACTCGACCGATCCGATGACGAAGTGACGGTACTGCGAGGGGCGGGCCAGACCGTCCTCGAACACCACCATCGAGGCGACCGTCTGGGCTCCCTGCAGATGGGAGATGTCGTAACCCTCGATGCGCAGGGGGGCGGCCGGCAGGCCGAGGGCGTCCTGCAACTCCGTCAAGGCCCGATTGCGAGTAGCCAGGTCCGAGGCCCGGCGGGTCTTGTGCAGGGCCAAGGCCTGGGCCGCGTTGCGGGCGGCCGTCTCCAGCAAAGCCCGCTTCTGACCCCGCTGGGGGGTGTGGAGCCGGACCGGCCCGCCCCGCTGGGCGGCCAACAACTCGGCCAGGACGCCCGGGCTGGGCGGCAGCTGAGGCAACAGGATCTGCGGCGGCACGACCCGCCGCCGTTCGCCAGGGTCGCTCGGAGCGGCCGGCAGGCCGCCGTAGAGCTGGAGGCAGAAGGCTTCGATCAGGTCGGCCAGTTCGGCGTCGTCGGCCCGGTCCGCCACCCAGCTGCGCTCGGCCACCAGGCGGCCGGCCCGGATCTGGAAGAGCTGGACCGCCACTTCCAGAGGGTCGTCGGCCAGGGCCACGACGTCGGCGTCGGTGCCGTCGGGCAGGACGACGGCGTTGCGTTCGGCCACCTTGGCCAGAGCCGCCAACTGGTCGCGCAGGATGGCCGCCCGCTCGTACTCCTGGGCTTGGGCGGCCTCGGCCATCTCAGCCTCGAAACGGCTCAGAGCCGGCTTGAAACGCCCACCCATGACGGCGCACAGCTCGTCCACCAGCCGACGGTGCCGGTCGGCTTCGATCCGCCCCACGCAAGGGGCCGAGCATTTGCCGATGTGGCCCATCAGACAGGGCCGGCCCGAAGAGCGGGCGGAGCGGAAGACGCCGTCCGAGCAGGACCGCACCGGGAAGACGCCCAGCAGGGTGTCGAGGCTGTCGCGGATGGCCCAGGCCTGGCCGAAGGGGCCGAAGTAACGCCAGCCGGACCGCTTGGCGCCGCGGCCGACGAAGGCGCGGGGGAACTCCTCCGTCCAGGTCACGGCCAGCCAAGGGTACGACTTGTCGTCGCGGTACTTGACGTTGAAGCGGGGCTCGTAACGTTTGATCCAGGTGTACTCCAGTTGCAGGGCCTCCAACTCGTTGGCCACCTGGGTCCATTCGACCTGGGCCGCCGTGCGCACCATCATCTGGGTGCGCCAGTGCAAGGTGGCCGGATCGGCGAAATACGAATTGACGCGGGAGCGCAGCGAGATGGCCTTGCCGACGTAGATGATGCGACCCTGCGGGTCGAGGAAGCGATAGACCCCGGGCCCGGTCGGCAGTTCGCCCGCAGCGGGCCGATAACTGGCCGGATCAGCCATCGTCGGCTCCGCTGGCCGGAGGCGGTCGGCCGGCCGGGCCGCCTGGCGCCGGTCGGACGGACTTAGCCGACTTGACCGACTTAGCTGACGCTGACTTGGCCGCCGGGGCCGACTTGACCGCCGGAGCCGACTTGACCGATTTAGCGGATTTGACCGATTTAGCCGGCTTGACCGGCTGGTCCGACTGGGCCGATTCCGCCGACTGATCCGGCTGGCCCGACTCGGCCGCCCGGACCGGAACGGGCGGATCGGCCGTCGCGGTCGGGGACGCCGCCGCTCCGCCGCCGGTCGGCCGCCGCAGGACCGGGGCCAGGAAGCGCCCGGTGTGGGAATCAGGCTGACTAGCCACCTGCTCGGGCGTGCCCTGGGCCACCACCAGACCGCCGCCGGAGCCGCCCTCGGGACCGAGGTCGATCACCCAGTCGGCCGTCTTGATGACGTCCAGATTATGCTCGATCACGACCACCGTGTTGCCTTGGTCGACCAATTTGCCCAGCACCTGGAGCAGTTTGCGGACGTCTTCGAAATGCAACCCGGTGGTGGGCTCGTCCAGGCCGTAGAGGGTGCGTCCAGTCGAGCGTTTGCGCAGTTCGGCCGCCAATTTGACCCGCTGGGCCTCGCCGCCGGACAAGGTGGTGGCCGGCTGGCCCAGCCGGACGTAGCCCAGACCGACGTCGACCAGGGTGTCGAGATGGCGGGCGATGGCCGGCAAGGGGGCGAAGAACTCGGCCGCCTGCTCGATCGGCAGGTCCAAGACCTCGGCGATGGTCTTGCCCTTGTATCTGACCTCCAAGGTCTCCCGGTTGTAGCGGGCGCCGTGGCAGACCTCGCAGGGCACGTAGACGTCGGGTAGGAAGTTCATCTCGATCCGGATGGTGCCGTCGCCGGAGCAGTTCTCGCAGCGGCCGCCCCGCACGTTGAAGGAGAAGCGGCCCGGCTGATAGCCCCGTACCTTGGCCTCGGTGGTCTCGGCGAAGAGGCCGCGGACGCGGTCGAAGAGGCCGGTGTAAGTGGCCGGGTTGGAGCGCGGCGTCCGCCCGATGGGCGACTGGTCGACGTGGATGACCTTGTCGATCTGGTCCGCCCCCTCGATCCGGCGGTGCCGCCCCGGCGCCGCCTTGGCTCCGTAGAGACGCTTGGCCAGGGCTTGGTAGAGGATCGAGTTGACCAAGGACGACTTGCCGGAGCCGGAGACCCCGGTGACGGCGATCATGACCCCGAGGGGAAAGCTGACGTCGATCTGGCGCAGGTTGTTCTCAGTCGCCCCCACCACCGTCAGGTGGCGCGCGCCGGCTGGGCGCCGCCGATCCGGCAAGGGGATCGAACGGCGGCCCGACAGATAGGCCCCGGTCATCGAGTCGGGGTGGTCGAGCAGACCGGCCAAGGGCCCGGAGTGGACCACCCGTCCGCCGTGCTGGCCCGCCCCCGGCCCGATGTCGACCACCCAGTCGGCCGTCCGAATGGTGTCCTCGTCGTGTTCCACCACGATCAGCGTGTTGCCCAGGTCACGCAGCCTGACCAAGGTCTCGATCAGGCGCCGGTTGTCCCGCTGGTGCAGCCCGATGGAGGGTTCGTCCAAGACGTACAACACCCCCATCAGACCGGACCCGATCTGGGTGGCCAGACGGATGCGCTGGGCCTCGCCGCCGGACAGGCTGGCGGCCGGGCGGGACAGGGTCAGGTAGTCCAATCCGACGTCGCAGAGGAAGCGCAGCCGGGCCCGGACCTCTTTCAGGACCCGCTCGGAGATGGTGGCCTGGCGTTGGGTCAGCTCCAAACCGTCGACGAAGACCAGGGCCTGATCGATCGACAGGTCGGCCACCTGGGCGATGTTCTGGCCCTGGACCGTCACGGCCAAAGAGCTGGGCTTGAGCCGGGCCCCGCCGCAGACCGAGCAGGGGATCTGACGCATATAAGCGGCGTAGCGCTCGCGCATGGCGTCCGACTCGGCCTCGTCGTGGCGGCGCCGGACATGGGACAGGACGCCTTCGAAGTGGGCGCTGAAGCTGCGCACCCGGCCGAAGCGGTTGCGGTAGCGGACGTAGACCGACTCGCCTTGGCCGTGCAGCACCATCTGCCGCGCCGCCTCGGACAGATCGCGCCAGGGGGTGTCCAAAGAGAAGCCCTCGCTCTCGGCCAAGGCCGCCAGCAGAGTGCGGTAGTAAGAGAAGGAGGACGGGGTGGACCAGACCGCGATGGCTCTCTGCTCCAACGACAACGAGTCGTCCGGCACCACCAGCTCGACGTCGACCTCCATGGTGGTGCCCAAGCCGGAGCAGGCCGGGCAGGCCCCCCAGGGGGCGTTGAAGGAGAACTGGCGCGGCTCCAGCTCGTCCATGGCGACGTCATGGCCCGAGGGACAGGCCCAGTCGCGGGAGAAACGTCGCTCCCGGTCGGGCGAGCCGAGCGGCAGATCGACCATCTCGACGGCGATCAAGCCGCCGGACAGGCCGAGGGCGGTCTCGACCGAGTCGGTCAAGCGCTGCTTGGCCTCGGCCTTGGCTTGCAGCCGGTCCACCACGACGTCGATGCTGTGCTTCTTCTGCTTGTCCAGCACTGGCGGATCGGTCAGGGCGTGGACCTGGCCATCGACGCGGACGCGGGCGTAGCCCTGGCTGGCCAGCTCGGGGAAGATGTGACGGTACTCCCCCTTGCGGCCGGACACGATCGGGGCCAGGACCTGGAAGCGAGAGCCCTCGGGCAGAGCCAACAGGCGGTCGACCATCTGCTGGACCGACTGGCGGGCGATGGGTTGGCCGCAGACCGAACAGTGGGGCAGGCCGATGCGGGCGAAGAGCAGGCGGAGGTAGTCGTAGACCTCGGTGATGGTGCCGACGGTCGAACGCGGGTTGCGCGAGGTCGACTTCTGGTCGATCGAGACGGCCGGGCTGAGCCCCTCGATGAAGTCGACCGCCGGTTTGTCCATCTGACCGATGAACATCCGGGCGTAGGCCGACAGCGACTCGACGTAGCGGCGCTGACCCTCCGCGAAGATGGTGTCGAAGGCCAGGGACGACTTGCCGGAGCCGGACAATCCGGTGAAGACGATCAGGGCGTCACGGGGCAGATCGACCGAGACATTGGCCAGATTGTGTTCTCTGGCCCCTCGGACCACGAGTCGATTGGGCACGTCAGCATCGTAGTTGGGAGGACCGACAGTCGCCTCAACCAGCCATCTGGATCGACCGCCCGCCCGCTCCCGGGGGCGGTCGCGGACAGCCGGTCCCCAGCTTGGGCTTGGCCAGGCGGGCCCGGCCGCATAGGTTAGTGCTGTGATCGGACCTGGCTTCCTCTCCCCCGCCCTGGTCCCCCGGCTGCGCCACCAGGCCGTCGGGGCGACCCAGCGGCTGTTGGGCGAGACCATCGTCCTGCCCGACGCCGAATGGCAGTCGCCCTCGCTCCTGCCGGGCTGGACCAAGGCCCACGTCGCCACCCACCTGGCCTGGCACGCCCTCGGCCTGGCCGCCGTGGCCGACCGGATCTACCAGGGCCAGCCCCAGCCGGCCTGGTCGGTGTCCGATCAGACGGTCGACATCGAGGCCGGCTCGCAGCGCGACGCCCTCGACCTGCAAGTCGACCTCGATACCACGGCCGGACGCCTGAGTCGAGTCCTGGAAGCCTTCGAGCCAGAGCATTGGACGGCCACCCTGACCACCCCGCTGGGCCCCCTGCCCGCCATCGCCTTGTCCATGGCCCGCTTGAACGAGGTCGTCCTGCACCACGTCGATCTGGCCTGTGGCCTGACCATGGCCGAGATCGACCTGGAGGTGGCCCAGTGGCTGCTGAGCTGGAACGCCCTGCGCCTGCAGCCCCGCTTCGTCAGCTTCCGGCTGCGCTTGCTGTCGGACGAGGGCTTCGACGAGACCCTGGGCTCGGGCCCGCGCCTGGTCGAGGTGCGCGGCTCCACCACTGGACTACTGGGCTGGCTGACCGGTCGACTGGACGGTTCGGCCGTGCTGGGAGCGGACAGCGTCCAGCTCGGCCCGGCCGTCTGACCGGGCGGGCGGACGCCCCGGCCGAAACCAGGACGACCGCCCGCCTCGATCGATCAGACGGCTGATCGGGTGGTCCGACGACGACGGTCGTACCACACCAGACAGGCGCCGCTGACCAGGAAGAGGCCAGCCGTCACACCCCACAGACCAGGCGCCAGGGACGCCCCGGTCCCGGGCAGACCACCGCCCCCGGACCGGACCAGGGAGTTCACAGCGGCCTGCAAGGCGGCTTGGGCCGCTTCGACCGCCAGGGCGGTCGGATCAGGAGCCGCCAACAGGGCGACCGCTTGGGCACGAGCCGCCACCAGGGCGGCCCAGGACTCGGCCGTGTGGTCGGCCTCCCGCAGAGCGTCGACCCGCTCGACCAAGGCCACCAGTTCGGCCACCGCCGCGGGCGCGGCCGGACTCAGATCGACCAGAAGCTGGCCGGACAGCCGCAGATCACGCGACGAGGCGCCGACAGCGACCTCGTACGCGCCTTCCACCACGATCCAGTCGTCGGCGACGACGTCCCAGACCGACAGCGGATGGTCGGAGGCGGTCGAGTCGATGGTTGCGGTCACGGTCTGGCTCTGGCCCGGGGCCAGTTCGATCCGATCGAACCCGACCAGGCGACGACCCGGCGTGGCGCTGGACGAGGGCAGGGTCAGGTAGACCTGGGGCACCTCGGCCGCCGTCACCGAGCCAGTGTTGGCGACCGTGAAGGAGACCGTCAACTGGGTCTGGCCCTGAGCTGGATCGGAGTTCTGATCCAGGCTCAGTCCGCTGTACTCGAAACTGGTGTAAGTCAGGCCGAAGCCGAACTCGAACAGCGGGTCCACCTGGAACTGGTCGTACCACTTGTAACCGACCGCCAGATCCTCGCTGTAATCGACCTGACAGACGGTGGTGGCCCCGCCGAAGGGCGAGCCAGGATCGCAGGCCTGGCCGTCGCCCGGTTCCAGACCGGGGTACTGGGCCGTCGTGCTGGTGGGCGATTGGGCCAGCGAGACCGGGAAGGTCATGGGCAGCTTGCCCGAAGGACTGACGTCGCCGAACAACAACCCGGCCAAAGCCGGACCAGCCTGCTCACCGGGATACCAAGCCTCC
>JAIRYW010000070.1 GCA_031267645.1 Propionibacteriaceae bacterium
CCAGCGCACGAAATTGGCGCCGATGAAACCGGCTCCACCGGTCACGAGCAAGGTGTCCATGACCGCCTATGCTAGTGCCAATTCCGATCTTGGGGCCCGATCAGCCCCCGACTTGAGGAGGCGCCCGTGAAGGGGATCGTACTGGCGGGCGGGTCCGGCACCCGTTTGCACCCTCTGACGCTGGCTTCCAGCAAGCAGATGCTGCCGGTGTACGACAAGCCGATGATCTACTACCCCCTGACCACCTTGATGTTGGCCGGCATCCGCGACATCCTCATCATCTCCACGCCGCTGGACTCCCCCGCCTTCCAGCGCCTGCTGGGCGACGGGTCGCAATTCGGCGTCAACCTGACGTACGCCGTCCAGCCCTCGCCCGACGGCTTGGCCCAGGCCTTCGTGATCGGGGCCGACCACGTCCGCGGCGACCGCTCCGCCCTCGTCCTGGGCGACAATCTGTTCTACGGGCCGGGCTTGGGCAGCCGTCTGGCCGCTTTGAGCCAGGTCGACGGCGCCACCGTCTTCGGCTACTGGGTGGCGGATCCGACCGCCTACGGCGTGGTGGAGGTGGACGCCGACGGCCGGGCGAAGTCGATCGAGGAGAAGCCGGCCCACCCGAAGTCCAACTGGGCCGTGCCGGGACTGTACTTCTACGATCAGCAGGTGGTCGACCTGGCGGCCGATCTGAAACCCTCCGCCCGGGGCGAGTTGGAGATCACAGACCTCAACCGGATCTACCTGGAGCAAGGCCGTCTCGGCGTGTCCTTGCTGCCCCGGGGCACGGCCTGGCTGGACACCGGCACCTTCGACTCCTTGGAAGAGGCCGGCGACTTCGTCCGCACGGTCCAGAAACGGCAGGGCCTGCTGGTCGGCTCCCCGGAAGAGGTGGCTTGGCGGCAGGGCTTCATCACCACTGAGCAGTTGCTGGCCCGGGCCGACGCCCTGGGCAAATCCGGCTATGGGGCCTATCTGCGCCAAGCCGTGCTGAACAGCGGCCAAGCGATCTGAGTCCCGACCAAGCCGTGCGGCGGCGCCGACCCGGGCCGAGGCCTCCGCGAGGCCGCCTGGCCCAGGGAAGGCCAGCGATAGACTGCCCGACGGGCCTGACCGGCCTCCTGAGCTGTACCGGGGTGGTGAGAGAGAGTGACGATTGAGCCGAGCGCCGTCGATCTGGACTCCCGGACCGCTGTCGGACCGGAGGCGGAGGGGGGCAGCGCGCCGAGTGGAGCCGATGGTCGTCTGCTGGTCATCATCCCGGCTTGGAACGAGGAGGAGACCCTGCCCGACGTCATCGCCGAAGTCCGCCGGACCGGCCCCCAATGGGACATTTTAGTGGTCAACGATTGTTCCCGCGATCAGACCTCCGTCTTGGCCCATCGGGCCGGCGTCACCGTCTTGGACCTGCCCATCAACCTGGGCGTGGGCGGAGCCATGCGAGCCGGCTACAAGTACGCCCAGCGCCACGGCTACGACTACACCGTCCAGCTCGACGCCGACGGTCAGCACGATCCGGCCGCCATCCCGGACCTGCTGGCGGCCGCCGGGGCCGGATCGAACATCGTCATCGGGGCCCGTTTCGCGGGCAAAGGCGACTATCGGGCGCGCGGGCCGCGCCAGTGGTCGATGAGATTCTTGGCCGCCATCTTGAGCCGCTTGACCGGCGTCAAGCTGACTGATACGACCTCTGGTTTCAAACTGTGCGACCGCCGCGCCATCGGCTTGTTCGCGGTCGACTATCCGGCCGAATACCTAGGCGACACCCTCGAAGCCCTCGTCATCGCCCATCGGGCCGGCCTGAGCGTGGCCCAGGCGCCGGTGGCGATGCGACCGCGGGCCGGCGGCTCCCCGTCGCACAGCCCGCTCAAAGCGGCCGTCTTCCTGGGTCGGGCTTTCTTCGCCCTCCTGATCGCGCTGTCCCGCCCCACCCGACGCCTGGCCCGGTCGATCCCATGAGCGGTTACTGGTTCGCTTTGGCGCTCTGTCTGGTCTTAGTCGTCTCTTTGATCCAGTTGTTGCGACGCCGTCGGATCCGAGAGAAGTACGTCGCCTTGTGGATCGTGGTGGCGCTGGCGGTGATCGTGCTCGGCGCCTTCCCCGACCTGATCTCGGGCCTAGCCCGGCTGGTGGGGGTGCAGGTGCCGTCCAACCTGGTCTTCAGCGTGGCCCTGCTCTTCCTACTCATCGTCTGCGTGCAGCTGTCGGTCGCCGTCTCGGCCCTGGAGGAGCGCACCCGGACCCTGACCGAGGAGGTCGCTTTGTTACGGGCCGAACAGACCGCTGACGACCAGCCAGATGAGACCCCCGACCCAGCCGATGCCTGATCCGCCCCGACCCACCATCGGTCGCCGCGACGGCGCTCTGGTGACAGCCACCGGGGTCTACTCGGCCCTGGTCGGATTCGTCGGTCTGACCTTCGCCGTCAACTCCTTGTCACTGACCGACAGCACCGCCTTCCAGCTCTTCTGGGCCGCCCTCTTCGGCTCCTTCGGGGTGCTGACCGGCTTGACCATGGAGACCACCCGCTCAGTGGCGGCCGGACCGGCCCCGGCCGGCCACCGGCCGCGCTTGCGCGTGGTCCAAGTGGCCGGGACGGCCTTCTTGGTCGTGGCCCTGATCGGCGGCGCCAGCGGGCCGTTCTGGGGCCGCACCCTGGCCCCGGGGACGGACCACCCGACTTGGGCTCTGGCCGGGGCGGTCGTGGCCGGCGCCGTCGGCTACGCCGTCCAAGCCGTCCTGACCGGGGCCTTGATGGGGGCCCGGCGCTGGCGGACCTACGCCTGGATCACCTTGGCCGAGTCGACCCTGCGCTTGATCGCTCTGCTGGCCTGTCTGTTCAGCCACAGCGGTCTGCTCGGTTACGTCTACGCCACCGCTTTGGCCGAATTCGCCTGGATCGCGGTCGTGCTCTGCTCCCGTTCCGCTCGCGACGCCTTGGGCTTCATCTTCGATGTGGGGGCCAAGACATTCCTGCGGCGGGCGGCCGGGGCCATGGCCGGGCAGGGCTCCAGCGCTCTGCTGGTGGTCGGCTTCCCCTTGCTGCTCAATATGACCACGTCGGCCGCCGTCATCGCCACCGCCGGCCCCCTGCTCTTCGCGCTGGCCCTCACCCGTACACCTCTGATGGTTCCGCTGACCGCCCTCCAGGGGGTGGCGGTGTCCCATTTCACCCGCCGCCGCGGCGATGGTCTGAAGGCGGCCGGACGAATCCTCGGCCTAGTCGCCCTGGTCGGGGTGGCCGGTTCCGGGTTGGCCTGGTCGATCGGGCCTTGGCTGCTCCATCTGATCGCCCCCGGCTACGCCGTCGCCGGGTCGACTCTGGCCGGGTTGACCCTGGGCGCGACCGGAGTGGCCGAACTCACCTTGACCGGCGTGCTGTGCCAGTCAGGCGCTCTCTACCGGGCTTACCTCAGCGGCTGGGTGGTGGCTGTGCTGGTGGCGGTGGCTGTTCTGCTCTGCCCCTTCGATTTGACCACCAGGACGATCGCCGCCTTGGTCATCGGACCCGGCATCGGAGCCGTCGTCCACCTGATCGGCCTGCGGACGACCTCCGCCAAGCCGCCTGGCTGAGGCGTCGCCGGCTTCGGCGGCTGCGGCCAGCCGCCTGGTCCGGGCTGGCCGCACCGCGAAAAGAGCCAGTCCGACCAAGGCGAAACCGACTGAGCCTAAAGACCAGGTCAGCATCGGGCCTGGTCCCCCCGCCCGCCACCACTCCACGGCCGTGTCCAAATCGAAGGCGGGCAGGTCGACGCCGGTGACGTAACGGCGGATCAAAGAGTGCAGGGCGGCGGCGTGGGCCACCACCAGGGCGAGGTAACAGACCAGGCTCTGGGCGACGGACAAGGCGTCGGCTCCGCGGGCGTCGCGGCGCATCAGGGCCAGGGCCACCCCGACCACGATCAAGGGTGCCACGTAACGGATCTGGACCCCTTCGTCGAAGTAGTTCAGACCACGTTGGAGGACGAACAAAGGCAATCCGACCACAGCCCCCCAGACCAAGACCAAAGCCAGGGTCTTGCTCCATGAGGTCCGAGCCAAGCCGATCATGACCAGCCCGATCGTGACCGCCATGGCCGCGAAGTAAGTCAGGGGCGGCATGGGCACGTCGAACCAACCCAGCCCACGCTCCAGACCCCAGAACCCGCCCAACAGTTGGGGAAAGTTCACGACATTGGTGACCAGCACATTGATCGGACTACGGCCCGTGGTCGGATAGATGCCGTCCAGGGCGGACGACTGGCTGCCGCTGAAGAAGCCGGCCAGACCGATCACCGCCACCACCAAGGCGCTCGTCAAACGTCTAAGACGGGGCCGCCAATCGTTCCAGTGGACCAGGGACAGCGCCAGCGCCACCAGGACCAAGTAGGCGCCGGCGTCCGACCGCGCCGCCGCCGCCATCAGGGCTCCGGCCCACCCCAGCCCCAGGGCCACCCGGCGGCGGGGGGGCGACTGGCCGACGAACCAGCCGTGCAGGCCTAGGGCTGCCACCAGCACTCCGACGATGGCCCAAGAACTCGGATTCAGCGAGGTCACGAGATAAAGCACCAGCGGAATCGCCGTGCCCAAGACGGTGTAGACCGTCAGCCGGCGGGAAGCCGACGGCAGCGCCCACCACAGTCCGCCCAGCAGGACCAGAGCCAAGGCCAGATTGACCCAGCGCATGACCAAGACGGACCGGTTGGAGTCTGAGCTGACGAAGGCGTGCATGATGTCGTAGTAGTAGCCCGGATACTCGCCGGTGTCGAGACGGCTGGTGCCGACCAGGGCAGTGTCGTCGTATCCCTCGACGCAGGCCGCCGACTGATCCGGATGGAAGGCGTAACAGACGGAAGCCCCGATCGGTTGGGGCACCGCCGCCTCTTCCTTGCCGTCGGCGTCGACGCCGACGATGTCGCAGTGGCCCGCCACCGGCGTCGGACACCAGATGCTGGCCTGATGGTAGTCGTCGTCCGGAGCCGCCCCGATCGGCGACGAGACCACCCAGGCGTAGCCCACCAGCAGCCAGCCCAGCAGGCTCACTCCCATCAGCAGGGCCTTGCCCCGCCGGACCAGGATCGCTTTGAGACCCTGCGGCCCCAGCTTCACCGCTGCCGAGCCTTCCGAATCCGACTCTTCATGCGCGCCACCACCATGTTCATCCCACCGGCTTTGAAATAGTCCACGAACAGGCCCAAGTCGCGCTTGATGTCAGTCACCAAGGGCGGACTCAAGACGACCTGGTCCTCCGACCGGCGCAGAGCCAGATCGGCCGCCGGGCGGGGCCGCTGGCAGAACTCGATCAGCGGCTCCAAGACCTTGGACCAGCGGAACTGCTTGGCGAAACGGGCCACATTGGCCCGGGCCGCCTCAGCCGCCGCCGGGTCGTAGAGCAGCGTCTCCAGAGCTTCGGCCAAGGCGTCGACGTCCTCGGGCGGGACGCCGATGCCGATGCCCTCTCGATCCAAGACGTTGCCGAAGGAGTCGCCCGTCGTGGCCACGATCGGCAAACCGGCCCACAGATAGTCCAAGATGCGGGTGCGGAAGCTGTAGGCCGTCTCCAGGTGTTCGTAGTGGGTCGACACACCGACGTCGGCGTCGAGCAAGACATCGGCCCGGCGCTCGTAGGGCACCCAGCCGGAGTTGAAGAAGACGTGCCGATCGGTCAGTCCCAATTCGTCGCTCAACTGACGCAACTGCCAGGCTTGACGCATGTCCGGCACCGCCGGATTGGGGTGCTTGAGGCCCATGAAGAAGAGCCGGACGTCGTCGTGGCGCTGGGCCAACTGCGCCACCGCCCGGACCAGGGTCAAAGTGTCGAACCAGTTGTAGACCCCGCCACCCCACAGGATGACCTTGTCGTCTGGGCCGATGCCCGGCACCGTCCCCCGGATGCCGTGCTTGAGCTGGACCGGCTTGGAGTCGCCCAACCCGAAGGGCACGACCTTGATCATCTGCTCCAGGCCGCCGAACTGGCGCACCGTGGACAGATTTTGACGCCCCAAGATGGAAGCCTGCCCGAGCCAGAAAGCTCTCTGTTTCTCTGAGGCGCACAGCATCAGGTCGGCCCGGTCGATCTGAAGATTGAGCGATCCGGTGGCGCTGTTGATCCCGTCGATTCGCTTGATCGGCCCCAGGTCTCGGGCCTGCTCCAATTGCTCGAGGTGGAAGGGGTCGTAGATGTCGGCCACGATGATGCGGTCGGTCTTGGTGATCCAGGGCATCTCCGCCAACAGATTGCCTTGGAAGACCAGCACCGAACCCCATTCGATGTGGCGTCGGATTTCGGCGTCACGGGTCTTGCCGTTCCGAACGCAGGCGACCTCGAAACCGGGGCCTTGGCTGATATGGGCCTGCATCGTCGAAACCAACCTGACCTCGCAGACGCGAGCCAGCGCCGTCGCCATCTCCCAAGCTCTGATGGCCGGTCCAGCCATCTTCTCGGAGATGACGTCGCCCGTCACCACCACCACCCGACCATGGCCGGACATGGCCGTGTCGACGCCGAGCACCCGGACCAGGAAGTCATGCGCCGCGATGTAATGAGGCAGGTTGCCCAGAGGATTGGTGGGGTCCCGGAACAGCCCCAGGACGACGGCGTCGTCGACCGTCCGCTCGGCTTGCAAGCTTTGCCGGACCGGAGCCAGCTCGGACAACGACTGAACGAAATCGTCGATCGCGAAAGCGCTGGTCAGACGCACCTTGTGTTCACCTGGACCGGCCGTCGACGACGAGACCGAACCGCCTTCGAGGGCGCCCAGGGCGGCTCGCGTCTGGCGGCCCTGCTCGATCTCGATCTGTTCGTCGGCCCGGGCGTTGGCCCGCCGCACGGCCAAGGCCACGGCGCCGCCGAAGACGGTCCGCAGAAGGTCGTCGCCCAGGTTCTTGTACAGACAGAACAAAGCGTTGCGTTCGAGCAAGAACATCTCGCGGAAGTCACCGAATTTCTTCATCGCGCCGTGGTGGCGATGATAGGCCACCGAATCCGGCGCGTAGCGGACGCGGTGGCCCAAGATGTTGGTGCGCCAACCGAAATCGACGTCCTCGTAGAACATGAAGAAGCGCTCGTCGAAGCCGCCCACCCGGCGGAAGAACTCGGTCCGCACGAACATGGCCGAACCGGTGGCGAAGAGGACGTCCTTGGGCGTGTCGACCTCGGCCTCGTCCGACAGCCCCAAAGTCGGCTTGGCGCCCATGCCGAACCAAGTCATCATGGCGTCGGCGAAGTCGACCGCGTCGCCCTCCCAAGACAGGACGCGCGAGGCCACCGCCGCGATCAGGGGGTCCTCATCGAAGGTCTCCAAGGCGGCCGCGATCCAGCGGGAGTCGGGCTTGGCGTCCGAGTTGATGAAGCCGACGAACTCGCCCCGGGCCAGCTCGACGCCCCGGTTGCAACCGCCCGCGAAACCTAAGTTAGCGCCGCTCTGGCACACCTCGGCGAAGGGGGCGGCCCGCCTGATGGCCGCCTCGGAACCGTCTTGGGAATCGTTGTCGACCACTATCAGTTGCATCCGGTCAGCCGGCCAGTCGACTTGGCGCAGATGGTGCAGAGCCTCGATGGTGTCATCGGCTCCCTTGTAATTGACCAGGACGACCGAGACCAAGGGAACCCGGTCGACCGTCTCGACCGCTGTCATGCTCTCCTCCTCAGCCGAGCCATCAGACCGGACCCGTTCGATTTACGGGGCGCCACCGTGCCGGCTCTAGGACAGGTCTGCACCAGGTCGGCCGCCCGCAGCGGACGGTGGCACCAGCGCCAGAGGGCCTGGGCCGAATCCGGCGCCGCCACCTCGACCAGGTTGTTGAGCGACTGGTCCTCGTCGTAGATCACCGGCGTGACGCGCCCCCGGCCGGCCAGGGCGCCCAGCAGCCAATCGCGCTGCTCGACGTTTCCGGCCACCAGATGGTCGGCCCGGTCCAAGGTCTCCGACAGCAACTGAACCGTGACGCCCGGCGGCTGGCTGCGCCCGACGCCGGGGTATTCGCTGGCCAAGTCGTCTCGGAAGGGCCAATCGGTGGCGTCGACCCAGACCGGCAGGCTGGACTCAGCCAACCAAGCCACGCTGCGCAGCAAGACCGCGTCCAGCGCCACCAGGTCGGGCCAATCCGGAATTTTGTCGGGTTTGATCTGGACCTCGACCCAGGACGGGCCCTCGAATTGACGCATGGTCCGGGTGGTGATGTCGAGCACCCGAACGTCGAACTCCGTGCCCAAGACGGTGGCCCAGGACTCCATCTTGGCCTCAGTCGAACCGTGGAAGGAATCCATCACCACCAATAGCCGCAAACGCGGCCGGGGCGAGAAACCGCCGAAAAAGGCCCCTTCCAGGAGTTGACGCTGACCGCCCAGGGAGGCGTCGCCGTCCGGGCCGATGTCGCGCCACAGTTGATCGATCAGGTTGGCGACCGGCTGGGCCAGCCATCGATCGCTCAGCCGCCGCGTGCACTGGGCCAACGGCCTGGTCCAGCTGACGGTCTCGAGCTGGTCCAGCCAAGCGTCGATCACGCGCGTGCCGTCCAGGCCGGCCGCGGGCACCGTCAAGGTGCCGATGTCGTCCCCGCCCGGCGAGCGCCGCAGATCGAGGGCCGCGGTGTCCGTGCCGGTCAGCCGCAGCGGCTGACTGACCATGGCCAAGGACAACGGCGGCAAACAGGTCCGTATCGTGCTCAACTCCAGATTGCTGGCCGCCAGGCTCAACAATTGCGATCGGGTCAGGTCGGCCACCTGGGCCCCGGGCCTCAGATGGCCGCTCAAACACTCCACCCGACCGCCGCGCAGGACCAACCGCCACAGCGCGTCCGGCACAACCAGCTCCGGCTCCGGCCACCCGAACAGTCCGCGCAGCTCGCGCAGGGCGCCGCCGTTGAACACCGTGGCCGCCCCCAGCGGGCAGGGCGTGCCCGCCAGCGGAGAGTCGGGAGAGCCCAACACCACCGCGTCAGCGCCCTCGATCACGGCGTCGGCCGCCGCCGCCAGCCAACCCGGCCGCAAGTCACCCGGTTCTGGGACCACCACCACTAAATCCGCGTCGACGACAGCGGACTTGGTCTGCATGGTGCGACTGGCCGCAGCCGGCCTCATCCGTCCCGACAAGACCCGGTGGACTTCCACCACTGGCCACCCTTTAGTGGCGGAGGCCGGGTCTGAGCCGCTGAAGACCAACAGGGAGAGCTGTCGGCTGGGGACCGGTCCTGACGCCATCGACCTGAAGTCTCCTCTCCGACCGTCGGGGGCCGTAAGTCTTCGAAGCGACTGCCGCCATCAGGCTCAGTCGCGCGTGAGCCAACTCTAACCCCCAGATCCGGCGACCGCGGCCCGCCCGCCGGGCCAGGTCGGGCTTCCCGCCCGACTCTGAGCCGGCCATCGGCCCCAGGGGCCGACTCGGCGCCCTGTGATCGGATCGTCGGTCTGGCTAAGATGTGGTCTCGTAAGCGCTCGTCACCGAGGCACATCCAGAAGGCGGAGGTCCCGTTGAGCTTGGCTGAAGAACGGATGGAGCGGCTGGCCGGTGAACCGCTGCGGGACACCAACACCCCACGCGGCTTCATCTCCGGCGTCGCCCAGTCCGTCAGTGTCATCTGGTCCCGCCGCGAGTTGATCCTGCTGTTGGTCAAGCGCGAGATCAAATCGCGTTACAAGGATTCCGCCCTGGGCCTGGTCTGGTCGATGATCCGGCCTTTGATGATGCTGTTGATCTACTACCTGGTGATGGGTCAATTCCTCGGCGCCGTGCGCATGATCCCCAATTTCGCCATCTACGTCTACACCGGCTTGACCGTTTGGTCGCTGTTCAACGAGATCGTCATGATGGGCACGCGCTCCATCGTGGAGAACGCCGGCATCATCAAGAAGATCTATCTGCCGCGCGAGATCTTCCCCTTGGCGGCGGTCGGATCGGCTGCCTTCAATTTCGCCGTCCAGCTGATCATCCTGCTGCTGGCCGCCTTCACCGTCGGCGGCGGGGTCAACGGCTCCCACCTGCTCTACCCTGTGCTCGGCATCATGGTGGCGACGATCTGGGGCACCGCCTTGGCTCTGATCCTGTCCGCCACCAATGTGTATTTACGCGACATCCAGCACTTGGTCGAGGTCTTGCTCTTGATCGGCTTCTGGGCCTCGCCGGTGGTCTACTCCTGGCCCATGGTGGCGTCCAAGGTCGGAACCACCTTGCAAGAGATCTACATGGCCAATCCGATCACGGTGGCCGTCTTCGGCATGCAGAACGGTCTGTGGGTGGGCAACGGCGATCCGTCTTTCGCTCCCGACCATCTGCTGGCCCGCCTGCTCATCACCCTCGGCGTCGGCCTGGTGGCGCTGTTCTTCTGCCAGCGCGTGTTCGACCGCCTGCAGCGTAACTTCGCCCAGGAGATCTGATGGCCGTCGAAGTCGTGCGGGTCGAGCACCTGGTCAAGTCCTTCACCTTACGCAAACAGAAATCGGTCAAAGAGAGCCTGCTCAACGCCAGCCGGGCCCGCACCACCAATGAGACCTTCCAGGCCCTGGCCGACGTCTCCTGTTCGATCAACGCCGGCGAGTCGGTCGGGCTGGTCGGACCCAACGGCTCCGGCAAATCGACCCTGCTCAAGATCATCGGCGGCATCCTGACGCCCAACCAAGGCCGGGTCCAAGTGCGCGGGCGAGTGGCCGCTCTGCTGGAGCTGGGGGCCGGTTTCCACCCCGACCTGTCGGGCCGCGAGAACATCTTCCTGAACGCCTCGGTGCTGGGCGTGTCCCGCTCGGAAGCGCAACGTTACTTCAATGACATCGTCGAGTTCTCCGGCATTCCCGACTTCATCGACACCCAGGTCAAGTTCTACTCCTCCGGCATGTACGTCCGCCTGGCCTTCTCGGTGGCCGTGCACGTCGACCCGGACGTGCTCTTGGTGGACGAGGTCCTGGCCGTCGGCGACGAGCCGTTCCAGCAGAAGTGCATGGACAAGATCCGCCAGTTCCAACACGAGGGTCGCACCATCGTCTTCGTCAGCCACGCCCCCGGCCAGGTGGCCGACCTGTGCGATCGGGCCATCTTGTTGGAGAAGGGCCGGGTGGTGGTCGACGACGTGCCTCTGATCGCCCTGGGCCGCTTGCGACGGGATTACCAGCGGGTCATCGAAGCCAACAAAGAGTCCAACGAGACCGAGCACTCGGCTTATCAAGCCAGCATCGACAGCGTCTACCTGACCAGCGAGCAACCGTCGTATCACCATTCCGAGTTTCAGGTGGTATCGCCACCGGGGCTGACCCTGTGCGTCAACCTCGAGCTGACCTTCGCCCAGCCCGTCTCCGGTTGGAGCCTGCAGGCCTCGATCGAGACCACCCTGGGCAACCACTGCCTGAGCGTCAACACCCGTGATTTCCTGGACGCCCCGCTGCCGACCGGCTCCGGCACGCACAAATGCGTCCTCCGTTTTCCGGACCTCCAACTGGGCGAGGGCGACTACGTCGTCAATCTGGCCTTGCATGACGAACGCGACATCCGCCTCGACGCCATCAACCGGGCCGGGCTCTTCGCCATCCGCACCAACGGGCATTCCAGCGGCCCGGTCTACTCCGACCCCACCATCGACTTCGACCCCGTCTGATGCCCCGCCCGATACAGGTCCTGCTGGCGACGTACAACGGGGCCGCCCACGTCGAGCAGCAGCTGGACAGTCTGCGCCGGCAAACGGTGGCCGATCAGATCGCCGTCTTAGTGCGCGACGACGCTTCGACCGACCACACTTTGGCCCAGGTCCGCGCCTTCGACCCCGGCCCGCTCGCCATCGCTCAGGTGGCCGGCCAGCACGTCGGCCCGGCGGCCGCCTTCCTCGAATTGCTGCGGGTGGCCGACCCGGACCGCCCAGTCACCATGCTGTGCGACCAGGACGACTACTGGGAGCCGGACAAGGCCGAGCTGGCCGCCGCCGCCTTGGCCCGGCTCGACCCCGACCGACCCGGTTTGTATTGCTGCCGGTCGACCGTGACGGACGCTCAACTCAACCCGGTGGGCCTGACCGATCTAGTCCCGCGCGGCCCCTCTTTCCGCAACTCCCTGCTCCAGATCATCGCCTCCGGCCACACCATGGCCCTCAACCAGCCTCTGGTCCGTCTGGCCCGGGACACGATGGACCCCGAGGCGGCCATCATGCACGACAACTGGATCTACTGTTTGGCGGCCGGCTTGGGGCAGGTCGTGTTCGATCCGAAGCCCCATGTGCGTTACCGCATCCATAGCGGCAACGAAATGGGTTTCACGGTCGGTTGGAGCCGCCGACTGGAGCAGTTGGGCCGGCTTTTCGCCTTGGACCGCTCCCCCGCCACCCGGCAGGCGCAGGCCTTGGCCGAGACCATCGGCGGCGACCTTGGGGCAGACGACCGGGCGGCCTTGCTCGGCTTCATCGACCAATCCAGCCTGTTCCGACGGTTGTCCTACCTAGTGCGCTTCCCCTTGGTCCTGCAGCGCCGCTCGACTGCCATCGTCAGCTCCCTGGCCTACGCCCTGGGCCGCTTCCGACTCACCGGCCCGTGATCCCCAGATCAGCCTCGGTCGGCGGCGACCGGTTCGGTCGGACCGGCTCCGAAACCGACCACGTGGCGCAGCAATAGAGCCAAACCGGCCCACTGCCGCGAAGCGATGGCCCCAGGCACGATGGTCAGAGCGTCCAGCCGCGACAGCAGCCGCCAACGCGCCCGGCCGGCCGCCCGCCTCCACCCCTTAGCCCGGGTCAAACGCTCCGCCAGGGCCAGATAGCGTCGCTCGCCCTCGAACCGGCTGCCGTCGATCGCAGCCGACGACGAGGCGCTGGCCGCATGGCGACGGTAACGGAAGCAAACGGTCGGGACGTAGAGCAGACTGCCGCCAGCCAGGATCAGATCCATCACGAAAGCCAGGTCCTGGATGACCGGGAAGGAGTCCCGGAAGTCCACCCCGGCCAGGTCGCGGCGCCGGAAGGCCAGCGACGGCCAGTAGAGCCAGTTGCCCCGCAGCAGGCTGGCGGCGGCCCGCTGGCCGGTCAACAGCAGGGGACGGTCCGAGCGGGGCCGGACCAGTCGGGCCTTGACCAAGTCCCGCAGACTGACCGCAGTGGCCCCGGACTGGTCGATCACCTCGACTCCGGGCTGGATCAGACTGGCCCTGGGACAAGCCTGGGCGGCGGCCCGGACGGTGGCGACGTAATTCGGCAACATGAGGTCGTCGCAGCCCATGAGCACCACGATGTCAGCGCTGGCTGACTCGATGCAGCGGCGGAAATTATTCGTGATACCGACGTTGCGCTCGTTGCGCACGTAGCGCAGCCGATCATCGCCCAACTCCGCCATCCGCTGGGCCACCGACTCGGGATAGCAGTCGTCCACCACGGTCAAGCGCCAATTCGGATCGGTCTGGGCCCGGACCGATCCGATGGCCTCGAACAGCAGTTCGGGGTCGCCCCAGAAAGGGATCATGACGTCGATCGTGACGCCGTCGCCGGCCGCCGACCGGTCGCTGGCGGGGACTTGGACCATCTAGCGCCTCATCCCTGGGCGCCGCTGAGACGTGGCCTGAGCTGATGCTCGAACAAATCCAAGGCGGCGGCGATGGCCAGGTGCATGTCGAGGTAGCGGTACGACCCCAGCCGGCCGCCGAAGCAGACCTCTGGCTGACCGGCGGCCAGTTCCCGGTAACGGGCCAGCCGGGACTGGTCCTGGGCGGTGGCGACCGGGTAGTAGGGCTCGTCCTGGGCGGTGGCGAAGCGGGAGAACTCGCGCATGACGACGGTCTGGTCCGCCGGATAGTCCCGCTCCGGGTGGAAATGACGGAACTCGTGGACGCGGGTGTACGGCGTGTCGACGTCGGCGTAGTTCATGACCGCGGCGCCCTGGAAGTCGCCCACCGGCAAGACTTCGCGTTCGAAGTCGAGGGTGCGCCAGGCCAGCGGGCCGGCCTGGTAGTCGAAGTAGCGGTCGATCGGACCGCTGTAGACGACCGGCACATTCCCCACCACGGCGTCTCGGTTGGCTGGCTGGGCCCGGTCGAAGAAGTCGCAGCCCAGCCGCACTTCGATCAAGGAATGATCGGCCATCCGCTCCAGCCAACGGTCGTAACCGTCGGCCGGCAGGCCCTGATGGGGATCTCCAAAATATCGATTGTCGTAGGTGTAGCGCACCGGCAGGCGGGCGATGATGGAGGCCGGCAGCTCGGTCGGGTCGGTCTGCCACTGTTTGGCCGTGTAGCCGCGGATGAAGGCCTCGTACAGGGGCCGCCCGATCAGACTGACGCCCTGTTCGTCCAGGTTGGCCGGCGAGCGGCCGTCCAGTTCCGAGGCTTGGCTCTGGATCAGGGCGCGGGCTTGGGCCGGGCCCATGGCGGAGCGGAAGAACTGATTGATGGTGCCCAGATTGATGGGCAGGGGGAAGACCTCGCCGCGATGGGTGCTGTAGACCCGGTGGACGTAGTCGGTGAAGGCGGTGAACTGGTTGACGTAGGCCCAGACCTGGTCGTTGGCGGTGTGGAAGATATGGGAGCCGTAGGTGTGGACCTCGATGCCGGTGGCCGGGTCGCGGTCCGAGTACGAGTTGCCGCCGATGTGCTGGCGCCGTTCGATCAGCAGGACGCGCCGGCCCAGTTGGCTGGCCACCCGTTCCGCCACCGTCAGCCCGAACAAGCCAGATCCAACTACCACCAAGTCGGGGCCCATGCGTCCTCCTGTGCCCTAGTCCGTCGTCCGGGTCAGTTTATAGGCCGGCTCCCGCCGGCCCAGGCCCATGCGACGCCTTGGCCGACCGGCACCGGCTCAGGGGCCGGCGGCTGGTCCGGCCCGGTCCGGCCCGGTCGCCGGCCCGACCGGCGGCGGGGGCGACACGGGCCGCCGGCGGCTGAGCGGCAGTTGGGCCAGCAGCACGGCGATCAGCATGACGACGCAACCGACCGCTTCCCGCTCGGTCAGAGTCTCGTGCAACACCACTGCCCCGCCCAGGACGGCGAAGACCGACTCCAAGGACATGATCAAGGAGGCCACGGCCGGGGCCACGTAACGCTGGCTGAAGGCCTGCAGGCTGAAGGCCACGCCCGAGGACAGCAGACCGGTGAAAGCGATGGCGGGCAGAGCCGACCAGATGCCCGTCCAGCTGGCCGGTTGCGAGCTGAGGCGCCCGTCCAGCAGCGGGGCCAACAGCAAGGACAACACGGCGGCGGTCATGAACTGCAGGCAGCACATCCGCAACACGTCGGCCCAGCGCACGAAATGGTCGGTCACCAAGATGTGCCCGGCCCAGAACAGGGCCCCGCCCAACACCACTAGGTTGCCGGGCGCGATGTCGAGCCGTTCGGTCAGACAGAGCAAGTAGAGGCCGACCAGGGCCACTCCGGCCGCCAGCCAGGCGTTCCAGCGTGTCCGCCGCCCGATCAGCAGGCCGATCAGGGGCACCAGGACGATGTACAAGGCGGTCAGGAAGCCGGCTTTGCCAGCCGGCGTGGTGATGACACCGATCTGCTGCAGGACCGAGGCGCTGAACAAAGCCAGGCCGCAGAGCAAACCGCCCCGGATGGTGGGGTTGGACCAGCTGATCGGCTGCTGGCCGTCCCGGCGGGTGCGCCCGAAAGCCGGCCTCAGGCCGCGCTGACGCCAGCACATCACGACGTAGAGGCTGACCGCCCCCAGCGAGTAGCGCAGACCGTTGAAGAGGAAGGGGCCGATGTGGTCCATACCGGCGCGCTGGGCCACGAAGGAGAAGCCCCAGATCAGGGAGGTCAAGGTCAAAAGGGCGCTGCCTTGGACGGTCCGCCGGTCAGCCGCCCGGCTCGAGCCGGCGGACGGCTGGGGGGTGGGGGGGCTGGACGGCGTCCTGTTCACCCGTCACGCTCCTTCATCGGGCCGGTCGAGCGGCCGACGGCCATCGCTCCGGCATCAGATTAGTGGCGGGGACGGCCGCAGCCCGTCTGCCCGCGCGCGGCCGACGGCGCCGAGTCCGGCTCGGGGCCCCTCCGAGTCGGGGCGCCGAAGGTTCGATTTGGCGCTTTCCGCTCCTCGAACTTAGGCTAGGCTTGCCTTCGCTGAATTAGGCAAGACTTACCTAGCTTATTTCGACCGGGCCGCCCAGCGACCAGACGATTCCCGTCCATCCCACGACTTTGAGACAACGAGGAGCCTGACTGTGAGACGACTGCTCGGCCGAGGCGCCGCCGCCCTGGCCGGTCTGGCCCTGGCCGCCGCCGTCGCCATCGGGCTGTGGGTGGGCGACGCCCGACCGGCCGCCGCCGACCCGACCGCTGCCCCCGCCACCTGGGGCGACGTCGCCAGCGCCATGACCGACCTGTTGGAGCAGTCCTGGCAGACCTATCGCGACGGCCAGTTGGAGGCCGCCCGCGACCTGGTCAACGACGCTTACTACGGCCACTACGAGGCCGACGGCTTCGAACGCAACGTCATGGCCTACATCTCCGGCCAGGCCGCCACCGACGCCGAGTACGAGTTCACCTTGATCAAACGGGCCGTCCTGGCCGGCGGCCCGGACCAAGAGGTGCGCCAGCACCTCGACGCCCTGATCGAGATGTTGGTCGACCAAGCCGGCCGCTTGGACGGGGCCCAACCGGACGCCACCGGTCTGTTCTTGAAGTCCCTCCTCATCATCTTGCGCGAGGGCTTCGAAGCCATCATCGTGTTGGGCGCCATCATCGCCTACCTGGTCAAGTCCGGAGCCGGGGCCAAGCTGCCCGTCATCTACGCCGGAGCGGCGGCGGCGGTGGTGGCCTCGGTCCTGCTGGCGATCGCCCTGAACGCTCTGACCGCCCTGGCCGGGGCGCCCCAGGAGATCATCGAGGGCGCCACCATCTTGGTCGCCATGGTGATGCTGATCTGGGTCTCCAATTGGATCGCGGCCAAGTCCGGGGCCGGAGCCTGGAGCGCCTACATCAAAACCCAGACCGACCAATCCTTGTCCCGGCGCTCGGTCTGGTCGCTGGCCTTGGTGGCCTTCTTGGCCGTCTTCCGGGAAGGGGCCGAGGTCATCTTGCTCTACCAGGCCCTGCGGGCCGGCGCGGGCGACGCCAGCGGCGGGATCTGGCTCGGCCTGGGCGTCGGCCTGGTGGCCTTGGTCGGGGTCTACCTGGCCATGCGCTTCCTGTCGGTCCGCTTGCCCCTGAGGCCCTTCTTCCTGGCCACCTCGCTGTTGCTGGCCTTGCTCGCCCTCAGCTTCGCCGGCTCCGGGATCAAGGAGCTGCAAGAGGGCGACGTCGTGCCTATGACCCCGCTGCCGGGGCTGCCCTCGATCGACTGGCTCGGCTTCTATCCGACCGTGCAGACCCTGGCCGCCCAAGGCTTGGTCCTAGTCGTCATGGTGGTCGGGCTGACCGTCTCCTTCCGCCGGGCCCGCGGTCCGGCCGATCCGGCCGCCGTGGCCGAACCAGCCGTCGAAGCGCCGGCGGCCGATACCCCTGCGGCCGAGACCCCAACGGCCTCCACCCCCGTCGCCGCCGCCCCGACCGCCTCGACTTGATCCACCACCGCAACCACCCGAATCAACCGAATGGGAGAAAACCATATGAAATCGAGAACGCGCCTACTCGGCTTGGCCATGGTCGCCTTGGCCGTGAGCCTGACCGGCTGCTCGTCGTCAGACAAACCGGCCGACGACCAGACGCAGGTCTCCGATCCGCCGGCCCAGGCCCCCGGCCCGGGCGACGCCCCCGGCTTCACTGAATACCCGATCGGCGAGACGCTCGACCTGCCGCCGCTGGAAGTCGCCGCCGTCTACTTCCAACCGGTCGACATGGAGCCGGCCGGCACCGGCCTGTCGGCGGCCGAGTCCGACATGCACATCGAAGCCGACATCTCGGCCGGTCCCAATGATCTGGGTTACGGCGTGGGCGACTTCGTGCCCAATCTGCGGGTCGATTACTCGATCGAGAAAGAGAGCGGCGAGGTGGCCGCTTCCGGCACCTTCATGCCCATGAACGCCACCGACGGGCCCCACTACGGCGCCAACATCGCCTTGCCCGACGCTGGCATCTACCAGGTCATCTTCACCATCTACTCCCCGGAGCAAGCCGGGCACGTCCTCCACATCGATCCTGAGACGGGCGTGACGGGCCGCTACTGGACCACCCCGATCGTGGCCGAGTGGACCTTCGATTACACCCCGCGGGAGTGGTGAGACCCTGAACCGACGGCTAGTCGGTCCGGATCGGGAAGACTCGGTCCGGACCGACTAGGCTCCGGCCGTCGGCTGGTTCAAGGACCGGCCGGCGGCCGAGGCGTCTGACGAATGGCCGAGTGGGGACGGGCGGATCGAGGAACTGCGTGCTGAATCAATTCATCAATGTCGTGGCCGGGGTCGCCCCAGCGGCCCTGGCCCTGGCTTGCCTGACGGCTTGGGTGGCCGCCGGGACTGCCACGGTCCACCGCCGTTCCCTCTGGCGGGCCTTGGCCTCAGGCAGCGCGGCCGGCCTGGCCGCCGGCCTGGTGGTGGCCGGTCTGAGGGCCGGCGCCGTCTTCACCGACCGTGAGATGGTGGCGCTGGCCACCCTGTCCCCCCTGGTCTTGGCCGAGATCGGGTTGCTGGTGTTGGTCTGGCGCCGCGTCAGCGGGCCGCTGCTGAGCGGAACCGTGGCCGTGGTGGCCGGGCTGATCAATCTGAGGGTCTGGCCCGGCGTGGCCCTGGCCTGGTCCGACCGGGTCTTGCCCGGCCAATCGGCTCTAAACAGCGAGTCCTTGCAGCGTGGGGCCGGCTTCCTGCTCGGGGCCGGCCTGTTGGTCCTGGCCGTGGTGGCCCTGGCCCGGGCCACGGCTGGCGCCAGCCGGCTGGTGACCGCCCTGGTCTTGACCGGGGCCTGGGCTGTGACCCTGGCCAGCCAAGTCGTCACCATCGTCCAGTTCTTGCAGGCTCGCCGGCTGGTGCGGCTGCCCCGGCCGGCCTTCCGCGCCCTGGTCTGGGCCATCAACCACCAATCTTGGGTCTTGTTCAGCTTGGTCGGTCTGACCGCCGTCCTGACCCTCAGCCGCTGGCGGGCCGCCCGCCGCCCAGCCGCCCAGCCCGAAGACCATCCGGCCCAAACCCGTCTGGCTCTGGCCCAAGCCCGGCGCCAGCGCCGCTGGATGGTCCTCGCCCTGGGCCTGGTCGGTTTGATCGGATTGACCGTGACGGCGCTGGCGGCTTGGGACGCCCGTAAACCGGAGCTATCTCCGCCCGAGCCCTTCCAGATCGTGGCCGGCCAGGCCGTCATCCCCCTGGAAGCGGTGGCCGACGGGCATCTGCACCGCTTCGCCCACACCGCCGCCGACGGCACCGAGGTCCGCTTCATCGTCATCCGTAAGAACGGCGGCGCCTACGGCGTCGGCTTGGACGCCTGTGAGATCTGCGGCCCGACCGGCTACATCGAATTGGCCGGCCGTATCTTGTGCCGGCTCTGCGACGTGGTCATGAACATCGCCACCATCGGTTTCCGAGGCGGTTGCAACCCCATCCCGTTGGACTACGGTCTGACCGACGGGGCCATCGTCATCCAAGTGGCCGATCTCGAAGCGGCCGCGACGATCTTCGCCTGAGAGGACCCGATGTTCTGGCGCATGCTCCGTGGAGCCCTCACCCGCCGCCGGGGCGGCCGCGGTTTGATCGCCTGCACCGCCGCCCTCGGAGCCTCGGTCGCGACCGCCTTGTTGGGAGTCGTCTTCGACATCGGCGACAAGGTCTCGGCCGAGTTGAGCACCTACGGGGCCAATATCGTGGTCCAGCCCAAAGGGGCCGCCGTCGTCCTCGACCTGTACGGCGACGACCAACTGGCCGCCAGTCCCACGGCCGCCCTGCGCGAGGACGAGGTGGCCGGAGTCAAGACCATCTTCTGGGCCTTCAACGTGGTCGCCTTCAGCCCCTTCTTGGAGACCGAGGTCGCCGTCGACGGGGTCGACCGGCCGGTCGGCTTGGTCGGCAGTTGGTTCTCCCGCCGCCTCGAACTGCCCAGCGGTGAACAGACCCAGGCCGGCCTGATCGACCTGCGCTCCTGGTGGCGGCTGGAGGGCGCTTGGATCGCCGACCAAGACATCGGCTCGGCCCTGGTCGGGACCGATCTGGCAGCCAGCCAGGGCTGGAGTTTGGGCGACCGGGTGACGGTCCGGGGCCAGAGCGACCAAGCCGTCCTCGTCATCGCCGGCCTGATCGACTCGGGCGGCGACGAGGACGGCCAGATCGTGGTCCCCCTGGCCGTGGCCCAGAGCCTGTCCGGCCGGCCCGGCCAGGTCGACCGGATCGAGGTGGCGGCGCTGACCACGCCGGACAACGATCTGGCCCGGCGGGCGGCCCGCAACCCGGCCAGTCTGACGGTGTCGGAGTGGGAGACCTGGTACTGCACCGCCTACGCCTCCTCCATCGCCTATCAGATCGAGGAGGTCATGACCGACGCCGTGGCCAAGCCGCAGCGCCAGATCACGGAGTCGCAGGGGGCCATCTTGAACAAGACCAGCGCCATCATGGTGCTGGTGTCGTTGCTGGCTTTGGCCGCCTCGGCCCTGGCCATCGCCAACCTGGTGACAGCCCAGGTGATGGAACGGTCGGCCGAGATCGGCCTGCTCAAGGCCGTCGGCGCCACCGACGGGGCCGTGGTCCGTCTGATCTTGGCCGAGTTGACCTTGGTCGGCCTGGCCGGCGGGATGGTCGGCTACGGGCTCGGCCTGGGCTTGTCCCAGGCCATCGGTTGGACCGTCTTCGACTCCGCCATCACCCCCCGCCCGGCCGTCGCCGTCTTGGTCGCCCTGGGCGTGGCGGCGGTCGTGCTGACCGCCTCTCTGCCTTCCATCCGACTCTTGCTGCGGCTCCGCCCAGCCGACGTCTTGCACGGTCGGTGACCATGGCCGAGCCCCAGACCTCCCACCGCCCGGCGGCCGGCCCCCGGCCGGATCGTCGAGCCTCCAGCCGCCGTCGGGCCATGGCCTGGTTGATGCTGCGGCGCTCCTTGACCCGACGCCGTTCGCGCGTCCTGATCGCCATCTTGGCGGTCGCCATCGGATCGACCACCATCTTCGCCCTGGCTCTGTTGGCCATCGACATACCGCGCCACCTGAGCCAGGACATCCGCTCCTTGGGGGCCAATCTGATCGTCTTGCCCAGCGCCGGCAGTCCGGCCCTGGACAACGCCACCGTGGCCCAGGTCGAGGCCATTCTGACCGATTCCGAAGTCGTCTCGAGCGTCTCCTTCAGTTACGCCAACGTCCGGATCAACCAGCAGCCCTTCTTGGCCGCCGGCGCCGATCTGGCCCGAGCCCAGGCGGCCAAGGGCTACTGGGACGTCGAGGGCGACTGGCCGGACCAGGACGGCCAGGCCTTGGTCGGGCGCGACGTGGCCGAACTGATCGGCTTGGCCCCGGGCGACGTCATCACGCTGGCCTTGACCCAAGCCGCCGAGCCGATCTCGGCCACCCCCGGCCACGGCCAACACCAAGGCACCGTCACCGAGGACCCCTCGACCCCCGCCGCGCCAGACCCCTCTTCGCCGGACTCGACCGCGCCGGAGCCGGCGGCGGTCGAGCGCACACTCCGCTTGTCGGTGCGCGGAATCTTGACCACCGGCGGCAACGAGGACGCCTTCGTGGTGATGGCCCTGCCCGACTTGGAGACCTTGACCGACCGCTTCGGCCTGGCCGACATCTTGGAACTGTCGATCGACCGCGACGCGACCGGTCTGGCCGCCCTGGCCGAGACCATCGAGCTGCGGGTCGACCAGGTCCAGGCCGCCCCGGTCAGGCGCCTGGCCCACTCCGAGGCCGACGTCTTGGCCATGTT
>JAIRYW010000021.1 GCA_031267645.1 Propionibacteriaceae bacterium
GGTTTGGTGGCGGCTCCGCGGTTGGGTCGGGTTTTGGAGTTGTTGCCGACTGGGGTTAGGTATCAGTCTTTTCCGAGTGAGTCGTCGGCTGGTACGGATGAGTTTCAGGTGTTGGTGTCGGATCGTTATGGTCGGTCTGGGTTCGCGGTGGTGCGGGTTGGTTGGACTGGTCCGGGTCAGGTGCAGCCGCCGGTGGCGGTGGATGATGTGGTGACGGCGGAGCCGGGGGCCCGAGTGTCGGTCTACCCGGCTTCGAACGATCTGGTGGGCGTGGGCGATCAGGTGACGGTGGCCCCGTTGGAGCAGACCAATTCAGTGACACCGGACTCGGTGTCGCTGGACCAGGAGTCGGGTCTGTTGTCGGCGGTGGCGCCGGGCGTGGGCGCGGCGTCGGTCTCGGTGGGCTACGCCCTGATCGGTTCGGCTGGGGTGGGCCCGGCCGGGGCGGTCTCGGTGCGCTCCCAGGTGGGCTATTTGAATCCGCCCCGGGTCTACGACCACTTGGCGGCGGCCTCCGGCTCGGTCGGAGTGGCCGAGGTGTTGGACGACGCCTGGGACGTCGACGGCGAGGCGTCGGACCTGCGCTTGGTGGAGGTGACGGGCTCGGGAGTGGTGTTCGATCCGTCCGGTCGGGTGGAGGCGGCCCTGATGGAGCGGGTGCGGTCGGTGGTGTTCGTGGTGGAGGACGGCTCGGGGGCCCGTTCGGCCGCTGTCTTGTTCGTGCCGGCGGCCGGCGTCGGCGGTTTGGGTTTGGTGTCGTCGGGTGAGATCTTGGTCGACCGGGACTCGTCGGTGACGGTGGACGTCAACGATTACGTCGAGTCCCCCCGAGGTACGACGGTCCGCGTCACCAGCCGGTCCGCCGCCGAGGCGGCCCCCCTGTCCGGTCTGACGGTCGAGGCCGTCAGCTCGACCCAGCTCCAGGTCACGGCCCTGAACGGCTACGTCGGCCCCGGTTCGATCACCTTGGAGTTGATGGACTCCGAGGACTCGTCCGACCCGGACATCGTGTCCGGCTGGGTCACGATCCCGGTGCAGGTCGGCCCGGTGGTGCCGGTGCTGCGTTGTCCGGCCGAACCGGTCGAAGTGGTGCAGGGCGGCCGGCCGGTTTTGCTGGACGTGGCGAGTCTGTGCCATGTCTGGATGCCGGATCCCAGCCAGGTGGGATCGTTGCTGTTCTCGGCCGTTCTGGCCAGCCCCCTGAACGGGGTGTCGGTGTCGTCGGGCGAGCATGTGCTGTCGGTGCGGGCGGCCGGCGTGGCCCGTCCGGGCTCGTCGGAGCGGATCGTGCTGGGCGTGGTGGGCTTCGAGGCGGCGCCGGCGGACTTGGTGGTGACGGTGGTGGAGGCGCCGCCGCCGTCCCTGGTGGTGTCGACCCTGACCGACGTGGCCCAAGGCACGGTGGTGTCGCATCGGGTGCAGGTGGTGTCGCCCTTGGTGGACGCTCGGCCCGCCCTGGTGTCGGCTCGGCAGCTGTCGGGCATGGCCTGCGGCTTGGAGTGGTCGGGGACCAGTTTGGTCTTGTCTCCGGGGGTGGATTCCTTCGGGCCGATGGTGTTCGAGGTGGTGGCGACGGATCTGGGCTCGGAGCCGGCGCGGGCGGAGCGGCATGTGTCGGGCGTCTTCACGATGGTGGTGTACGGGCGCCCGGAGGCGCCGTCGGCGCCGGCGGCTGGTCCGGTGGTGTCGCATGGGGTGGGTTTGACCTGGTCGTCGGGGGCTGACCACGGTGCGGCGGTGGAGGAGTTCGAGTTGGTCGAGGTGGGCTCTGGTCGGTCGTGGTCGGTCGGTCGGGCGACTCGTTTCGACGTGGTCGGTCTGCCGAACGGGGTCGAGGCCTGTTTCCAGGTGCGGGCCCGGAACCGGGCCGGTTGGTCTGATTTCAGCCCGGTCGGTGGCTGTCAGGTGCCGGACGAGGTCCCGGGTCGGTCGGCTCGTTTCGAGGTGGTCGGCGTGGGCGATGGCACGGTGGCGTTGGAGTGGGCGCCGGCCCCGGTGGACGGCACCCCGGTCACCGCTTACCATCTGGCTTGGCCGGGCGGGTCGGTCCAGCTGCCGGCCGACCAGCGGAGCTTCGAAGTCGTCGGCTTGGACAACTACACCATCTACGATTTCGCTTTGACGGCCGAGAACCGGATGGGGCGGTCGCATCTGACCGCCACCACCAGCGGCCAATCCTCCGGTCGGCCGGTCTGTCACGGCGGCCTGACCATCCAACCGGACGATCTGGCCGACCAGGCCCGGGTCAACCTGTCCTGGTCAGCGGCCGACGCCAACGGGCCGGGGCCGGTGACCTACCGAGTGGTGCGGGCGGGCCGAGGCGAGGCCGGTTCCGGCGCCCTCGACGCCTTGCACTGGACTGACCAGGTGGTTTACGACGGCACCGCCTACCACTACACCCTGCAAGCCAGCAACGCCACCGGTGGACCGGCCCACACTTGCACGCTGGAGGGCGACTTCTCCGCCGTCGGCGTGCCGGCGGCCTGGGGAGCCAATTCCCTGACCGTGGTCCCGACCGGTCAGGACGGTCAAGCCAAGCTGATCATGGAGGTGCCGCCGGCGCGCGGAGCCAGCTCGAACCTGACCCTGATCGGCTGGCCCGGGGTCCACCTGACCAGCCCAGGGCCGGACGGCGGCCACATCGAGGTGATCGTGGACGGACTGCCCAACGGTCTGCCGACCGCGATCCAGGTCCAACTCTGCAATGAGAACGGGAACCCTTGTCAGAACTCGCCCACCCGCAGCGTGACCGTCTTCGGGCAGTTGACGACGCCGCAGGTCTCCGCCCGCCTCCACGGCTCCTACGGCGATCATCAGCTCTGCGCCAGCGCCAGCGCCAGCGCCCACGGCGCCACCGCCACCTTGAGCCTGCGGGCCTCGAAGGGGAGCACGGTGGTGTCCCAGACCTCCCAGACCGGCATCGACGGCCTGGCCATCACGGATTGGTGCGTCGACGCCGGGGCGGAGGAGACCACTTTGAACTTCGTCGCCACTTTGAGCAGCGGGCCGACCAATCCGACCCGGCCCGACCCGGCCTCGGCCCAGGCCAGCGCCACCACGCTGAAGGACCCCAAGCCGCCCCTGCTGCAGCCGACTCTGACCACCCGCCAAGGCGGAGTGGGCGACCATGTGGTCTGCGCCACCGCTCACGGCGACGGGCGGGGCTATCCGGCCAGCCTCTACGTCGTCAATAGCTATGACAACAACCGGACGGCCACCGTCAGCGGCAATAATGGTCTTAACACCAGCGAGCTTTGCGTCAATCCGGGGACGCCTGGTCAGGCGGTCACCTTCACGGCCTATCTGACTACCGGAGTGACCGATCCGCCCCGCGACGACGCCCCAGCCGGCCAGGTCACCTTGGTCAGCTCGGCCCTGCCCTTGCTGACGCCCGACGTCCCGGTCTGGGCTCGCGGCGGCACACCTGACTACGGCGTCTGCGCCAGCGCCAGCGGGGACGGTCGGGGCACGCCGGCCAAGCTCTACCTGACCAGTTCCATCGGCGGCCAGTCCGCCGTCGCCACCGGCTCGAACGTCATCCAGACCGGCACGTGGTGCGTCGACGCCACCCCGGGGGCCACGGTCGTCTTCACGGCCCATTTGGAAGACAACTCGACCACCACGCCGAGGCCGGCCGTCACCAACACCGGCGCCGTCACCGCCCCGCCGCCGCCACCGGCCTTCGCCGCGCCCGCTCTGACGGTGCGCCAACACGGCGGCACCGGCGATCAGCAAGTCTGCGCCTCCGCCTCCGGCCAGGCCGGTGGTTTCGGTGCCACCCTCACCATCACCAACAACAGAACCAGCGCGTCTTGGGGCTCCGGGACGGGCACGGGGGCGCTGTCAGTGGCGGAGCACTGCGTCTCGGCCGGTTTCGGCGTCACCGTCACCTTCACCGCCACCCTGCACTCGACCGTGTCGCCCCGAGCCGACGCCATCCGATCGGCCAGCGTCACCGCGCCGAACGATTACCACCCCAGCGTGTCGATCAAGTTGAGAAGCACGTCCAGCGGACTCTGCACCGACAATAATCCCTGCTATCCCCTGTTGGTTACGACCAGTGGTTTCCCGGGTACGGTCAACTGTACTTTGGTGCAAAACAATGTTGGACATAGTCAGAGGACTTGGACTCAAGGGGCCAATGAGACCAACCACAACGCCGGGTTCAGCTTCGGCCGGATCAACACCAAGGCGGAGGTGAGCTGCACCAGCGGCTCTTACACTGCCACTTCGGGCTACGTGAACCTGTCCTGAGCGGCGTCAGCGGCCAGTTCGGCCGCGCCCAGGGCGCCGACCGGCTGGTCGGCCGCCAGTTCGACCAAGCGCTGGCTGGGGCGGAGTTGGGCCAACAGGGGGGAGGACCGTTCGGAGCTGGCCAGATGGTGGCGCACTAGTTCGGTCAAGCCGACGGCGGTGCTGACGACGCCGCCGCCCAACACGATCAGAGCCGGATCGTAAGCCAAGGCGGCCACCCGCACGGCTGTGGCCAGGCCGGCCACTAGCCGGCTGGCCTGTTGACGGGCCACCGGCCTGGGGTCGCCCAGTAGGCCGGCCAGGTCGAGGCCGAGATCGGCCAAGCGGCGGCTGAGCGGTCCGCCGCCCACCACGGTCTCCAAACAGCCGCGCTGGCCACAGGCGCAACGGGGGCCGCCCGGACTGACCGTCAAGTGGCCGATCTCACCCGCCACATTGTCTTGGCCGCGCAGCAGACGGCCGTCCAGGACGGTGGCCAGGGCCAATCCGGTGCCGACGTTGACGTAGGTCAGATTGTCGCAGCGCTGGAGCAGCTGGGCCGCCCCCCAGGCGCTGGCCTTGACGTCGTTCTCGACCCGGATGGGGCAGTCGAAGCCGCGGCGCAGGGCCTGGGCCAGGTCCAACTCGACCAAGCCCAGGTTGGCGGCCTGACGGACCAGTCCGAGGCCGGGGTCGACCAGGCCGGGCAGACCGACGCCGACCGCTTCCAGGGCGTCGCGGCCGAGCCCGAGCTGGTCCAGGGCTTGGTCGCTGGCCCGCAGGATGGAGTCGACCACCCCCCCGTGGCCGGTCCGGGTGGGCAGGCGGTGGTCGGCCAGGATCTCGGGCCCGGCCTCGGTCCGGCCCCAGACGACGGCCCGGGTCTTGCTGCCGCCGACGTCGAGGCCCAGTCTGAGACCCAAGGCTCAGCCCTTGACCGCGCCGGCCACCAGGCCGGAGGTCAGGCGGCCCTGCACCAGCAGGAAGAAGACGATGACAGGCAAGGCCACCAAGGTGGAGGCGGCCATGACCTGGCCCCAGTCGGTCTCGCGGGTGGCCGAGGCCTGGATGAAGCCGCGCAACCACAGTGGCAGGGTGCGGGCGTCCTCTTTCTGCATGATGACCAAGGCGATGGTGAACTCGTTCCAAGCCTGCAGGAAGGCGTAGACGCCGGAGGCCACCAAACCGGGGGCCAACAGGGGGAAGGTGATGCGGAAGAAGGCGCCGCTGCGGCTACAGCCGTCGACCATGGCGGCCTCCTCCAGGTCGGCCGGCACACCGGCCACGAAGCCGCGCAGCATCCAGATCGTGAAGGGCACCACGGCGGCGGTGTAGAGGACGGCCAAGCCGGCGGCCTGGTTGAGCAGGCCGACGTTGGCCAACAGTTTGTATTGGGCGATGAAGAGGCCCTCGGCCGGCAGCATCTGGATGAAGAGGATGGCCAAGACGAAGCTGGTGCGGCCCCGGAAGCGGTAACGCGAGATGGCCAAAGCGGCGCAGAAGGCGAATAGCAAACAGGCCGCCACGGCGATCAGAGTCACGATCAGGCTGGTCTTCAGCGAGTTGAAGAAGCTGCCCGAGGCCAAGGCGGCGGCGTAGTTGTCGAAGCTGCCGCCCCAGGGCCAGAGCCGGGGTCGAGACGAGATCAGGACGGCGTTGGGCAGCAGGGAGGAGTTGATCATCCAATAGACCGGGAAGGCCCAGGCCAAGGCGATCAGGACGGCGACCAGGTTGGCGGCCAGCCGGCCGGGACGCAGCCGCCGGCGGGGGGTGGGGCGCGCGAGGGCGGCCCGGGCTGGACGGACGGTCATACGACGTCCTCCTTCAGCAGCGAACGGACGTAGGGGGCTGACAGCAGCACGGTCAAGATCAAGACGAAGACGCTCATGGCGGCGGCCAGACCGAAGTTGGAGGAGCCGACGCCGAGGCGGTAGATGTAAGTGCCCAATAGATCGGTGCTGGCGGTCGGCGCCCCGGCGTCTTGGAGCAGTTGGATCTGGGTGAAGACACGCAGGTCCCAGATGATCTGGAGCAGCAGCACGATCATCAGGACCGGTCGGATCAAGGGCAGCACGATCTGGGTGAAGCGGCGGTGGCCCAAGGCCCCGTCCAGTTGGGCCGCCTCCATGACTTCGGTCGAGACCTGGGTCAGGCCGGCGTAGACCGAGAAGGCGACGAAGGGCACCGACATCCAGACCACGATGGCGGTGGCGATGGCGTAGAAGCTGGACGGCTGCTCCAGCCAGTTGTGGTTGGTGAAAGGTAGGCCCAGTTTTGTCAAGAACCAGTTGACGAGACCGAAGTGCCAGTTGAAGAGCCAGACCCAGACCGTCATCGAAGTCACCACCGGCATGGCCCAAGCCAGCAGCAGGCCGACCTGGAGCGTGATGCGAACCGCCTTGGTCACCGCCTGCATGAGCAGGGCCAGGGCCACGCCGATGGTCACCGTCAAGACGGCATTGATGAAGCAGAAGAGCAGGGAGCGGCCGATCACGCTCCAGATCTGAGGATCGGACAGCAGCTCGGTGTAATTGCTCAGACCGATGAAATCGGCTGGCTGGCCGAACTGCTGGGCCAGCCCGAATTTGAGGGTGGAGGTGTACAGCTGCCACCCCACCGGGTAGGCCAAGGCGGCCAGGAGGATGGCGACCGCCGGAGTGAGGAGGGCGTACGGGGCCCAATTGAGTCGCCCGTGGCCGCGGGGGCGGGAGCTGGTCGAAGACATCGGCGACCTCCAGAGCTGATGGGATCTTTGAATCGTGGCCCCCGAACGGGAGCCGGGGCGGCGCCGCGGCGGGCGGCCCGTTGTCCGAACCGTCCTCGGCTGGGACGGTGGCCCAGCCGAGGACGGTTCGCTGAGGTGGTTAACGCTGGTTCAGCATCGGGGTGAGCACGTCGTCGTACTCCGCCGCCAAGGCCACCACATCGCCGCCCTGGGCGATCTTGGAGAAGAACTCCTCCATCAACTTGGAGCCTTCGATGCCGGCCCAACCGGGCGCGGCCGGGGTCAGCTTGGAGTTGGCGGCCGAAGCGATCAGGGCTTGGGCGAATTGGTCGGAGCCGAGCGAGTCGACGTACAACGAGTTGGCCGGGCCGAGGCCTTGCTCTCCCAGCATGCGCTGGTAGTCGGCCGAGAAGATGATGCGCAGCAGTTCGCGCGCCCCTTCTTGGTTGCGGCTGGCGGCCGAGACGCCGATGTTGGAGCCGCCGGCGAAGACCGGGGCCGGCTGGCCGTCGGCGCCGGGCAGGGCGAAGACGCCGAAGACGTCGTCGTTCCACTGCCGAGCCGGCTTGCCATCCACCGTCACCAGGTCGCCGATCGACCAGTGGGCCCAACCCGGAGCCATGATGGTGGCGGCGGCCAGCGAGGTGGGCAGATCGGTCTCAGTGCCGTCGGCGGCCTTGTCGGTGGTGCTGTCGGAATCGTTGATGTAGAGCCAGGGGCTCTCGTCCTTGGCCGTCGAAGGCGCCTTGGAGGCGTTCTGGAAGATGTCCTGCAGCTGCTGCAGACCCTTGATCGTGTTCGGGTCGGACAAGGTCATGACCCATTGGCCGTTCTCCTTCTGGGCCAGATCGCCGCCGTTGGCGAAGATCCAGGAGATGCCGTTGCGCCAGTCCTGGCCGCCGATGAAGAAGCCGGAGAAGTCGGCTATGCCGTTGGGGTTGACCTGGGTCAACCGGAGCACGGCCTGGTTGAACTCCTCCAAGGTGGTGGGCTGGGCGACCCCGGCGGCGGCGTAGATGTCTTTGCGGTAGAACATGTAACGCGAGCCGAAGTAGTAAGGCAGGGCGTAGTTCTTGCCGTCGACCGCGCCGGCGGCCACGAAGGACTGCAAGAGGTTGGCGCCACCGAGTTCGGTGTACAGGTCGGAGATGTCCGAGAAGGCTCCGACATTGGTGAAGGTGGGCGACTGGGTGTTGCCCAGTTCGACCACGTCGGGGGTGTTGTTGGCGTCCGGCAGCGAGGTGGTCAGCTTGGTCACCAAGTCGCCCCAGGCCTGCTCTTCGATGGTCAGGACGCCGCCGGTGCGGCTGTTGTATTCGGACTTGAGCCAGTCACGCAGGCTGTCGGGGGTGTCGCCGCCGGCCAGCCAGAGGGTGATGTTCTGGGCGGTCGGGGAATCGGATGGGTTGGGTTGGTTGTCCGAGGAACAGGCGGACAGGGCCAGGGCGGCGGCCGTGGCCACGGCGGCCAGGGCGACCGCGCGTTTGGTGCGCTTCATGCGTCTTCCTTTCGTTGTCATCTGGTCGGGTGACTTGGGTTCGGTCGGGCCCCCGTCCGGTCAGCCGGTCGGCTGTCGGGCGGGGGCGTTTGGCGCGGTCAGCGGTTCGGGCCTGAAGTCTGAGTCCGGCCCGAACTGGGTGTCGAGGGCTGGGACGATAGGACCGAGGGCGCTGGGCGGGGTCAATGGATGGTCAATCGGTTTCGCAGGACCAGGGCCACGGCGCCGAGGATGACGGCTCGCGGCTCTAGGTCGGAGCGACGCAGTCGGATCGGGCGTCGGCCGTCGAACTCGGTCCGTTCTGTGATCAAGGCCGAGGCGGCGGCTAAGAAGCCGTCGTCGACCAAATCGGCCGGACCGCCCACCACCAAGTCGACCAGGTCGAGCATGCCGACCACCGGGGCCAAGGCCAGGCCCAGCCGACGGCCGGCCTCCGCCACCAGGGCGTCGCGGCGATCGGGTTGAGCGGCGATCCGTTCGGTCAGGGCCGGCACGGCGGCCCAGGTCTCCAAGCAGCCGCGTTTGCCGCAGGGGCAGGGCCGGCCGTTCTGCTCCACCACGACGTGGCCGATCTCGCCGGCCGCTCCCGAGGCTCCGACCACCGGCTGGCCCGAGATCAGCAGGCCGGCGCCGACGCCGCGCGAGATCTGGACTCGGACCAGGTCCGGCGCGCCGGAGCCGAAGCGATGCTCGGCCACGGCCGCCAGATTGGCGTCGTTGTGGACGTCGACGGGCAGGCCGAGGGCTTGGCTCAATCGTTCCTGGAGTGGGAATTGGTACCACTTCAGATTGTGGGCGGCCAGCACGGCGCCGTCCGGGGAGACCGTGCCGGGGGTGCCGACGCCGACTCCGGCCACCTCGTGTTGACAGGTCGCCCGTAAGCGCTGGACCAATTCGACCAAGCGGTCGAAGGCTTCCGGCCCAGTGGCTTGGTCCAGGGGTTGTTCGATCCGATGTCGGTCCTGGCCGTGCAGGCCGCAGACCGCTCCGGCGATGACCCGCTGGTCGGACAGATCGATGGCGATGATGTCGCGGGCCTGCTCCGGCACCGTCAGCAGGGTCGAGCGTTTGCCGGGCCGGTGGTTGAGGCTCATGCCGATCTCGGCGATCAGGCCCTCGGCCAAGAGCTGGGCCACGATGTCAGAGATGGTGACTCGGGTCAACCCGGTGCGTCGGGCCAGGTCGGCCCGAGACAGCCCGGGCTCGTCGTAGAGGGTTTCCAGAACCAGGCCCAGGTTGCTGCGCCGCCCGTCGATGGGTCGGATCAGCCGGCGATCCGCAGTGGGGCCGGCGGGGCGTTCATTGTCCCGTGCCATGTTTGTTAGTCAACTTTACAAACATAATCCGAGTCAAGTCCGGTCCCGGATCGAGACCAATTCGTTATCGACCGGCTGGGTCAGGCCCTCAGCAGCCGGCGCCGCAAGCGGCTCAGGACCCGCGCCTGCCCGCCGTGGCGCTTGAACCAACCGGCCGGGCCGCCGGGCTGATCGTCCAGTCGGGCCAGGACGGCTTCGATGGCCTGGGCCGGGGCCTCCATCAGGTCGGGCGGCAGCTTGGCCAGCGTGGTCAGGTCAGCCGCTTGGCTGGTGGTGAGGATGGTCCGGGCCACGACCTGGGGCATGACCGGGCCGGTCCGGGTGTAGTCGGCCACGATGGCCGACTGGGGCAGACCCAACAGGCTGAGGGTGAGGGCGACCACCACGCCGGTGCGGTCCTTGCCGGCCGTGCAGTGGACCAGGACCGGCCCCGGGGCCTGGGCCACCAGCTCGACCGCGCGCACCGCCAAGGAGGCGGCGGAGTCGGACAACATGGCTAAGTAGAGCTCGGCCAGGCCGGTTCGGAGCTGGCCGGGATGGCTGGTCCCGCCCTGCAACAGGGGCAGGTCGACCACCTCGGCCAGCTCGGCCCAAGGGTGGGGCTGGCTCTTCTCGGGTTGGTCGCGCAGGTCGATGACGGTGCGCGGCGGCCAATCCGGCCATCCGACCGGTGCCCGGTCGTCGGAGTGGGGAGCGTCCGAACGCCAGAAGACCCCGACCCGGAGCGCCGGGTCGGCCGAGGCCACGTCGCGCAGATTGACCAGGTGGTCGGGGACGCCCCGGTGGTCGGGAAGGACTAGGTGGTCGGGGCGGTCATTCGGTCGGCCAGCGTTCATGCCGCCCTCCAATCAGTCTTCGACCCGGAAGCGGTCGGACCATTCGACCATGCGCCAACCGCGGGCGACCTGGTCCAGCACGATCAGCCCGGTGTTCTCGACCCGCCAACTCCTGGCCTCGGGCAGAGGCAGATTGAGGGACCGGACGGTGGCCCAGACCCGCATGGCGGCGCCGTGGCTGACGGCCACCGCGCAGTCGGCCCCGCTGGCGGTCAGATCGGCGATGGCGGCGTCGTAACGGGCCATGAACTCCAAACCGTTCTCGGCTCCGGGCATCCGGACGGTCGGATCCTCGACCCAAGAGGCGAGGACGTCTTGGTAGGGCTGCCAGTCCAGGTCCATCTCCCAGTCGCCGGCCTGGACCTCGCGCAGGCCGGGGTGGAGCTGTAGCTCCAGGTCGCGGGCCTGGGCCAGGGGGGTGGCGGTCTGCTGGGTCCGGGTCAGATCCGAGCTGAAAATCAGATCGATGGACTGGCCGGCCAGAGTCTCGACCAGGGTTTCGGCTTGGCTCAAGCCGCGGACGTTCAGGGGCAGGCCGGGGTGGGCGGTGTCGAGCAGATGCTCGACGTTGCCTCGGGTCTCGCCGTGCCGGATCAGGATCAACCTCATGGCGCCAAGCCTAATCGGACCGACCCGGTGCCGACGGGCCTGGCCACCGGGGGATCGGACCGGGCAGACGGACCGGGGCGGCCGACCGGATTGGGACGGGCCGATATGGTGGTTGGACCGTAAGCCGTACGAAAGGGACGCTCCGCATGGATGTCATCATCTGCTCCGACCAGGACCAGGCCGGCGCCCGTACCGCCGCCAAGGTGGCCCAGGTGGCTCGCCAAGTCGGCCCCCGCGTGGTCATCGGGGTGGCCACCGGGTCCTCCCCGCTCCAGGCCTACAGCGCCTTGGCCGGCTTGATCGCGGCCGGGCGGCTCGACCTCGGCCAGGCCTCCGCCTTCGCCCTGGACGAGTACGTCGGGCTGCCGTGGGGCCATCCCCAAAGCTACCACGAGGCCATTCGTCAGACCGTCACCGAGCCGCTCGGGTTGGACCCGACCCGGGTCCAGGTGCCCAACGGCTTCGCCCCCGACCTGGCCCAGGCCGCCCGTGACTACGAGCACGCCATCGTCGACGCCGGCGGCGTCGACATCCAGATCCTGGGGGTGGGGTCGAACGGGCACATCGGCTTCAACGAGCCGACCAGTTCGCTCAGCTCGCGCACGCGCATCAAAACCCTGACCGAGCAGACCCGCATCGACAACCAGCGCTTTTTCGGCGGCTTGGAGGAGGTGCCCCGGCACTGCCTGACTCAGGGCCTGGGCACCATCATGGACGCCCGTCACGTCGTCTTGGTGGCCACCGGCGGACACAAGGCGCGGGCCGTCAAAGCCATCGTGGAAGGGCCGATCACGGCGATGTGGCCGGGCTCGGTGCTGCAATTGCACCGCCAGGCCACCATCGTGGTGGACGAGGCCGCCGCCGCCGACCTGGAACTGGCCGCCTACTACCGCAAGATGTACGACAACCTGCCCGACTGGCAGCGTCTGCCCCTGGCCTGAGGCGAGCGGCATGGCTGAACCAAGCGATGGGGGCGCCCCGATGGCCGGGGCGGAGGAGCGGAGCGCCAGTGGCCCGGCCGGGATCGGCGGTCCGATCGAGCGGGCGGCCGGGCCCGACCAGAGCTGGCTGATCGCCAGCCCCGGGCTGTGGGAAGGCGGCCAGAGCGGCTTCCGGGCCGGCTGGGTCGAATTGGCCCAAGGCCGGATCAAGGCCGTCGGCTTCGGGCCCAGCCCGCGGCCGGCTGACCAAACGGTGGACGGACTGGTCGCCCCCGGCTTGGTCGACGTCCACTGCCACGGCGGCGGCGGAGCCAGTTTCACCGATCCGGACCCGGACCAGTTGGCGACCGCCATCGCCGTCCACCGCCGGGCCGGGACCACCACTTTGGTGGCCTCGCTGGTCTCAGCCTCGCTGGAGCAGATCGAGGCCCAGCTGGACCGTCTGCGCCCCCTGGTCGAAGCCGGCGAGTTAGCCGGGGTGCATCTGGAGGGCCCCTGGCTGGCTCCGGGCAAACGCGGCGCCCACGACCCCGAGCTGTTGTCTTGGCCGACCCCGGCGGCGGTCGATCGCGTGCTGGCGCAGAGCGACATCGTGCGTATGGTCACCATCGCCCCCGAACTGCCCGGCGCCCTGGCCGCCGTCGAACGGCTGAGCGAAGCCGGCCTGGTGGCCGCCATCGGTCACACCGAGGCCGACCTGGCCACCGCCACGGCCGCCATCGCGGCCGGCGCCAGGGGGGCCACCCACCTCTTCAACGCCATGCCGCCGCTCAGCCACCGCGCCCCCGGACCGGTGTTGGCGCTGTGGCGCGACCGGCGCGTCTTCTGCGAGCTGATCGCCGACGGCCACCACCTCGACTTGGACCTGGTCGGATTCGTCTTGGCCCAGATTCCGGATCGGGCCGTCCTCATCACCGACGCCATGGCGGCAGCCGGCATGGGCGACGGCCACTACCAACTGGGCGGTCTGCCGGTCGAGGTGGCCGAGGGCGTGGCCCGCTTGGCCGGCCAGTCCACCATCGCTGGCTCCACCATCCGGCTGAGCCAGGCGGTGGCCAACCTGGTGGCGGCCGGCCAGCCCCTGGTCCCGACCCTGGCCGCCGCCAGCGCCGGGCCAGCCGACTATCTGGGCTTGCCCGGGGTCGGCCGCCTCGTCCCCGGCGCTTGGGCCGACTTGGTCGAGGTCGACCCGAGCGGTCGGGTCAAGCCTTTGCTACGCCGGGGCCGCCCAGCGGCGGCCGGCTGATTCCGGGGAGGGGACGACCCCAGCTCGGTCCGGGCCGGACCGGATAGCGTGGGGGTGTGAGAGACAGCGCCGCCGAGCCCCGACCGCGAGCGTTGGAGTTCTTCGCCGGGGTCGGCTTGGCCCGGCTCGGTCTGGAGCGGGCTGGTTTCGAAGTGGTCTGGTCGAACGACCGTGACCCGGTCAAGCAGGCTATGTACGCGGCTCACTTCCGGGACGGCCCCGGGCACCCCTACCTGGTGGACGACGTCGGTCAGGTCCGCCCGCACCAGTTGCCGGGCGGGGCCGACTTGGCTTGGGCCTCCTCGCCCTGCACCGACCTGTCTTTGGCCGGCACGCGGTCCGGTCTGGCCGGGCCGCAGTCGAGCGCTTTCTGGCTCTGGGTCGAATTGCTGGCCGGCCTGGGCTCCGAGGCTCCGGCCGTGCTGGTGTTGGAGAACGTGACCGGTCTGGCCAGCTCGCATGGCGGGGCCGACCTGAGGGCCGCCATCCAGGGGCTGAACCGACTGGGCCACTCGGTCGACCTGCTGGTGCTGGACGCCCGTCGCTTCCTGCCCCAGTCGCGGCCCCGGCTGTTCCTGGTCGGGGCCAAAGATCCGCCCGCCAGCGACAACGCGGCCTCGGAGCTACGTCCCCGATGGACCGAGCCTTTCCACGACGACCCCAGCCTGCGGACGCACCGGGCCCCGTTGCCGGCCCCGCCGCCGCTGCGCGACTCGGGCTTGGACGATCTGGTGGAAGACCTGTCAGCGGACGATCCGCGCTGGTGGGGGCCCGAACGCCGGGCCGCTTTCCTGGGTTCGCTGTCGCCCGGCCAAGCCCGGCGGCTGGACCAGCTCAGCCTGGCCGAGACTGTCACCCATCGGACCGCCTACCGTCGGACCCGGCAGGGCCAAGCCCGCTGGGAGGTCCGGGCCGACCCGGTGGCGGGTTGTCTGCGCACGGCCCGGGGCGGCTCCTCCAAGCAGGCCGTCGTCCGCCTGGGCCGCGGCCAGGTCCAGTCCCGTTGGCTGACCCCTCTGGAGTGCGCCCGTCTGATGGGGGCCGACGACTTCGAACTGGCCGGCGCGCGCGTCAACCAGGCCTGGTTCGCCTTCGGCGACGCCGTGGCCGTGCCAGTGGTCGAATGGCTGGCCCGGGAGTGCCTGCTCCCGCTGACCAACGGCCGCCACCGCCTCGCGCCGGCGGCTGACCGGCCGGTCGCCGCAGCTCTGAGCGACCCAGGCCCGGTGCCGCAGCTCTGAGCGACCCCGCCCCGGCGCGCGTCCGCCGCCGCGCCCCGGCTCGGTCGGGCCAAGGTCGTACAGAGCCCCTATCCGACAGACTCGGTTCAGGAGGCAGCCCCAGCGTCCCGCCCCGGCCGACCCCAGGGTCGTACGGCGCCAGGGCCGGTCCGGACATTCGTCTATGCTCGGTCGCAGCCCCCAGACCAGGCAGGAGATCGACATGACCCAACCCCAGGCCCTGACCAGCGCCGCCGCCCCGGACGCCATCGGTCCCTACTCGCAGGCCGTGGTCAGCGGCGATCTGATCTTTTGCTCCGGCCAGCTCGGGCTCGATCCGGCCAGCGGCGAGTTGGTCGGGCCGACGGCGGCGGAGCAGGCCGACCGGGCCCTGGCCAATCTGGCGGCCGTCTTGGCCGAGGCCTCTCTGAGCTTGGCCGACGTGGTCAAGACCACCGTCTTCGTGCTCGACCTGGCCGATTTCGCGGCCGTCAACGCCGTCTACGGCGAGCGCTTCGACGGCCCGGTCAAACCAGCCCGGTCGACCGTCCAGGTGGCGGGATTGCCCAAGGGCGGGCGGGTCGAGATCGAGGCCGTGGCCCGGCGGACGGTCTGAGCCGAGCCCCCCCGCGGGGTTGGAGCAGGTGATTTGACCCGACTAGGGCCGGTCGATATTCTGCTCTACTCGCTTGGCTCAGAAAGGGATCCGATGAAAAGCCTCAGCCGCTTCCAGCCGCGTCACCAGTCGGTGTCGACGGTGGCCGCCGGGCGATTCAATCGTGAACCCGGCGACACCAGTCGCTCCGCCGGAAGCGGGCCGAACGGTCAGTGAGACACCTCCGTGTCATGACCGCACGACCGCCCGCTCACCGCTGAGAGCCGGGCGGTTCTCTTTTGTCCGGCCCCGTTCTCAGTCGGTCCCACCCGAGAATCCAACCAAACCAGATCGACATCGTCTTGAGCTGTCCCAAGGAGGACGACACCATGACCAGCACCAATTTCCCGATCGCCCTGCCCGGGGCCCAAGACGGCAACACTTTGATGTGGGCGGATCCGGCCGAGGTCGAACAGGCCGCCCAGCGGCAACTGCGTAACATCTCGCGGCTGCCCTGGGTCGAGGCCGTCAGAGTGATGCCGGACGTCCACCTGGGCAAGGGGGCCACCGTCGGATCGGTCATAGCCATGCGCGACGCCGTCTCGCCGGCCGCCGTCGGCGTCGACATCGGCTGCGGCATGGCGGCGATCAAGACCTCGCTGCGGCTGGCCGATCTGCCGGACGACCTGCACGCCCTGCGGCTGGCCGTCGAAGCGGTGGTACCGGTCGGTTTCAACGCCCACAGCCACGACGCCCCGGTGCTGAAGCGGGAGCGGTCGCTGCGGGAGCGGCGGGACCGGTTGTTCGAACGCTTCGACCAGCTCAAGGCCCCGGGGGTGTCCGACCGTTTCGGGCGGGCCCTGGCCCAGTGTGGCACGCTGGGCGGCGGCAACCACTTCATTGAATTGTGCGCCGGCGACGACGAGTCGATCTGGCTGACCCTGCACTCCGGTTCGCGTAACATCGGCAAGGAGTTGGCTGAACGGCACATCGCCTCGGCTAGGACCTTGGAGCACAACCTCGGCTTGCCCGACCGTGATCTGGCCGTCTTCCTGGCCGGCAGCGCCGAGATGGAGGCCTACCTGCACGACCTGTGGTGGGCCCAGGACTACGCCCTGCTCAACCGGCACGTCATGCTGGCCACCGTCACAGCCGAGCTCAGACGGTGGTGCGCGGAGCAGGGTCGGACGGTCGAGTTCGAGGACCCGATCCAGTGCCACCACAACTACGTGGCTCAGGAGAGGTACGACGGCGTCGACCTGATCGTGACCCGTAAGGGCGCCATCAGGGCCGGCCTGGGCGACCTGGGGCTGATCCCCGGTTCGATGGGGACTGGTTCGTACGTCGTGCGCGGCCTGGGCTCGCTGGCTTCGCTCAACTCGGCCTCGCACGGGGCCGGGCGGCGGATGTCCCGGGGCGAGGCCAAGCGGCGTTTCAACGAGGCCGACCTGGCCCAGCAGACCGCTGGGATCGAGTGTCGGAAGGACGCCGGCGTGGTGGACGAGATCCCTCAGGCCTACAAGGACATCGACCAGGTCATGGCGGCTCAGGCCGACCTGGTCGAAGTGGTGGCCCGGCTCCACACCCTGCTCTGCGTCAAGGGCTGAGCCGGGGGGACGGGCGGGGTCTCGGCCAGCGGATGGCCGGAGCCCCGAGCCGAGACGAGCCGACGACACGGCCGCGATGAGCCGCCCGATCGAAGAGTGATACTGAAGAATGTGGCAAGGAGGCCGGATATGACCACGGTGCTGATCCTAAACGCCGGTGGCCAACAGGTCATCGGGTGCGTCTCGTTGAAACACGCCATCGGCATGCTCTACCGCCGGGTGGCGCGGGTCCACGAGGCCGTCCCGGGAGCTTCCTGCGGCCCGTATCAAGTGCCGCGTTCGGTTGAACTGTTGCGTTACATCTACACCCGTTGGGTCTGGGAGACGACCGGGCGGACGCCGTACTCCAAGTCGGCCGTGCTCCGGCGTGACAATTTTCGCTGTGCGTACTGCGGCCGGACGGCCGACACCGTCGACCACGTCCAACCGCGCTCGCGGGGCGGCGGGTCGAATTGGCTCAACTGCGTGGCGGCCTGCTTCGACTGCAACTCGCGCAAGGGCGACCGGTCGCCCCAGGCCGCCGGTCTGAAGTTACGTTTCCAGCCCTTCGAGCCGACGCCGCGCGACCTCCAGCCCCGCTGGGGCGCCATCGACTGACCCTCGCCGCCAGGGGTCGGTCCCGTTCCGTCGTTCTGGAACGACGGTGGTCTTCCGTCGTTCCGGGGACCTTACGTCATTCTGCGCGTAGCGGAGCGTAGTCGCAGAATCCATCTTGTCGGCGATGGATCCTGCGACTACGCGCAGGATGACGGGGCGGGGCGCAGGGTGACGGCGGGTCGCCGGGTGAGTGTGGCGCGCGGGGGAACGACGGGACGCAGGGTGACGATGGGCGGCTCAGTCGAAGACGACGGTGCGCAGACCGTCCAACAGCAGGCGGCGCTCGGCGAACAGGCGGACGGCGTGGGTCAACACGGTCGACTCGATGTCGCGGCCGATCTCGGCCAATTGGCCGACCGATTTGGCGTGGCCGACCCGGGTGACGCTCTGTTCGATGATCGGCCCCTCGTCCAAATCGGCCGTGACGAAGTGGGCCGTCGCCCCGATCAGTTTGACGCCCCGGGCGTGGGCCTGACGGTAGGGGTTGGCGCCCTTGAAGCCGGGCAGGAAGGAGTGGTGGATGTTGATGGCCCGGCCGGCCAGAAAACCGCACAGCTCGGGCGACAGGATCTGCATGTAGCGGGCCAGCACCACCAGCTCGATGTCCAGTTCATCCACCAATTGGCGGATACGGGCCTCGACGTCGGCCTTGGTCTGGGGCAGGACGGCGTGGTGCTCGAAGGGCACGCCGTAGAAGCCGGCCAGCTCGGCCAAGTCCGGGTGGTTGCCCAGGACCAGGGGCACGTCGATCGGCAGGGTGCCGGTGGTGAGACGGGACAGCAGGGCGTTGAGACAGTGCGGCGCGGTCGAGACCAGGATCAGGCTGCGGGTGGGCCGACCGACCTCGTAGACCCGGGCCTGGGCTTGGAAGCGATGCGCCACCGGGGCCAGACAGTCCTCCAACTCGCCCCGGTCGGAGTCGTGCTCCAGCTGGATGCGGATGAAGAAGCGGCCGGTCTCGGGGGAGTAGTACTGCTGCGACTCCAAGATGTTGCCGCGGGCGGCCACGATGGCGCCGCTGACGGCGTACACGATGCCGGCCCGGTCCAGGCAGGTGAAAGTCAGGATGGAGTTGTTCAAGGCCGGCGTCTGGGTCACCCGGCCAGGTTAGCCGCTGGGCCGGCTCTGAGACCCCGCTTCCACTGTCGGTCGACCGGATTCGGCCTCGCCGCCCTCCCCAGCTGAGGTTAGGATCGGGCCCATGTCAGCTTTCGGCATCGAGACGGCGGTCCGCCTGTGGCGCGCCGGTCGTCTGCCGGCGTTGGCCGGCTTGGAGGTCGAACCGGCCCACGGCCATGTCGCCGTCCTGGTCTATCGTGACGGCGCCCGCCGGGTGATACGCGACGGCGATCTCGGCTGCAACCCCTCGGCCGGGGCGGCCCTGGCCCGGGACAAGGACTTCACCAAGTTCGCGTTGGGGCGCGCCGGCCTGGCCGGCCTGCCCGGCTTCAGCTTCGCCCTGCCCAATTGGCGACGGCACACCGGCCAGGGCCAAGCTAGCTTGGCCGAGATCCGACAACAGGTGGAGGACCGGATCGCGGCCTTGGGCTGGGCCTTCCCCCTCTACGTCAAGCCCAACGACGGGTCCCAGGGGTTGGACGTCCAACGTTGCCGCAGCCGGGCCGACCTGGTGGCCGCCGTGGAGCGGCTCGAACGCCACCAGGTCCAGCTCGGTTTGGTCGAGCCGGCCTGGGACTGGCCGGTCCACCGTCTGGTGGTGCTGGACGGTGCGGTGGTCTGCGCCTACCAGACCGTCCCCCTGACGGTGACAGGCGACGGCCGGTCCGACCTGAGGCGTTTGATCGAGCGGGCGCGCTCGCAACTGGAGCGGCAGGGCCGCACGGTCCGGATCGACCTGGACGACCCCCGCATCCCCGCCACCTTGGCCGACCAGGGGCTGGACTTGGACGCCGTACTGGCCCCGGGGCGGCCGGTCCGGGTGCGGGACAGTTCTAACCTGTCGGCCGGCGGCACGGCCGTCGACTGGACCGGGCGGGCCGATCCCAGCTGGTTGGACTTGGCCGCTCGGGCCGCCGCCGCCCTCGGTTTGCGCTGGTGCGGCGTCGACCTGCTCTGCCCGGACCTGTCCCAGCCCGGCCCCGGCCGGATCCTGGAGCTCAACGCCGCCCCTGGCCTGGAGCACTACGCCAACCTGGGACCGGCCCAGCGCCAGCTGGTGGAGGGGGCGTACGAGCAGATCTTAGGTTGTTCGCCCGGGCCGCTGGTCCAAGGTCAGCGTTTCGAATAGTCACGGGCCAGCGTTTCGAGTGGTTCAGAGGTAGCGTTTCGGTCGCTTCGAAGCCGGTCCGGCGCCGCCGACTTGGGTCTGGCTAGCGGTGGAGTCAGGTGACAGCCGTGTGGGGACAGATTGAACGGCGTACGGTCCGGTGGCGGCCGGCGGCTAATCTTGGCCAGGACTGATTAGGAGGCGCGATGGCGAAGATCAAAGTGGTCGGGACGGTGGTCGAACTCGACGGCGACGAGATGACGCGGATCATCTGGCAGGACATCAAACAACGGTTGCTGAAGCCCTATCTCGACCTGGAGACGGAGTATTACGACCTCGGCCTGCCGCAGCGCGACGCCACCGACGACCAAGTCACGGTCGAGGCGGCCCGGGCCATCCAGCGCCACGGCGTCGGCGTCAAATGCGCCACCATCACCCCCGACCAAGGCCGGGTGGCCGAGTTCGGGTTGAAGCGGATGTGGCTGTCGCCCAACGGCACCATCCGCAACATCTTGGGCGGCGTGGTCTTCCGTGAGCCCATCATCTGCTCCAATATCCCTCGCCTGGTGCCGGGCTGGACCAAGCCGATCGTGATCGCCCGCCACGCCCACGGCGACCAGTACAAAGCCGCCAACTTCGCCGTGCCCGGCCCCGGCCGGCTGACCATCAGCTTCACCCCGGCCGACGGTTCGGCTCCGATCGAGCAGGTGGTGGCCGACTTCGGGCCGGACGGCGGCGTGGCCATGGGGATGTACAACTTCACCGACTCCATCACCGACTTCGCCCGGGCCTGCTTCACCTACGGGCTGGCCCGCCGTTACCCGGTCTACCTGTCGACCAAGGACACCATCTTGAAGGCTTACGACGGCGCCTTCAGGGACATCTTCCAAGCCGTCTTCGAAGACGAGTACGCCGACCGTTTCGCCGAGTTCGGTCTGACTTACGAACACCGCCTGATCGACGACATGGTGGCCTCGGCTTTGAAGTGGCCGGGCGGGTATCTGTGGGCCTGCAAGAACTACGACGGCGACGTCCAGTCCGACGTGGTGGCCCAGGGCTTCGGCTCGCTGGGGCTGATGACCTCGATCCTGATGACCCCGGACGGCCGGACGGTCGAGGCCGAGGCGGCCCACGGCACCGTCACCCGGCACTATCGCCAGCACCAGGCCGGACAGCCCACCTCGACCAACCCGATCGCCTCGATCTTCGCTTGGACCGGCGGTCTGAAGCACCGGGGCAAGCTGGACCGCACCAAGGACCTGGTCGGGTTCGCCCAGACCTTGGAGCGGGTCTGCGTCGCCACCGTCGAGTCCGGTCTGATGACCCGAGACCTGGCCAGTCTGATCGGTCGCAACCAGCCCTGGCTGACGACCGAGGAGTTCATGGGCGCGCTGGAGGACAATCTGGCCCAGGCCCTGGCCTGAGGCGGCTCAGGCCCCGGCGGGCGGCCCGGCCGGCCAAGGCCGTCCCGGCTGGATGACGGTCCAACCGGCTTCTTCCCAGGCCCGTCGGTCCAGTTTGAGGCGGGCGTCGAGCAGGACGCGCCTTCTGGGGCCGGTCAAGCGGGTCGGGTCGAGTTGGGCGAATTGGGGCCATTCGGTCAGATGGCAGACCAGGTCGGCCCCGTCCAGGGCCTGCTCCAGGGTGTCCGTTTGGATCAGCCCGGCCCGGTTCAGGCGGGCGGCCGGGTCGTAGACCCTGACTTCGGCCCCGGCTTCGGCCAAGCGGGTGGCGACGGACAGGGCGGGGGAGTCGCGGGTGTCGTCGGTGCCGGGCTTGAAACTGGCCCCCAGAATGGCCACCGCCTTGCCGGTGGCCGCCCCGCCCAGACAGACCAGGGCCAGTTGGCCGACCCAGTCGCGTTGCGACTGGTTGACGGCCAGCACGCTGCGGGCCAGCTCGGCCAGCTGGGGCACGCCCAACTGGTCGGCCCGGTGGGCCAGGGCGGCGACGTCCTTGGGCAGGCAGCCGCCGCCGAAGCCGGGGCCGGCGTCCAAGAAGGCCCGGCCGATGCGGGGGTCGCGGCCCAAGGCGTTGGCCACCTTGACCACGTCGGCCCCAGTGGCCTGGCACAGCTGGCTGAGCGCGTTGATGAAGGACACCTTGGTGGCCAGGAAGGCGTTGGCGGCCACTTTGACGATCTCGGCCGTGGCCAGGTCGGACTCGATCACGGGCACGCCGTCGGCGATCGGTTGGGCGTAGACCTGGCGCAGCTGGGCCGAGGCGGCCTCGGACTCCACGCCCCAGACCAGCCGGTCCGGGGCCAGGGTGTCGGCCAGGGCTTGGCTCTCGCGCAGGAACTCCGGGTTCCAAGCCAGTTCGACCCCGTCTCCGGCCGGGGCCAGCTGGCGGAAGCGGCGGCGCAGATCGGCGGCGCTGCCGACCGGCACGGTCGATTTGCCCACGATCAGGCAGGGCCGCCGCAGCAGGGGGGCTAACCGTTCGACCACGGCGTCGAGCTGGCTCAGGTCGGCCGAGCCGTCGGCGGCCGCCGGAGTGCCGACGGCGATGAAGTGGACCTCGGCGAAGTCGGCGATCTCGGCGTAATCAGTCGTGAAGCGCAACCGGCCGCTGTCGAGCTGGCGCCGCAGGGCGGATTCCAGACCCGGTTCGGCGATGGTGGCCCGTCCCTGGTTCAGGCTGTCGACCTTGGCCGGGTCGATGTCCAGCCCTATCACCTGATGTCCCCAGGAGGCCAGACCGACGGCGTGGACCGCCCCTAAGTAGCTGACGCCGATGACAGCGATACGAAGTCCCATGGCGTAAAGCCTGGCATGGATCGCCTGGCGCGTCATGATGCGGGGCCGGATCGGGCGTGGCCACGGCGGCGAAGGGTCGACCTGGGGTCTGGGTCGAGCGGACCTTCCCGCCCGACCCAGACCCCGGCCGGGGTCAGAGGGCTGGCCGGTCGGCCATGGCGGCGTCGGCCAAGTCGAGGTCGTGGGGGCTGAGCGCCGCCAAAGTGCCCAGCGCCCGGCACAGGGTGGCGATCTCGGCCGTGGCCAGCCGGCTGGATTCGGCCCAGGTCGGGAAGAGTCCCTCATCGGCGGCCGCCCACTGCCGCACCCGGCGGCGGTGGATCTGGCAGGTGGCCGGGTAGATGGCCTTGATGATCCGCTCCCGGACGCGCGGATCCTGAGCGATCCGGCGAGTCATGGCCGGATCGAAACCGCTGATTGTCTCCAAGCTGACTGCTCCTTCCAATCCTGTCCTTGATCTGGGCGCACTTCACCCAGGGACAGGATTTTCAAGGAGCCGGCGAGACCGGCGAGAAGTGACTGTAGCGCAGACGGGCGGGTCGGCGCACGTCGTGGCCGGAAGAAGAGGTGCTCCCGCCTCTTCTCCCACCTGAGACCTTGTCGTCCAGACTGTCGGCGGCGGGCTGGGTCCGATGATGTCGTCTGGGGCGTGGCGTCTCCGGTTCGGTCAGCGGTGAGGAGGCTGCCTGACCGGTCGGGCGACTTGTGCACCGACTTGCTCACGCGACCGGTCATCATCATCGTCTGGAAGGCGATGGTCGCGAATCGGGATGACGACTTTGAGTCGGCCCGGCAGTATCTGTCTGATGACGTGTCCCATTCGGCGCGGCGGCTGATGGACAGTCGCCCGGCTGCTCAGACCGGGTCGTACTGGGCCAGGTCGATCAGGCCGAGTTGGGCTTGTTCGGGGGAGGGGTCCGAGGCCGACCCGGAGACGAAGCGGATCTGGGCGTCAGCGGTGGCGTCGCCGACCAGGGCCAGGGGCGAGGTGCCGTCGGGGGCGGTGTCGCCTGGCCACAGGACGCGGTCGGGTTCGAAGTCGATTTGGGCGATCCGCTGCCAGCCGCGATAGATGGCGAGCCGGTTGCAGCCTTCCGTCTCGCTGCCCTTGACCCGGGCGCTGTGGGCTTGCCAGAGGGCGGTCCGGCCGCTGGCCTCCGTCAACATGGCCTGGGTCGAGCCGCAGGTCAAATAGTGTTCGTCGAAGGGGTAGGCGGTGGTGGTCAGGCGCTCGACGGTCTCGGCTTCGGCGTCGTCCCAGACCAGTCTGATCGAAGGCGGGCCGATCAGAGCGGAGGAGGCCAGCAGGGCCAGGCCGATCAGGGCCGGGGCGATGCGTCCACTCCAGCGTTGGCAGACCAACACGGCGCCGGCGATCAGGCTCAAGACCACGGCCCCGCCCAGCCAGTAGGGCCAGGCGTAGGACCAGAACTGGCGGGCGGCCAGGTCGAAGACCGCGGGTGAGCGCTTCAAGATGAAGTTGTCGTTCAGCACGAAACGGCCGATGGCCCAGGCTGGTAGGCCGGTCAGGCATAGAGTCAGCCAGAGCGGGATGACCTTGCGGTCGAGCGGGGAGCGTCGTCCCAGAAAGCGGCGCACGGCGGCCCGCCGGTTGGCCCGGGCCTGGCGCTGGGCCGGCGACAGGGGCGGGGACAGCCGGTCGATCAGTTTGAGCAGACCGAGACAGACCGGGACGGCCAGCAGGGCCACCCAGACCAGCCATTGACCGAAAGAGTGGGCCAGATTGAGCCAGACCGTCCGGACGGGGGCGGGAGCCCGCAGCGGCACGAAGGCGACGCGCGGGGTCAGGTCCAAAGCCCACGCCCCGACGGCTCCGTAGAGGCAGGCCAAGGCCGGCAGCCAACGCTGGCGTGAGCCCAGCAGCGCCACCAAGACCAAGGTCAGCAGACTGAAGCCGAACATGTCTGACTGGCGGGAGACCACGAAATCAGCCGCCGTGGACTGGCTAGGAGAGAAACGGTTCATGGCCGACAGGGTGGCGCCGACGTACGCCCCGGTCCACACCGCCAGCATCGCGATCAGACCGGCGCCGACCCGGTGGAAAGGCTTCTGTTCGGTTAGGAAATGGCTCCGAGGCGCCGGCGCCGGAGGGGGGTAGGCCGGTGGAGTCGTCCCCGACAGAGACTGCATGATGGCCGGTCCCCAGGGCGAGGTCGACGCCGGGGGCGGCGGGTAGGCCGGTGGGGGAGGGTGCGCCGAGGGGGCCGGGGCCGACAGCGAGATGGCCGGCTGTCGAGGCGCGGCGGACGGCGTCGGGGCCGGGGGCGGACCGGTGGAGCCGGAGCGGTTGGTCGGGCTGGTCCGAGCGGTGGAATTGGTCCGGGCGGCGGGCTTGGGCTGGGTGGTCGGAGCATTGCTCCGGATGGGGTTGGACCTAGTGGTCGCAGCCGGGCCGGTGGCGGCCGGTCGGCCGGCCCGACCCGAGGCGGCGGCGGAGCCGGCGCTGGGACGCCGGCTGGCCGAAGCTTGTCTGGCCGCTTCGGCCAAGGCTGTTCCCCACTCGGCCAACCTGGGTCTGGCCTGGGGGTGGGTCGACAGAGCCCGGGCCACCAGCCGCCCGACCGGGCCGTAGGTGGTCGAGGGTAATTGTTTGGGGTCGCGGGTGTCTTGATGGCCGGCCAGCAGGCGTAGGGCCAGCAGGCCGAATTTGTACGAGTCCGTGGCCACCGTGGCCAATTCCTCATTCGGGTTGATCGTGCGCACCTCCCAGCCGGGGGTTTCGACCTGGGCGGCCACCGAACGGCCTTTGATCCGGACGGCGTCGCAGTCCAAGAAGAAGACGCGGACCTCAGGACTCAGACTGAAGAGCAGATTCTTGGGCGAGACGTCGCCCACCGCGATGCGGTGGCTGTGCAACAGGGCCAGGCCGTCGGCGGTCGCTCGCAGCAGGCGGTAGCGGTCTTGGTCGCTGACGGCGATCTGGCGGCGGGCCAAGAAGTCCGGCGGATTGAGCAAATGTTGGAACTGGGCCTCTCGACGAGTCAGGCCGGTGGCCAGTTTCAAGTCGATGAAGAACTCGTCCGGGATGGTCGGCATCAAGAAGCCCTGCACCTGGCCGGCCTGTTGGACCAGACGGCAGGGCCAGGCGCACAGGCTGAGCAACTTCATCGCCTCGGAGAAGGGCAGCGTCTCGACGTAAGCCGGCAGCTCGCCCAACACGGTGGCGTCGAGCTGGCGCATGACCTCGGGTTTGTACTCCTTGAAGACCAATTTGAAAGGTAATTGCTGAAGTTTGCGGTCGGTGCGGTAGACCACGCCCTGGCCGCCGGCGCTGAGACGGGTGATGGGGCCCAGATCGGAGCGCTTGATGGTGACCTTGGGGGTCATCGGGCTAGGTCCGGTCGGGTCAGGTCGACCAGGATCGGCCGGGAGGACAGGGCCGGACAGTGGACCACGCCCGGCCAAGGGCCGAGAGCGGGGTGGGGCGAGGCGATCTCGCGGTGGCCCAGGACCGGGCCACGCTGCTCGGACCGGGTCCACGACTGGCCCATCGGCCCCCAACTGGCCGAAGCGCTGCTGGACACGGTGGGGAAGGCCATCTCGCCCAGCCGGCCGGCCAAGAAGTCGGTGCTGGCCTTGGAGACCCGAGGTAGGCAGATCAGGTTGCCACAGTTGGCCATGATCTCGTCGCGCCGCTCGGCTTGGAACTGGGAGACGTCCTGGGTCGCCAACAGCGAGCTGACGCCGACGCCGGCCACCAAGGACAGGGTCGAGCCCAGGTCGATCCGGTTCTGCACCCGGGCGGCCTCGTCCAACACCAGCAGGACCGGCCGGCCGACCGGGCCGAAACCGGTCAGGGCGCGCTGTAAGAATTGGCCCAAGAAGAGGCTGCTGGCGGCGTCGCCCAAGGCGCCGTCGGCCACCGGCGCGGACACGATGACCAAGACCGGGCGTTCGGCGTGCAGGACGTCGAAGCTGAACTGATCGCGCTGGGTCACGCTCAAGAAACCTTGGGTGTCCAATGTCTCCAGGTGGGTGCGCAACTCCATGGTGTGCTTGATGAACTCGCCCCGCGACAGGCCGGTCAGCTCTATCAGGCGCTGGGCGCCGGGGTGGGAGCGGTGGCCGGTCACCAGGGATTCCAAGGCGGTCTGATCGTCCAGCAGACGCAGGATCCGGCCCAGGTCGAGGCCGCCCGGCACGGCTGGGGCCAGCAGCAACAGTCCGCGTAAGTACTTGATGGCGGACTGGTGGAAGAACTTGTTCGGATCGCTGGGCGAGACTCGACCGCAGACGGCCTCGACGGCGGCGTTGATCTGGGAGTCGCCGTCCAACTGGGCGATCCAGTTCCAGGAGGCCGAACGGGCCGGGTCGTTGTAATCCCATTTGATGACGGGCACGCCCAACACTCCGACCTGGGCGCTGTGGCGTTTGACTTCGCCCAACAGATCGTCGCGGCCCTTGACGTCGACCGCCAGCACCGACTGGCCCTGACGCAAAGCGGCGTGGATCCAAGGCGCCACGATGGAGGCGGTCTTGCCGGAGCGGGTCGGACCCAAGACGCAGGTGTGTTGGTTGGCCACCCCGGCCGGCAAGCCGAAGGCCCGCTCGGCCCGCCAAGCCTTGGGGTCGATCAGACGCCCCAAGGGCAGGTCGAGCGGGGCCGACGCGATGTCTTGGGGGCGGGCCACCCCGCGGTAATCCCACAATCCGGCTTGGACCGCCGACGGGCTGGGCGGGGGGTCCCAAGGCCCCAACAGCCCCATCCGGGCTCCCCGGGAGGGCCAGTTGTGGGCCGCCGCCAGGGCCGCCCCGGTGACGCCGCGAGTCACCGCCGAGGCGCCTCGGGCGGCCGCCCCCAGCAGGTTCCACCAAGCCGACGCCACGGACTAACGCTCCCAAGTCAGGTCTGGCGTCCGGTCCCGCTGGGGCGTCCGGTCGCGGTCCGGCTCAGGCGTCCGCTCCGGTTCGGGCGTCTGGCTCCGCTCGGGCGTCTGGTCCGGTCCAGGCGTCCGGCTGGAGCTTTGGCTCAGGGACGGGTCCTCGCGCTGACGGCGGCGGGCGCAAGCCTGCTCGACCCGGTCCAACTCGGCCTCGGTGGGAGCCGCCACCCAGACCGGCAGGTGGCTCACCCCGATCGCCCGGGCCGCCCGCACTCGGTGGTTGCCGGCGTCCACCTTCAGGTCATGGCCGTCCCAGTCCGCCCGCAGGGCCTCGCCGCTGGGGGACTGGCAGAGGCGGGCGTAGGTGTCGCCCAGGCGGCTCAGGCCCGGGTCGTCGGACTGGCGGGCGGCGGCGAACTGATCCGGCGTCCAGCCCTGGGCCCGGCGCTGGTTGACCTGGTCCACGGCGGCGGCGATGTCACGCAGTCGGGCCTCGGAATAGCCGTGGGACGAGTCCGCCGCCACCGCCGGGTCGACCCACAAAGCGCTGGTCGGCACGTCGATCAGACGGCGCGGCCACATCAGTGCGGCCCTCAAGCGGCCTGGTGCGGCCAGATGGCCACCAGGGTGCGGTCGTCGTCGAAGGTCTCACGCGAGAAATCGAGCAGATGGGCGAACTCCAACAAAGGCGGCGGCCCCGGCGTCAAACGGTCGCGGAAGAGCTGGCCGACCAAACCGTCGCCCGACCCCAGGGGGTCGCCGAAACCGTCGGTGCCCAACAGCAAGACCTGACCGGGACGGACCTGGCCTCGGATCGGCACGACCTCGGACGGCGTCCTCGGCAGACCGGAGACGGCCGAGGAGGCGATCGGGCCGCTGGTGTCTTTGCCGCCCTCCAAGTTGCTGTAGCCGTCGGGGCCCAACAGCCAGGCTCCGGAGTCGCCGATCCCGACCAGGGCCACGGCCAGGTGGTCCGCCCGGGGCTCGACCACGGCGCAGACCAGGGTGGAGGCCAACAGCTCCTCGGCCTGGGCGGCCTCGGCCGCCGGGTCGGACAAGACGACCCGGGCCTGCTCCACCAAAGACCAAGCCGTGTTGGCGACCAGGCCGGACCAATCGATTTGGTCCAGACTCTCGGGCAAGGCGGTGGCCAGCCACAGGGTGGCGTAGCGCACGGCGGTGGCGGCGCCGATGTGGGACTGGGGGGCGGCCGAGACGCCGTCCGCCACCGCCGCCACCAGCCAATTCCGTTCCGGCAGCCAAGCCAGGGCGAAGTCGTCTTGGCGCGGGACGCCGTACCAACGATGGTCGTAACCGCGGACCGAGGCCCCCCGCACGGTCAATTCCGGGGTGGCCCAGCCGTCCACCACGGTGTCGGGGCGGTACGGGGTGGTGCGGAAACGCTGATCGACGGCGCGGGGCTCGAAGCTCGGCGTCGGCTGGCCCACCACGATGGGCTGGTTGGAGAGCCAACCGGTCGGCCCGGTCGGGCCGGGGCTGGACGCGGCCGGCTGGTCGGCGCCGAGCGGGACGGGTGGGACGGCCAGGTCGTCGCCGGCTGGACCGGGTGGGGCGGTCTGAGCGGCGTCGGCTGGACCAGGTGGGACGGCCAAGGCGGCGGTCGCACCATCGACTAGGGCCGAGGGCCGCTCTGGCCCGGGCCCAGGCCCGCCGGCCGGCTCCGGGACGAGCGCGCGGCCGGCGTCGGCGACGGGATCCGGCCCGACCGCTGGGGCCGGGGCGGCCGATAAGCGGCCCAAGCCGCTGGCCGGAGCGTCTGGTGAAGGCTGAGCGGATGGCGTGAGGTCGGCGTGCCTGGGCTGAGCCGGTTTCTTGCGGCCGAACATCGGACCGGTCCGATCAAACGACGTCGAGGGCGAGGGGTATGAAGTCCTTCGGAGCCTCGATCATCAAAGCGGACTGGTCGGCCGCCAAGGCGTTGCCGGAGGCCACCACGGAACGGGACAGAGCTTCGGCGAACTCGGCGATGGCCTTGCCGGTGTCGGCCCCGACGGCGGCGGCGAAGGCGTATTCCGGCCGGGTGGCGACTTGGCGCACGACGTCATGGTTGGACTGGCCGATGCCGAAGGCCAAGATGTTGGGCCGGGCCCGGAAACCGGGGTCGGTCAGCTCGGCCAGGGCCTGCTCCCAGCCGTCGCCCCGGTTGGGCTCGCCGTCGGTCAACAAGAAGACGGCCGGCCGGCTGACTTGGTAACCCTCGGCTTTGAGGGCGGCGACGTCTTCCGGGATGGCTTGGAGCAAGAGCTGGAAGGCGGCGGCGTACGAAGTGGTGCCCCCGGCCGACAAGGTCGGCATGGTCTCGATCTGGCGCAGATCGGACAGCGGCAGGTGCGTTATGGCGTGGTCGGCGAAACCGACCACCGCGAAGCGGGTCTTGGCCGCCGCCAGAGGTTCGGACTGCAGAGCCGCCAGCAGGGAGAGCAGACCGGCGTTGACCTCGCCGATGTCGTCGACCATCGAGCCGGACTGGTCGGCCACCAGATAGAACGGTACGACTTTGCCCAGAGAGTCGCTCATTTTGTCTCCTTCGACGGATGGGACTGAGAGTGCCTCAAACTATATCCGTCGGCGCTGACGGCGTCTGGGGGCGGCTCCTTCAGGGGGGCCGACCCAACCGTCGCCGGCCCTGGACCGGGCGGCGGGCGCCGGCCCTGACTCGCCTGGACCGGGCCGGACTGGATACAGTTGACTCCACCGACGGTTGTGATTGAGGTGACACTTCGCCCCGATGTCCGGTTTAGGCGTCAACATCGCCCTGATAGCGCTCTTCATTCTGATTGGCGCGGTTTTCTCGGCCGCTGAGATGGCTCTGATCAGTCTGCGCGAGGGCCAGGTCAGACAACTGGCCACCCGGGGGGCGCGGGGCCGTAAAGTGGCCGATCTGGCCAAGGACCCGAACCGTTTCCTGTCCGCCATCCAGATCGGCATCACCTTCTCCGGCTTCCTGTCGGCTTCCTTCGGCGGGGCCACTCTGGCCGACGACCTGGGGCCGGTCATCGCCCGCTTGGGGCTGCCCGCCGGCCCGGCCTACATCGTCGCCCTAGTCCTGGTCACCATCGTCATCTCCTATTTCTCCATCGTCTTCGGCGAACTGGTCTCCAAACGCCTGGCCATGCAACGGGCCGAACCCTTCGCTCTGGCCCTGGCCGGTCTGGTCGACGTCATCGCCCGCTTGGTGCGGCCCGTCATCTGGTTCCTGGGTCTGTCCACCGACCTGGTGGTGCGCCTGCTGGGCGGCGACCCCAAGGCCTCCCGGGAGGAGGTCTCGGACGAGGAGCTGCGGGCCATGGTGTCTGAGTCGGCCACCTTGGGCGAGGAGGAGCGCCAGATCGTGGACGAGGTCTTCGCCGCCGGCCAACGCCGGTTGCGTGAGGTCATGGTGCCGCGCACCGAGGTCGAGTTCTTGGACGGCGACCGGCCGGCCCACCAGGCCGCTGAGACGGTCGAGCAGGGCAGCCACTCGCGTTACCCGGTGATCGGGCAGTCGGTCGACGAGGTGCTCGGTTTCGTCCATCTGCGCGATCTGATGAGCCTCGACCCGGCCGACCGTGAGATTCCGATCCGTCAGTTGGTGCGTCCGGTCCTGGCCCTGCCGGACACGGTCAAGGTGCTGCACGCCCTGACCGCGTTGCGGCGGCAGAACGCCCATCTGGCGATCGTGCGCGACGAGTACGGTGGCACGGCCGGCATCGTCACCTTGGAGGACTTGGTCGAGGAATTGGTGGGCGAGATCCAGGACGAGTACGACTTGCAGGCCGACCAGACGGCCGTTTCCGGCGACGGGGTGGACGGTTTGACCACCCTGGAGCAGTTCGAGGATTTGACGGGGTATTTGTTGCCGGAGGGTCCGTACGACACGCTGGCTGGGTTCTGGGTGGCCCAGCGCGGCGTCCTGCCCCAAGTGGGGGATTCTGTGCGGGCGGTCCTGGTCCAGGTCGGCGCGGCGGAGCCGGTGGCGGTCGAGATGGTGGTGACGGAAATGGACGGCCGGCGGGCGGCTCGGATCGCCGTCCGGCCGGTCGGTGGTTGAGAGATTCAGCGCTCGTTCGCGGCCGCCGCCGCGTAAGAGGTCAACCTGAGCCGAAAGCCCAGTCCGCCAGTCTGGGCCGGGCTGGACCGGGCTGGTCGAACCGGACTAGCCGTGGTCCGAGCCCGGTTTGGAAGTAGGATTCGGCCCAGGCGGAAGGGAGCCGACCGATGGAGGACCTTGACGGAGCCCGCCTGCTGACCTCTGGCGACGTGGCCGGACTGTTGGCCGAAGTGGTGGGTCCCAGCGGAGCCAGCTTGGAGGGCTGGTCGCTCAGCCATGTCGACGCCGACCCCGGGCGCTCGACCACCGCCACTTACAAGGTCAGACTGACGCAACCGGGTGGACTGGTCACGCGCACGGTCGGGTTGACGGTGCGCGCGCAGGGTCCGTCGGCGGCCGACGCCCGGGCCGCCGTGGTGCGGTCGGGGGAGGTCCAAGCGGTCGGCTGGTTGTTCCCGCACGACCCCGATCTGCCCGGCTTGGCCCGGGCCGCTTCGCGCGTTCAGATGACAGCCTTGTTGAACCAGTCTGGTTTTGTGAAGATCCAGCCGGGCGACCTCGAATTGGAGTTGATCGGTTACCGGCCGCGCCGCCGCGCCGTCCTCAAGGTCTCGGCTCCGCGGATCGGTCTGGTGGCCTACGTCAAGGTCTTCCGGCCGGCCCAGTTCGAAGCCGTCCGCCAACGCCATGAGATATTGTCAGCCGCCGGTCTGCCCAGCCCCCGGGTGTTGGCCGCCACGACCGACCATGTGTTGGTGATCGAGTCCACGGTCGGGCGGCCTCTGGCCCGGGCCTTGTTCGACCGGCCCACTCCGGTCACAGCCGAGCAGATCGTGGAGTTGTTGGACGCCCTGCCGGCCCAGGTGGCCGAGTTGAGCCGCCGCCCGCCCTGGGCCGCCTCGGTGCGCCACTACGCCGGTGTGGTCGAGGCCAACCTGCCGTCGTTGTCGCGGCGGTTGTCGCATCTGGTCCACCAGATCTCGACCGGGCTGGCCGACCTGCCGGCCGGCGAGGATCCGACCCACGGCGACTTCTACGAGGCCCAGATCTTCGTTCAACCAGGTCGGGTGTCCGGGCTGATCGACGTCGACACCATCGGCCCAGGCCGGCGAGCCGACGATCTGGCTTGTCTGTTGGCCCACCTCAACTGCATCCAGCGGATGAACTCGGCCCAAGCCGTCGTGGCCTCCCAATTGATCCAAGATTGGTTGCCGGTGTTCGAGGCTCGGGTCGATCCGGTCGAGTTACGGCTGCGCGCCGCCGCCGTCGTCGTCTCCCTGGCCACCGGCCCCTTCCGCTGCCAGGAGCCGGACTGGCGGCGCGAGACGGAAGCCATCGTGGCCAAGGCGGAAAGACTGGTGGCCGAGGTTTAAGGCTGGCGCCGCGATATAGGGTGGGCCTATGTCCAAAATCCTGGCCGCCGTCGCCTGGCCCTACGCCAACGGTCCCCGTCACATCGGTCACGTCTCTGGCTTCGGGGTGCCCTCGGACGTCTTCTCGCGTTACCAGCGCATGGCCGGCCACGACGTCTTGATGGTGTCGGGCACGGACGAGCACGGCACCGCCATCCAGGTCCAAGCCGACAAAGAGCGTCTGACTCCGCAACAGACCGCCGACAAGTACCATCGTGTCATCGCGACCGACCTCAAAGGCCTGGGACTGTCCTACGACCTCTACACCCGCACCACCACCCGCAACCACAGCGCCGTGGTGCAGGAGCTGTTCCGGGCCCTGCACGCCAACGGTTACGTCGTGCCCCAGGTCCAGCTGGGAGCCATCTCGCCTTCGACCGGGCGGACCCTGGCCGACCGTTACATCGAGGGCACTTGTCCGATCTGCGGTTACGCCGGCGCCCGGGGCGACCAGTGCGACAACTGCGGTAACCAGCTCGACCCGGTCGACCTGATCGAGCCGCATTCGCGCATCGACGGCGAGGTCCCGATCTTCGTCGAGACCGAGCATTTCTTCCTCGACCTGCCGGCTCTGGCCGGATCGCTCGGCTCCTGGTTGGAGACCCGCCAGGACTGGCGGCCCAACGTCATCAACTTCTCGCTCAAACTGCTGGACGACCTCAAGCCGCGGCCCATCACGCGCGACCTCGACTGGGGCATCCCGATCCCGTTGCCCAGCTGGCGCGACAACCCGATGAAGAGCATATACGTCTGGTTCGACGCCGTCATCGGCTATCTTTCGGCCTCCATCGAATGGGCCCGGCGGGCCGGCCGGCCCGAGGCCTGGCGCGACTGGTGGCAGGACCCGGCCGCCCGCTCGTACTATTTCATGGGCAAAGACAACATCACATTCCACTCGGTGATCTGGCCCGGCATTCTGCTGGGAGCCAACGGGCAGGGCGACCGGGGTGGCCAGCCCAGCCAGTTCGGCCCCCTCGGGTTGCCCACCGAGATCGTCTCCAGCGAGTTTCTGACCATGTCGGGGTCGAAGTTCTCGACCAGCCGGCAGACCGTCATCTACGTGGGCGACTTCTTGCGCCAGTTCGGTCCCGACGCCCTGCGTTATTTCATCGCCGTGGCCGGGCCGGAGAATCAGGACACCGACTTCACCTGGGACGAGTTCGTGCGCCGGACCAACTCCGAATTGGCCAACGAGTGGGGCAACCTGGTCAACCGTTCCGTCTCCATGGCGCACAAGGCGAGCGGGGCGGTGCCCAGTCCCGGACCTCTGGCCGAGGTCGACGTCGCCGTCCTCCAAACCGCTCGCCAGGCTTACGACACGGTCGGCGGCCTGTTGGAGCGGGCTCGTTTCAAGCAAGCCATCGGCGAGGCCATGCGGGTGGCGGCGGCCGGCAACCGCTACCTGTCGGAGTGCGAGCCGTGGAAGCTGAAATCCGATCCGGTCCGCCGCGACACGGTCTTGCACACCGTCCTGCAGGTGGTCCAAGACGTCAATACGTTATTGACGCCCTTCTTGCCCCACGCCGCCCAAAAAGTGCACGAGACCCTGGGCGGCGACGGTGTCTGGGCGGCCCAACCCACCATGGTCGAAGTCAGCGAACCGGACAACGAGGACTATCCGATCCTGACCGGCGACTACGCCGACCAGCGGGCCCGTTGGGCCTCGACGCCGATCCCGGTCGGGAGGCCCTTGGCCAAGCCGACGCCGTTGTTCGCCAAATTGGACGAGGCTTTGGGTCAGACCGGCCCGGACTGGGCCCCGATCGACGCTTAGGGGCTCGCCGTCTGAGCCGCCTCGGCCAGCAGCCGGCGCCGCCGGACCCACCAGGGGGCCACCATCAAGCCGCGCCGTTGGGCCAGGACCAGCAGCCAGACGGCCACCCCGCCCAGCAAGACGACCGGGACCAGGGAGGCCTCCAGGCCGAAGACGCCGCCGGTCAGCCAGTCGGGGCCAGTCAGCTCGGCCACCAACCAGGTCTGGCGTTCTTCGCTGCCCGAGACGACCGAGCCGAACAAGGGGCCCTGGGCCATGTTCCAAGCGAAGTGGAAGCCCATCACCCACCACAGAGAACGGCTGACGATGTAGATGGCGGCCAACAGCAGCCCGGCCTCGATCACTATGGCGACGCCGCCCTGCCAGGTGCCTTCCGGATTGGCGACGTGCAGCAGGCCGAAGCTGGTGGCGGTCAGGGCCACCGCCGCCCAAGAGCCGAAGACGTCCTCCAACAGACGCAGGGCCACGCCTCGGAACATGATCTCCTCAGTCAGGGCGGCGCCCAGCCCGAGGGTCATCAGATCGGCCCAGGGCACGTAGTCATGGTTGACACCGACCACTCGGTAGGCGCCTAGCGCAGCCAATAGCCCGAGGCAGACCGCCACCGCCGCCAGGCCGAAGAGCAGGCCACGGAGCAAGCCGGACAGCCGGTGGGGCGACAGCTCGATCAGGTCCAGCCGTCCTTCGGTCACCAGCCCAGTCACCAGGTAAGCCACCAGACAAGACACGATCAAGGTCACTTCGGTCTGCCAGTAGGAGGCTTGCAACGGATCGCGGGTGGTGACGGCGAAGTAGATCGAGCCCGTCACCACGGCCACGGCCGCCAGCAGGCCGACGAAGGCCAGAAAACGGACCAAGGCGTTGAATCGAACCGGATGCTGGGGCGGCCAAGGCTTGGCCGGTTGGTCGGGCGGCAGCAGATCCGAGGCGCGCAACTGGACCTGGGGATCGACCCAGAAGGAGGAGATCTTCACCGCCCCAGCCTAACCTCCGTCGCCGCCAACTGGTCGCACGAGCGCTCCCAACCGGTGGTCTGAGTATGGTGTCCAGGTGAGTCCGTACCACGCCCAGGTCCGTCGCCGACTGGCTCTGACCGGCGCGGTCTTGGCCCTCGGCCTGGCCGGCTGCGCCTCCGCCGCGGTCGAACCGCCCCCTTCCAGTCCGGCCAGCCCGGCGGTCGAGCCCGCTGGGGCCCGCTCCGGGGTCTGCCTGGACCAACTCGGTTTCAAACAGGGCCCGATCGATCGGATCTGCCTGCCCGAAGGGGTCGAGCTGACCTATCGTTACGGAGCGGAGCGGACCTTGATCGTGATCGGGCCGGAAGTCTTCGGTCCGGCCGTGTTGGACCATCTGGCCGCCACCTTGCCCGGCTTGGGCTGGCGGGTGACCGGGCGATCGGAGACCGCTGTGACCTTCGAAGACGACGAATGGCGCGGTGCTTGCGTCATCGGCGACGGGGTCTGGGGGCTGACCGCCCGCTCCGAGTGAACCGGTCCGCCGGTCCGGCCGGCTCCGAGCGGCCGCCCGCCCGGACGCCGGTGATGGGTGGGGTCGTCACCGGTTGGGTCTCGCGTTAGTCGCCCGCCCGGTCGTCGGCTCAGGGCCACAGGCTGGTCCAGGCCACTCCCAGGTCCGCCAGCATCAACCGCAGCAGGGGCAAACTGAGGCCGACCACATTGTGTGGGTCACCCTCCAAACCGCTGATGAAGGGGCCGCCCAAACCGTCGATGGTGAAACCGCCGGCCACCCGCTCGGGCTCGCCGGTGGCGACGTAAGCGGCGATCTCGGCGTCGTCCAGGCCGGCGAAGTGGACCACGGTCTGGGCCACCCGGGTGGCCCGCCGGGGCTCGGGGTCGGCCACGATCAAATGGTGCCCGGTGACCAGGATGGCGCTGCGCCCGCTGGTGCGTCGCCACAGGGCGGCGGCCGCCTCCGGGGAACCCGGTTTGCCACAGGCCTGGCCGTCCAAGGACAGGATCGAGTCGCAGCCCACCACGACGACCGGCGACGGCGAGGCCAAACGGTCGTAGACGGCCTCGGCTTTGAGCTGGGCCAGGCGGGCCGACAGCTGAGCCGGGTCGGGCAGGTCCCAGGCCGACTCGTCGACTTCGGACACCTGGACCTCCGGGTCGAGGCCGGCCCGGCGCAAGGTGTCCAGCCGGGCCGGCGACTGGGAGGCCAGGATCAGCCGCCAGGGCTGAGTGGAAGCGGTCGGGGTCGTCACGGGCTCCATTCTGGCGCCAGCCCGGGGTCGATCCGGCCTCCGCTACGGTGATCAGATGAGCCACACCAGTCCGCCCCCGAGGGAACAGTCCTCGATTCGGGCCGACGGCCAAGGCCGGACTGACCAGGTGGGCCACACCAGTCCGTCCCCGGGGGAACCGTCCTCGGCCCGGGCCGACGGCCAGAGCCGGCCTGACCAGGTGGGCGACACCAGTCCGCCCCCGGTCGAACCGGGGCGCCTGGTCGGCGCCGGGTCGGACGGCCGGACCCCGGCCGAGGCGGAGCCGGACCGAGCCGGACCAGACCGGAGTGGGATCGACCCGACCAGTTTGGCCGCCGCCCTGGCTCAAACCCGATGGGGTCCGGTCCGGCTGCTGGAGCGGACCGGTTCGACCAATGCCGATCTGCTCGAGTGGCTGCGGCAGGGGCGGGCCAGCCCCGGGCAGGTGGTGCTGGCGGAGCGTCAGGGCCGAGGCCGGGGTCGGCTGGACCGGACTTGGTCCAGCCCGCCGGGGGCCTCAGTCCTGTTGTCGGCGGCGGTCGGGCTGCCCGACCCGGCGGCGGGCCCGGTCTGGACCCAGTTGCCCCTGGTGGCCGGTCTGGCGGTGGTCGGAGCCGCTGCTGACCTGGGTGTCGCCGTCCGCCTGAAGTGGCCCAACGACGCCCTGATCGACGGTCGCAAATGGGCCGGACTGCTGATCGAGACCACCCAAGCGGCCGGCCGTCCGGTGGCCGTGATCGGCATCGGCGCGAACGTGCGCCAGCGCCAAGCCCAACTGCCGATCGCCCAGGCCACTTCCTTGGCCCTGGCCGGTTCGACCGCCTCGCCCCCAACGGTGGCGGTGGCGCTGCTACGGCGACTCGACCGCGAATTGACCGCCTGGCTGGACGGGATCGACCCGATGGAGCGTTACCGGGCCGCCTCGGCCACCTTGGGCCAGACGGTGCGGGTTCTGACCGGGCCCGACCAGTTTGTCAGCGGTCGGGCCGTCGCCATCGCCGACGACGGCCGGTTGGTGGTCGAGACGGCACAGGGACGCCAGCTCTTCGCCGCCGGCGACGTGGTGCACCTACGGGCCGGGTGAGCGCTGGAGTACGCCGTGGCCGGGGCAGCGGCTCCTCCGAGACGTGGTGCGCCTACGGGCCGGCTGGGCGCTGGAGTGGCCCTTCGATCAGGGCCTCCAACGGCAAGGTGGCCGCGCCCAGCGCGACCGAGGCGCCGCCGAAGGTGCAGGGCGACAGTTCGAACTGTCGCCCCGGCCGGTCCAAGGCGTTGGCCCGAATGGCCGCCTCGAGGCGGTCCCGCAGCCGCTCCATCAGGCGCAGGCCGACCCATCCGCCGATCACGACCCGCTCCGGGTTGACCAGGTTGACCAAACTGCCGAGGGACTGCCCCAACACCGCGACGACTGAGTCCACCACCGCTTGGGCGGCTGGGTCGGTCGAATCGAGCAATTGGCCGACGGCCCGCCAACCGTCGCCCTCGGGCCGTCCGCCGGCCTGCGACCAAGCCGACAGCATGGCGTCGGCTCCCACATGAGCCTCCAAACAACCCCGGGCGCCGCAGCGGCAGGGACGGCCGTCGCGTTCCACCTTGCTGTGCCCCCATTCGCCGGCGCTGCCCCGCCAACCGTGCTGGAGGACACCGTCGCTGATGACCGCCAAACCGACGCCACGGCCGAGCAAAGCCACCACGGCGTGGTCGACGCCGCGCACGGCCCCGAACCATTGTTCGGCTTTGGCCTGGGCCTTGGCCCCGTTCTGGGCCAGGACCAAGGCGTCGGAGCCTGGGGTCAAGTCGCCGATGGTGAGCGGCGGCCAACCCAGACTCTGGGCGTGCAGCAGGTGGCCGCCGTCCGCCGTCGGTTCGACGATGCCGGGCAGGCCCAAGCCGATGCCGGCCAGCTTGGCCCAAGGGGCGGGGTTGCGGCGGCGCAACTCGGCCAGGGCGCTGGTCAGGTCCTGGGCGATGACGTCCGGCCCCTCCTCCTGACGGCCGCCCCGGAACTCCCGGTCCACCATGGCCATGGTGAAGTCGTACAACTCGACGGCCACCCCGCGCTCGCCGACGTCCGCGCCCACCAGGTAGGCCCCGTCGGGCCGGCGGCGCAGGACCGTGATGGGGCGCCCGCCTTGAGAAGACAAGGAACCGGACTCGACGACGAGCCCCTCGGCCATCAGATCGGTGACCAAGTTGGACACCGACGCCACCGACAGGCCGCATTCGGCCGCGATGGCGGCTCGGGTCGTGCTGTCGTTCAGCACGATGTGGGTCAAGACGCGGGCCCGGTTGGTCCGCCGCAACGAGGTCACGGTCGAAGCGGTGGCCCGGGACCTCGGTCCGGCCCACAGTGAATCTCGGGAGGGCGCCCCTGCGACATCGGTCACGTGGTTCACTTCCATTCGATCCGGACCAAGCGGGTGGACTGGTCGGCTGTCACTCGAAGGCCGCGGTCGACTCCGGTCACAGTGACGGGCGCCGCGTCGCCGTTCAGGTCAAGACAGATTACCGCCTCGGTCCGGGCCGAGGGGCCGACCTCGAATTCTAGCCAGTCACCCGCTTGGAGGTCCACGGTCAGGGTCTCGGCGGCGCTGTAGTCGCGCCCGTCGGTCTGGCCGAAAGGATTATCCGGCGGATCGTCTGAGCGGGCGAACCGGATCGGCGCCCGGTCGCCCAGGCGGAAGACCGGGTCGTCGCACCGCTCCGCCACCTGATGGGACGACCCGGCCCCCCGCCAGCCGAAGCCCCAGGCCGGGATCCGACTGGGCCGATCGCCCAACAGGGCCCGCACGACGTCCTCCCGCCACTCGGCCCGCTCCAGCTGGACCCGGTCCAACAGTTGCTCGAAGCAGGCCCGGGCCTCGGTCCGGTCGAGCCGGGCCGGGCCGTCCACGCTGTCGATCACGCGCCGCCAATCGTGCGGGGCCAGGACGGAGACGGGCGAAGTGCGCGTCTGAAGCTTCTTCCAAGGCCAGAAGGTCCAACCGATGCCCTCGCTCTCGTACAGCCGGAAGGCGGTGTAGAGCCACTCGACGGTGTTCTCACCGCTCTCGCCCATGAAGATGGGCAGGCCCAAACGCTGTCTGGCCCGCAGAAAGACCGCCAAGCTCTCGCGGTCAGGGGGCGACCAGTATTTGTGGAATTGGAGGGCGGAATTGTCGTCCCAGACCTCGTCGAAGACAGTCCAGTTGGTGGCCCAGTGCGACCCCTCGTACATCAACAGGTGGTTTTGGTCGACCGCCCGGATCGTGGCGGTCAGGCGCCGGTAACAAGCTCTGAGGTCGTCGTGGCGGTCCTGCCACTGATTGGGCAAAGGCTCATTCAGCAGGTCGTAGCCGAGGACGGTCGGCTCGTCGGCGTGACGGGCGGCCAGGTCGTGCCACAGGCGGGCGGTCAAATCTTGCTGGGCGGGGTCCAAGAACAATTCCGGCAGACCGTTGGGGGAGTCGTCGATATTCGTCCCAGTCTGCCCGCCGGGGGCCCCGTGGAGGTCGAGCAAGACCCGCAGACCCCAGCGGCGGCACCATTCGATCAGACGGTCGACCAAGGCGTGACCAGCCTCGATGGGCCGACCGTGGCGGTCCTGCAGGACGCGAGCGTTGAGGGGCAACCGGACATGGTCGAAGCCGCAGGCCGCGATCCGGGCGATGTCCGCCTCGGCGATGAAGACGTCGCGGTAGCGGACCCAGAACTCGGCCGCCCAATCAGGGCCGGTCAGCCGTTCCACCAGGCCCTCGATCTGACGGGGGGAGGCCGCCTGGGGGCCGAACAGCCACATGTAGCCCTCCGGCAGGAGCCAGTTGCCCAGATTCACCCCCCGCATGAGCAGTTCTTGGCCCTGGCCGTCGACCAGACGGGTCTGGTCGCTGCGGACGAAGCCGGCGGGGCCGGCCGCGGGCGGACGGGCCGCCGGAGCGGACGGGCCGAGGACTGTCATAGATCAGCTCCTTGTCGTTCGGCCGGGGTCATTTCAAGCCCGACATGGTGAAGCCTTGGACGATGTGGCGTTGGAAGACGACGAACATGATCAGGACCGGCCCGACCATCACGCAGGCCGCCGCCATCTGCAAGGACGGGTTGACAGCCAGCTGCTGGTTCAGGAGGGCCAAGCCGACCGACAAGGTGTAGAGCTTCTGGTCGCTGGCCACGATGAGGGGCCACAGGAAACTGTTCCAGGCGGTGATGAAGGTCAAGACGGCCTGCACGGCCAGGACCGGTTTGGACAGGGGCAGGACGATCTGGCAAGCGATGCGGAACTCCCCGGCCCCGTCCAAGCGGGCCGCCTCCAGCGTCTCGGTCGGGATGGTCGACATGAACTGCCGGAACAAGAAGACGCCGAAACCGCTGACCAGGGTGGGCAGCGCGATGCCGAGCAGGGTGTTGGTCAAACCCAAGGAGTTGAGGATCAGATAAGTGGGGATCATGGTGACCTGGACGGGCACCATCAAAGTGGCCAGGACGAGGAAGAAGAGCGGCTGCTTGCCCTTGAACTCGAATTTGGCGAAGGCGTATCCGGCCATGGCCATCAAGAACAAGCCGACCACGCTGATCAAGACCACCCCGACGCTGTTCATCAGGTAGCGGGTGAAGTTCAACTCGGTGAACAAGCGGACGTAATGCTCGAAGGTGGGCTGTGACGGCAGCACGGTGGGCGGGAAGCTGATCGACTCCCGCTGAGGTTTGAGGGAACCGCTCAGCATCCAGAAGAGGGGGAAAGCGGTGACGCCCGCCCCCACCGTCAAAGCCACCACCACCATGAGCGACAGCGCTCGCTGGGCCCCTTTCTCCCGGGCCGGTCGGACGGGTCTGGCTCTACCGGTCGGCATCGGTCCCCCTCAGCTTCAATTGGGCCAAGGTGACCAAGGCGATGACCGCGAACAAGACGATGGAGCCGGCGCTGGAGTAACCGAATTGGTTGAGCCGGAAGCCTTCCTTGTACAAGAAGACCGACATCGAGGTGGTGGCCCCGAGCGGGCCGCCGTCGGTCAACACGAAGGGCTCGTCGAAGAACTGCAACCAGCCGATCAAAGTGGTGACGGTGACGAAGAAGATGGCGAAGCCGAGCAAGGGGATGACGATGGAGCGGGTGATCCGCCACTCGCCGGCCCCGTCCAGCTGGGCCGCCTCGAGGTATTCGTCCGGTATCCCCTGGAGGGCGGCCAAGAAGATGATGATGTTGAGCCCGGTGCCGCGCCAGATGGCCACCAAGGCGACGGAGAACTTGGCCAGCGTGGGGTCGGACAGCCATTGCACCTGCTCCAGGCCGACCAGCGACAGCAGATAGTTGAAGAGGCCGAATTGGGTGTTGTAGAGGTAGCCCCAGACCAACGAGATGGCGACGATGCCGGTGACGGCGGGGACGAAGTAGAACGACCGCAGCCCCCGGGCCAAGCGTCCGTCCGAGCGGTGCAGAAGCAGCGCCACCGACAGCGACAGGACGACCACCGCGGGCACGCCGACGACCACGAACAAGCCGGTGTTGGCGATGGCCTTCCAGAAGTCCGGGTCCTCGACCAGGGCGGCGTAATTGGCCCCGCCCACGAAGTTGACCCGGGAGAAGTCGGCCAGACCAGAGATGTTCATATCGGTCAGGGAGACGACGGCGGCCACCAAGACCGGGAAGACCCCGAAGGCGACCAAGAGGACGACCGCCGGGCCGGCCATCAGGTACGGCGTCAGAAGGCTACGTCTCATGGCTTCACTCCGCTCGGCTGGTCGGGCCGGGGAAGGAGCCCCTCCCCGGCCCGACCGTGCCGTCATCTGGCGGAGACGCTCCCGGTGCGGGCGTACAGGTCGGCCAGGGTCCGGTCTGGATCGGCCCCCTGCAGCACGATGGAGTTGAGCGCCGTCAACAGGTCTTGGCCGACGCCGCCGTCCCAGTTCGGCACCATCGGCAGGACCCGGGCGTCCTCCAGCTGGGCCGAATAGACCCGGACCAGGGGATCGCCGGTCAGCGCCGAGTCGCTCAGGGCGGCCTTGGCGGTCGGCAATTCGCCGTTGATCGAGTACCACTCCAGCTGGGTGGCCGGACGGGACAAGAACTCGAGCAGGTCGAGGGCGGCCTGTTTCTGGTCGGTGCTGTGCCAGACGCCCATGTTCGAACCGGCGAACACCGAGGTGGCCGAGCCCGACCCTTGGGGCACGGTCGCGACCGACCACTGGCCGGCCAGCTCCGGCGCCGCGTCGTTGATCGACTTGGCCAGGTACGGGCCTGAGATCAACAGAGGGGCGATGCCGGAGATGAAGCCCTGCGTCTGGTCGAAGTCGCTGTTGGTCGGCACGCTGCCGTCGGCGTACAAACCAGCGTAAGTCTCCACCGTCCGGGCGAAGGCGGGCGTGTCGAAGTCGACCTGGCCCTGCGGGTCGACGATGTCGCCGCCATTGCTCCAAGTCATGAGCACCGGCAGGGCGCTGTCCCACTGCGGGATGTAATAGCCGTACTGACCCGAACCACGTCCGGCCAGGGTCTGGGCCTGGTCCCTCAGCTCCGACCAAGTCGTCGGCGGGTCGGCGATGCCGTTTTGGGACAGGATGTCGGAACGGTAGAACAGGACGCGGGTGTCGCTGATCCAGGGCACGGACACGATCTGACCGTCCACGGCGGTGGCGGCGCCGGCCACTCCGTCGGCGAAGTTGGCCGGGGCCAGGCCGGGATGGCCGACGATCTCGTCGTCCAGCGGCAGGAGGGCGCCGGCGTCGGCGAACATGCGCAGCTTGGACAAGCCGATCTGCACCAGGTCGGGTCCGGCGTCGGAGGCGACGGCGGTGGTGAGGCGTTCGTCGATGCCGTCCCAGGGGATGGCGACGACCTCGACTTCGACGCCGGTCTGACTGGTGAACGGCTCCACTAGGCGGGCGAAGTTGGCGCCGGAGTCGCCCATGATCCACACGGTCACCGGGTCTTGGCCCGGGGCGTCGTCGCCGTCGGCCGAGCAGGCCGTGCAGGCCAGCGCCAGGGCGCAGGTGGCGATGATCGAGAGCGCAGGTTTGGCTAATCTCCTCATCTGAGGGACCTTTCTTAATTGGGCTGGGTCGGGTGGTGCTCCGGTCGGGCGTCTGGCTGGCGCCGACCGCGTGGTCAGGCCGGATGGGCCGGCGAGGCCGTCATCTGTCGGTGTTGGGTGATCTCGCGCCTGTACCAGTGGGCGCTGAGTTTCGGGATGCGCCGTTGGCTGGCGTAGTCGACGTGGACCAGGCCGAAGCGCTTGGAGTAGCCCAAGGCCCACTCGTAATTGTCGAGGAAGCTCCAGGCGTAATAGCCGCGTAGGTCGACGCCGGCTCGAAGGGCGCGGCCGGCGGCGTCGAGGTATCCGCGCAGGTAGTCCACGCGCTCCTGATCGACCACCGCCGCGTCCGGATCGACGTAGTCGTCGAAGCTGGCGCCGCTCTCCGTCACCAAGATGGGCGCGGCGCTGTAATCCCGGGCCACCCGGATCAAGACGGCCTCCAAGGAGTCCGGCACGACCGACCAGCCGCAGGAGGTGTCGGCCGGCTCGGCCGGCGTCTCGCGCAGGGCCAGGTACGGCGCCGTGTCGTCGTGGTGGACGTAGGAGCGGTGGTAGTGGTTCAGGCCGAGGAAATCGGTCGGGGCGGCGATGGTCTCCAGGTCGCCCGGTCGGATGGCGGCGGCCAATGCCGGCCAGACGGCGTGGACCGGGTCGCTGTACACCCCGTGGCACAGCGGATCGAGGAACAGCCGGTTGCTGGAGGCGTCCAGCCGTTGGGTGGCCGCTTGGTCGGCCGGTGAGTCGGTGGCCGGCCACAGGTCCGTCACGATGTTGGAGATCCCGACCCGGCTGGCCGGCGCCAGCTGACGGATCCGCGCCAGCGCCAGCCCGTGGGCCAGGCCGAGGTGGTGGGCGGCCGTCGCGGCGGCGGCCAGGTCGCGGCGGCCGGGGGCGTGCGCGCCCAGTCCGTAACCGAGCACTGAACTGCACCAAGGCTCGTTCAGGGTGATCCAGTCTTGGACCAGGTCCCCCAGGGCGACGACGGCGGCGGCGACGTAGTCGGCGAAGGCCGCGGCGGTGCTCCGGGCCGGCCAACCGCCAGCGTCCTCCAACGGTTGGGGCAGGTCCCAGTGGTACAACGTCACCAAGGGTCGGACGCCGCGCTCGGCCAGGCCGCTCAGCAGGTCGCGGTAGAACTTGACCGCCAGGGGGTTGAGCGGGCCCGATCCGGCCGGTTGGAGGCGGGACCACGACAGCGACAGGCGGTAGTCCTGGACCGCCAGCTCCTGGAGCAGGTCGAGGTCTTGGCGCCAACGGTGGTAATGGTCGCAGGCCGTGTCGCCGTTGTCGCCGTGGAAGGTCTTCCCGGGCGTGTGGGAGAAGGTGTCCCAGATGCTCGGCCCCCGGCCGTCCTCGCGCACGGCTCCTTCGATCTGGTAGGCGGCCGTCGACAGGCCCCAGCGGAAGCCAGGGGGGAAGGCCGACGGGTCGGCCAGAGAGGCCTGGGCGAGAAGACGGTCTCGCAACCGCTCGGAAGTCGTCATTGATTCCTCGGTCGTCGACGCTGGAAAGGACGGGGTGGTCGCGCCACCTTCTTTTTCAGAACTTATTATAACTCATGATCCAAGTTTGGCAAGCCCCTGCTCCGGCGCTGGCCGGTCGTTCTGGAGCCAGCGGGTCGACTGTCCTTGGCCGGTCGCATGGCCCGAGGCCGGTCGCATGTCCCCTGGCCGGTCGCATGGCCCTAGGCTTGGCGCCATGCCTGTGGACAATCTCGGCTCCGGCGAGCGCGTCATCTGGACCGGTCACACTCACGTCAAGGCCCTGTTCGGGCCCGCTCTGGTCTTCTTGGCGGTGGCGGTCGCCGTCGGGGCCGGTCTGGCCTGGATCCCCGCCCGTTTCGAGCCGGCCGCCGAATGGGTCATCGGCTTGGTCGCCGCCATCCTGTTCGTGATCGGCTGCTTGATCCCGTTCCTACGTTGGTTCACCACCACCTACACCGTCACCAACCGGCGCATCATGACCCAGCGCGGCATCTTGAACAAGATCGGCCACGACCTGCCGTTGGTGCGGATCAACAACGTCGAGACCGACCGCAGCCTGCTCGACCGCTTGCTCGGCTGCGGCACCATCAAATTGACCACGGCGGCCGACGCCCCGGTCACTCTGCCCGACGTGCCCCAGGTCCAGAGCGTCCACGTCATGATCTCCGACCTGCTGTTCACCAGCGTGGAGAGAGACGCCGACGAGGCTCTGGAGGACCACTGAGGGCCGGGCCGGCGCCCCGGCGGCCGAGTAAAGTGACTTCGGCCGGGCCGTCCGGCCGGACCGGCCGTCGCCCCAGGCCAGGTCTGGCGGCCGTGGCCCAGTCGAGATGAAGGAGACGACCATGTCGGAGCGCAGTCGGATCGGCCGGCCCCTGGTCGGCTTGATCATGGGGTCGGACTCGGACTGGCCGACCATGGCCCTTGCGGCCGAGGCCCTGGACGAGTTCGACCTGCCTTACGAGGCCGACGTCATCTCGGCCCACCGCATGCCCGACGAGCTGACGGCTTACGGCCGGGCCGCCCAAGGGCGCGGTCTGCGCGTGATCGTGGCCGCCGCCGGCGGGGCGGCCGCCCTGCCCGGGGCCCTGGCCGCCGTCACCGTGCTGCCCGTCATCGGCCTGCCGGTCCCGCTGCGGCAGTTGGACGGCCTGGACTCGCTGCTCTCGATGGCCCAGATGCCAGCCGGCGTCCCGGTCGCCGTGGTCGGCGTCGGAGCCGCCCGTAACGCCGGTCTGTTGGCGGTCCGGCTGTTGGCCGTGGGCGACCCCGAGTTGACCGCCCGCCTGCTCGACTTCCAAGACCGCTTGCGCGCCGCCGCCGCCGCCAAGGGCGCCGCGGTCAGGGCCCACTCGACCGGTCGCTGAGCCGGCCTGGTCCGGGCCCCAAGGATTCCGCCAGTCGGCCAGACCCGGCCGACGGTCGGTCTGGCTCAGGCCGGCCCCGGGATAGCCCGCACGGTGGCGGGCGAGCCCAAACGCCCGTCGGGTTCCAACTCGACGTCGAAGCGGCTGCGGTCGCCCCGGTGGAAGGCCACGAAGGTTTCGATCGGACGCCCCGCGGTGTCGGACAACAGGCTGGACAGGCGTAGAACCGGTTCGGTCGGTCCGATGCCGAGGTGACGGCCGGTGACGTCGCCGGCCAAGGCGGCCTCGATTGAACGGCGCACCCGGCCGAAGACCAGGTCGTAACGGCCGCGCAGCAGGGCGTACAAAGACTGCTCGGACAGGTCCTCCCGCTCCAGGCCGGGCACCAGCTGGGCCGGCAGCCAGGTGGTGGTGTGGACCCAGGGCTCGTCGTCGACGTAGCGCACCCGCTCGATCAACACGACCGGGTCGCCCGGCGTCAGGCGCAGCAGCTCGGCCACCAGGGCGTCGGCCGTCACCTGCTGTTGGCGCAAGACCTGGCTGATCAGACGGGCCCCGCGGCGGGAGACGTCGTCGGCCAGGCCGCCGGTCCAACCGGCCAACCCCTCCGAGACCTTCGGGCTGCCCAGATAGGTGCCTTTGCCGCGCCGCCGCGTGATCAGGCCTTCGGTCTCCAACTCGGCCAAAGCCTGGCGGACCACGCTGCGGGAGAGGGCGAAGTGCTGGGCTAGATCATTGTCCCCGGGCAGTCGGACGCCGGCCCGCAGACCCTGTCGTTCCACCGCCTCAGTCAGGATCTGTTTCAACTGGGCGTAGTACGGCAGAGCGATGCTGCGGTCGATCGGTCGTGTGCGCGCGAGATCCACGCCTAGATCGTAGCCCTGGCCCGGGCCGCCGCCTTTGACCCTGACGAGGTATTGACGGAGAACCTATCAACCGGATATCCTTACAACCAGACAAATCCATACAACTACGCAGGAGACGACGACGCCCGCCCGGCGCTCGGCCCTGAGCGGTTGATCGATCGGCGGAGGCGGCATGACACGACCTGACTTGAGCGACGCTGAACTGGCGCGCCACTTCGACCACACCCTGCTGAAGCCGGACGCCACCCGGGCCGGTTTCGAACGGCTGTGCCGAGAAGCCGTCGAATACGGCTTCGCCATGGTCGCCATCAACCCCGGCCCGGTGGCCTGGTGCAAAGCCCAGCTGACCGGCTCCCCGGTCCACGTGGGGGCCGCCATCGCCTTCCCGCTGGGCCAGAACACCACCGCCCAGAAGGTGGCCGAGGCTGTCAGCGCCATCGACGACGGCGCCGACGAGATCGACTACGTGATCGACGTGGGGCGGGTCAAGGACGGCGACTTCGACCACGCCGAACGTGAGATGGCCGCCATGGTGGAGGCCTGCCGCGGACGCGGCGCCTTGCTCAAGGTCATTCTGGAGACCTGCTACCTGACCCGGGAGGAGAAGGTGGCCCTGGCCCGGATCGCCCGCCGAGTCGGCCCCGACTTCGTCAAGACCTCGACCGGCTTCGGTCCCGGCGGGGCCACCCCCGAAGACATCGCCCTGCTGGTGGCCGAAGTCGGCCCACAAGTCCAGGTCAAGGCCGCCGGCGGCGTGCGCAGCCTGGACGACGCCCTGAAGTACATCGCCTTGGGCGCCACCCGGCTGGGGTCGTCGGCCAGCGTCGGCATCGTCGAGGAGCACCGCCATGGCCGCTGAGTCGAACCGGCCGCCGGTCTGGCGAGGGGCCGCCTCGGAACTGATCACTCCCTTCGACCCGGACGGCGAGGTCCGATTGGACCTGGTGGCCGGCGAGATCGAATTCATGGCCGCACGCGGCGTGGTCGGCGTCATGGTCAACGGCTTCGCCAGCGAAGCCCTCATGATCGACGACCAGGAGCGCTTCGCCATCGCCCGGGCCGCCCGTCAAGCCACCCCGGCCGGCTGCCAGCTGATGGGCACCGTCATCGCCGGCTCGACCAAGCAAGGCCTGGCCCAGGTCGGGCGTTACGAGGCCTTGGGGTTGGACGCCATCGCCATCGCCACGCCACCTTTGTACCCCTACGGCGTCGACGCCTTAGTCGACTACTACATCGCCATCGCCCACGGGACCCAGTTGCCGAGCTACATCTACAACTCGCCCGAATGGGGCAACAAGCTGCCGCCCGAGGCGGTGGCCCGGATCGTCCAGGCCTGCCCCACGGCGGTCGGCTACAAGGACGCCACCCACAGCCTGATCGAACTTCAGACTCTGCTCGAGCTGATCGGCCGCGACCGCTTGTCGGTCCTGTCCGGCAGCGACGCCCTGACCGTGCCCATGATGCTGGTCGGGGCCAAAGGGGTCATCTCCTTGGTCACGACCGTCTTCCCGGAGCTGATCGTCGAGCTGTGCCAAGCCGCCGCGGCCGGCCAGTGGGAGCGGGCCATGGCCTTGCAGGACAAGACCCTGCGGGTGCGGGCGGCGCTCAAGATCGGCCCCTTCATGGCGGCCTACAAACACGTGGCCCGTCTTCTGGGCCACGACCTGGGGTCGCCCCGCCACCCTCTGACCGCACTGACCAGCCAGCAGGCCGCCACCGTCGAGGACCGCTTGGCCGCGGAAGGCCTGCTCTAAAGAACCCGACCCGCCGCCGCGAAGAGGCGGTCGGCCGGTCGGTCAACCCCGCCATAGACATGCAAAGGAGTAACACTCATGGCAAGTAAGTACGTGATGGGAATCGATTCAGGCACCTCCGTCGTCAAGGCGGTCCTGTTCGACTTGGCCGGCGACGAGGTGGCGGTGGCCTCCCGTAGCACCCCAGTCGACACGCCCCATTTCGGTTGGTCCGAATTCGACATCGACGTGGAGTGGCGTGAGCTGGCCCAGGTCTGCCGCGACCTGTTGGCCAAGGCCCAGGTCGACCCGGCCGAGATCGCCGCCATCGGCATCTGCGCCAAACACGGCACCTGCTTCCTGGACGCCGAGCGCCGCCCGGTCCGGCCCGGCATCCTGTGGAACGACGGCCGTTGCGCCAAGGACCTGCAGGAATGGGAGGCCGACGGCCGCCTGGACGCCACCTTCGCCGAGACCTCGAACTGGCTGATGACCTCCGACCGCAACTTCCTCTTGCCCTGGCTGCTGCGCCACGAGCCGGAGACGATGGAGCGGGTCGACGTCTTCTGCTCGCCGGCCAACTGGGTGTCGTACCAATTGACCGGTGACTTCGGGGCCAACGGCTCCGACTTCTACGCCCAGGTCGACGACTCCGGCCAGATCAGCCGGCGGGTGCTCGAGATCGCCGGCATCGAGCATCTCTACGACCGTTTCCCCGCCATCGGGGCGCCGGGTCGGGTGATCGGCCAGGTGACCGAGCGGGCGGCCGCCCAGTGCGGCCTGGTGGCCGGCATCCCGGTGGCCGAGATGGGGTGGGACGCCATGTCCAGCACCTCCGGCGGCGGCGCCATCGAACCGGGCCAGGCCAACGTCATCTTGGGCACCTCGGGCTGCATCCTGGTGGTGACGCCGAGTTTCGTGCGCGAACCCAAACTCGGCATCATGTCGGTCCACAACGTGCCCGGGCACTGGGTCCAGTTCATCGCCCCTCTGACCGGCACGCCCAACTCCGACTGGTTCAACCAGAATTTCACCTACGAGGACCGCTTGGCGGCCGAACAGGCCGGGCTCAGCTTCTACGACTACTGCGACCAGGCCATGGCGGCGGTGCCGGCCGGCAGCCACGGCGTCGTCTACCACCCGTACATGAGCGCGGCCGGGGAACGCGCCCCCTTCACCAACGTCGACGCCCGGGGCAATTTCTTCGGCCTCAACCTGGAGAGCGACCGGGCCGTCATGCACCGGGCCCTGTACGAGGGGATGGCTTTCTCCAACAAGCACTGTTTGGACGCCTACACCTTCCCGATCAAGGACGTCTGCCTGACCGGCGGCGGGACCAACAGCCCGTTGCTGTGTCAGATCTTCGCCGACGTCTTGGACGTGCCGGTGAAATTGATGAACGGCACCGAGTACGGCGCCAAGGGCGCGGCCTGGAACGCGGCCTGGGCGGCCGGTCTGTTCGACAGCCCCCGAGCCGCTCGCGACGCCTTCTGCCGGATCGACCGGGTCTACACGCCCGATCCGGCCGCCGTGGCGGTCTACAGCGACCTCTACCAGGTCTACAAGGAGATCCCGTACGCCCTCTTCTCGGCCTGGCAGAAGCGGGCCGAGTTCCTGGAGCGGCACGGCCAAACCGGCTAGGAGCCGACCGACTGGACCATCGGCGGCGGGACCGCGACCCGGCCCCGCCGTCACCGCCTCGACGAGAAGAGCGAACGGATATGCCAAGACTGACAGCGGTGGTCGTGCTGGGCGGCACGACCGGCCTGGGAGCCCACATCAGCCGGGGGTTGGCCGGTCGGGGCTTCGCCGTGGCCGCCCTGGGCCCGATCCCGCCGGACTGGGCCTGGCCCGACCAAGCCCACGACTGCCACCTGGTGGAGACCGACCTGGACCGGATCGAGGGCTACGCCGAGGCCATGGGCCAGGCCAGCCGCCTTTTGGGCGGCTTCGGGGCCCTGGTCAACGCCTTGGACCGCTTCGACCCGGCCCCCTTCGACCAGATCACGCCGGCCGCCTGGTCGAGCGCCTTGCACCACAACCTGAAGGCGGTCTTCTTCGCCTGTCAGGCGGCCGTGCCCTGGATGAAGGCGGACGGCGGCGTCATCTGCAATCTGGGCTCGGTGCGGTCCCGGCTGGCCGCCGTGGACCAGACCGTCTACAGCGCGGCCAAGGCGGCCGTGGCGGCCATGACCCGCGACCTGGCCTGCGACCTGGGCCGGCACAATATCAAATGTGACACATTGATGTTGCCGGTCGAAGGTCTGGACGGGTTGGTGACGGCCCATCCGGTGGGCCCGGCGGACGTCTGCGAGGCGGTCGAGTTCTTGATCAGCCAAGGCTCGTTCGACGCCCTGGACGCCTTCGAGTACCCGCTCGACGGCGGTCTGTCGATCCTGCTCGACCGGTTGGCCCCGGCCCCCCGGCCGGCCCCGCCCGGCCCCGGGTCCCAGGTCGCCGTCGTGACCGGCGGGGCCTCCGGTCTGGGGGCCCAGGCCGCCCGCGTCTTCGCCCAACGCGGCTTTAGGGTGGCCCTGCTGGACATTCTGGACGCCCCCGGCCAGGCCTTGGCCGAGGAATTGCGCCAGTCGGTCGACGCTTGCTTCGTCCACTGCGACATGGCCCGCAACGACCAGATCGAAGCCGCCGTCCAGGCGGTCGAGGACCGCTTCGGACGGATCGACGTCCTGCTCAACTCGGCCGCCATCACCTCGCGCAAGCGCACGCCCGACATCACCGAGGCCGACTGGGACAACTTCATGGACATCGATCTGAAGGGTCCCTTCTACATGTCGTTGGCCTGCGCCCGGCGTATGCGCCAACACGGCGGCGGTCACATCGTCAACTTCTCCTCCATGTTGAGCACCCTGTCGCACGGCCGGCACACCTTGTATGGCGGAGCCAAAGAGGCTCTCAACGCCATGACCCGTTCCCTGGCCGCCGCCCTCAAACCGGACGGGGTCCAAGTCGTCTCGGTCCTGCCGGCCTACGTCGTCACGCCGATGATCTCTTTCCGGTTGACCGACCAGGAGTGGATCGACCGTAACTACCGCCAGTCGCTCAGCCGGGTGCTGTTGCTGCCGGAACACGTCAGCGAGGCCTTCCACTTCCTGTCCACCAGTCAGACGGCCGCCCACGGCGGGCACAAGATCCACGTCGACACCGGCTACCTCGCCCTGCGCCACAAACTGGTGCCCTGGGACGAGCCGGCCCCGACCGAGCAGGAGGTGGCGGTCCGATGACCGAACGGGGGACCGGCCGCCGGGCCGTCGTGACGGGAGGGGCCCGGGGCTTGGGCGCGGCCGTGGCCGACCGCTTGGCCCGGGCCGGCTGGCGGATCGCTCTGTTGGACCACGACGTCGAGGCCGGCCAGGCCCGGGCCGAGCGCCTCAATGCCCTGGCGCCGACCTGGTTCGTGCCCTACGACGCCGCCGGCGGCGACGCCTCGGCCGCCATCGAGGCCGCCGCCGAGCGGTTGGGCGGCGTCGACGCTCTGGTCTGTGCCGCCCATCTAAGCTGTGAGAAGCCGGTCGAGCGGATCAGCCAGGCCGACTGGGACCGGGTGCTCGACGTCGATTTGAACGGCGCCTTCTTCCCGGTCCAGGCCGCCCGGGACTATCTGGTGGCCGGGACCGACCCTTGCGTGGTCCACCTGTCCTCGGCCCAGGCCAGAGTCGGCACCGGCTTGCACGCCGTCTATTCGGCCGCCATGGCGGCGGTGGCGGCGCTGTCCCGCTCGCTGGCGGCCGAGTTGGCCCCGCTGGGGGTGCGCTGTTGCTGCGTCTCGCCGTACACCGTCTCGACCGAGTCGAACCAAGCCCGCTTCCAGGACCCGGACTGGCGCCGACTGCAAGAGTCGTCGGTGCTGAACGGCGCCGTCATCCAGGCGCCGGAGCTGGCCGAGCTGGTCTATCAGATCGTGGCCGGGCCGGTCGGTTTGTTCAACGCCTGCGACATCGTGTTGGACGGCGGCATGCACGTCTTCCGGGAGCGGCCGACCGTCTCGCCGTACCAGAGCGCGGACCCAGGAAAGGTGGCCTGACGATGGTGCAGGACAAAGTGGCGGTCGTGGTGGGGGCGGCCGGTCCCATCGGGTCGGCCTGCGCCCAGCGGTTCGCCCGGCGCGGCCTCAGGCTGCTCCTGATCGACCAGGATCTGAGCCAGCTGGCCGACTGTCTGGCCCAGCCGATCGCCGCCGGCCGGGTGGAACTGGGGGTCTGCGACCTGACCGACGTGCCGGCCGTGGTCCAGGCCATCGACGCCGCCGCCGCCCGTTTCGGCCGGATCGACGTCTTGGCCAATTGCGCTTTGGAAGTCGGCCCGGACGGCTGCTGGGAGGTGGACGAGGCGGCCTGGCAGCGCTGTCTGCGGGTCAATATGAAACTGCCCTTCTTCGCTCTGCAGGCCTGCGTGCCGCATATGCGGCGGGTCGGCGGCGGCCGGGTGGTCAACCTGTCCTCGACCCTGAGCGAGTACACCGACGGTCAGCAAGGCTTGATCTTCGGCCTGGCCAAAGCCGGGCTCAACTCCATGACCCGACAGTGGGCGGTCGACCTCTGCTTGGACAATATCCAAGCCAACAGTCTGTGGGTCGGACACGACCGACCCGAGAACCTGCCCGATCCGGCCCAGGTGGCCGAATGGGCGGTCTGGCTGGCCTTGGACGCCACCAGCTCTCTCAACGGCGCCCAGATCCCGGTCGACGGCGGCGCCGCCTTGCTCCGCCAAGGCCGTCTGCTGGCCTCGGCCAGCCGGGCTGGGGCGCCAGACCAGCCCACTCGACCCGCACAAGGAGAATGATGACCATGGAACGAAGCCAACCAGCTGGCCTGATCGACCACGCCCTGCTGGCCCCGGACGCCACCAACGAGTCGGTCCGTCAGGCCGCCCGGGTGGCGATCGAGCGGGGCTGCGCCGGTTTGACCTTGAACGGCAGCAACGTCAAATTCGGCTCGATCTTGACCAAGGGGTCCGCCGTCAAAGTGGTGGCCGTGGTCGGCGGCTTCCCGCTGGGCCGGACGCCGATCGCGGTCAAGGCCTTCGAAGCGGCTCGGGCGGTCCAGGACGGGGCCGACGAGCTGGACCTCATGATCAACCTGGGGGCTTTCAAAGAGTGCAGCCCCGACTACCTCCTGAAAGAGGTCGGCGAGGTCGTCCGAGCGGCTCAGGGCCGCCCGGTCAAGGCCATCTTGGAGACCTGCTACCTGACCGACCAGGAGAAGGTCCGGGCCGGCCTGCTGGCGGGCCAGGCGGGGGCTGGCTGGGTCGTGACCTCGACCGGCTACGGGCCCGGCGACGCCACCGTGGCCGACGTCGCCCTGTTGCGCTCCCAGCTGCCGGCCGCCCTCCAGATCAAGGCCGTGGGCGATCTGCGGACCAAGCAGCGGGCCCAGGCCCTGCTGGAGGCCGGAGCGGCCCGCCTGGGCGTCACGGCCACGGCCGAGTTGCTGGACGACTGGGCGGCCAGCGCCTGATCCACCCGGAGGCGGCGGCAGACAGATCGAAGAAGGAGACGAAATGCCCTGGATACACCTCAGCACCAGCCGGACCTTGACCGAGCCGGCCAAGGCGGAGCTGGCCGACGAGATCGGCCATCTGGTCGAGATCATCGCCGGCAAATTCCATCAGAAGACCATGGTCCGGATCGACGACGGCTGTGACATCTATCGGGGCGGTGAATTAGTCCCCTGCGCTTTCATGGAGACCCGCATCATGGTCCCGAACGATTGGGACCAGCAGGTCGAGTACGTCGACCAGTTGTACGACCTGTTCGAACGGGCCCTCGACCTCGATCGCAACCAGGTCTATTTCGACGTGGTCGAAGGGCCCAGTTGGGGCTCGCGCGGCTCGCTCCACCGGACCGGCGGCTGAGGGGCCAGACCAGTCGGGACGGACCCCCTGGGAGCCGGCCCGGTCGCTCGGTCGCGCGCGGCGACCCGGTCTTCGACCACCGGCCGAGGCATACTGGTGGGCCTGGAGCAGGACGCTAGGAGTGGGGGGCCTTGGGCCCGAGCCGCTCCCGACTGAGTGAGGTGGCTTTGCATCTATCCGACGACCCGTACAGCGTCGCGCGACGCTGCCAGGCCGTTCAGACCCGTCGAGCCCTGGCTCTGTTGACGATCGGTTTCGTGCTGCCCGGCTCCGCCCAGATCGCCCATGGCAATAAATCTTTAGGACGGGCGGCTTACCGTCTGTGGGGCATCGTCCTGGTCGGGCTGATCGTGGCCGCCCTGTCCGCCTGGTTGGCCCGCGGCGCCTTGTTGACCGTCTTGGGCTCCGGCTGGGTCCTGTGGGGGCTGGCCGGGCTGGTGGGAGTGACCGGCCTGGTCTGGACCCTGGCCTGGGTCAACGCCTGGTGGCTGACCCGGCCGGCCCAGCTGGGCCTCGGCCGCGGCCTGGCCGTCAGCGGGCTGGCCCTGCTGGTGGCGGTCGGCTTGGTGGTCGGTTCGGGGGTCATGGCCCGCGCTCTGGCCGTGGCCGGGTCCTCGGTCGGTTCCATCTTCGGCGGCGGCGGCGAGGTCAAGCCGCAGGACGGCCGCTTCAACATCCTGCTCTTGGGGGCCGACTCGGGGCCGGACCGGGAGGGTCTGCGGCCCGACTCCATCAGCGTGGCCAGCGTCGACGCCGACTCCGGACGCACTGTCCTGTTGTCTTTGCCGCGCAATCTGGAGGACGTGCCCTTCCCGGACGACTCGCCCTTGCACGGGCTCTATCCGAACGGTTACGGCTGCGACGGCCACGAGTGCATGTTGAACGCCGTCTACCTGCTCGGCCGCCAACACCCCGATCTCTACCCGGCGGCCGACGACCCCGGCCTGGCCGCCATGATGGACGCCGTGCGGGGCGCCACCGGGCTGACCATGAACTACTACGCCATGGTCAACATGGAGGGCTTCGTGGCCTTGATCGACGCCTTCGGCGGCATCGACCTGACCATCAACCAGCGCGTCCCGGTGGGGACCCACGAACGGGTCGACTGGTGGATCGAACCCGGTCCGGCCGTCCACCTGAGCGGGGAGCAGGCGCTCTGGTTCGCCCGCACCCGGGTGGGGTCGGACGACTACGACCGGATGCGGCGTCAGAAATGCGTCATGGCGGCCATGCTGAACCAACTCGACCCGGTCACGGTGGCCACCCGCTTCACCTCGATCGCCCAGGCCACCGGCCAGGTATTGGTCACCAACGTGCCCTCCAGCCAACTCGGCCGCTTGGCCGAACTGGCCCTCAAAGCCCGCCTCCTGCCGGTCGCCAGCCTCTCCTTCACCCCTCCTTTGATCCACTCCGGCAGTCCGGACTTCGACCTCATCCGAGACCTGGTGCGGTCCGAGATCGAGCGGGCCGAGGCCATGGACGCCGCTCCCGACCCGGATCCGGCCCCACCGCTCGACCCGACCCAGTCGTCGGACCCGAACCCGGATCCGGCCCCGGAGGCCGGCAACCAGGTCGACGACCTGCAAGCCGTATGCTCCGCTTGACCACCCCGGCTCCGGCTGGCCGGCCGGACCACGGCGCGAGCGCGTCGACCAGCGGCGCGGGGGGCCGACCCGGCCGGCCGGGCCGGGTCCGGTGACCGCCGGCGACCGGGCCTAGAGACGGCTCCGCGCAGATGCGGCCAACTTTTGGCCCAGGACACTAGACTCGGCCCGTGCGTTACGTCGTCATCATGGCCGGTGGCTCCGGCACCCGGCTGTGGCCGTTGTCGCGCCAAGGCATGCCGAAGCAGCTCCTGCGTCTGATCGGCGGGCGCTCCTTGCTCCGTCTGGCTTACGACCGGGCCCTCTCGCTGGCCCCGCCGGAGCGGATCTTGGTCTGCGCCTCGGACTCGTACACCGACATCATCGAAGGCCAGCTGCCCGGTCTGCCGGCGGCCAATCTGCTGGGGGAGCCGGTCGGTCGCGACTCGCTCAGCGCCGTGGCCTGGTCGATGGCCACGGTGGCTCTGCGAGACCCCTCCGCCACCGTGGCGGTGTTGTCGGCCGACCACGTCATCACCCCGGCCGAATCGCTGCGCGACAGCTTGGAGGCGGCTTTCGAGTCGGCCGAGGCCGACCCCGACGCTCTGATCGCCTTGGGCGTGCCGCCGATCCGGCCCCACACCGGCTACGGCTACCTGCGCTTCGGCCAGCCCTCGGCCGTCGCGCCGCGGGCCCGCCAGGTCTTGGAGTTCGCCGAGAAACCGAACCAGGCCACGGCCGAGGCCTACTTGGCGGCCGGCGACTGGTGGTGGAACTCGGGCATGTTCTGCTGGCGGGTCGAGACTTGGACCAGGCAGTTGGAGCGGCTCAAGCCGGCCACCGCCCAAGCCGTCGCCGCCATCGTGGCCGAGCCGGAGAGGCTGGGCCAGATCTATCCCGAGTTGGAGCGGATCAGCCTCGACTACGCCATCATGGAGCCGGTCTCCCGTGGGGCCACCGACGCCCACGTCTTGGCCGTGCCCCTGACCGCCCAGTGGGGCGACATCGGCGGCTTCCCGGCCCTGGCGCCGTACCTCGACCAGCTCGACGGCAACGCCGTCATGGGCCGCGTGGTCTGCTCGGACAGCCAGGGCAATCTGATCGTCAACTCCGGTTCGGACGGATCGCTGGTGGCCGTGGTCGGATTGAAAGACACTGTAGTTGTGATCAGAGACAATATCACCCTGGTCTGTCCCTTGGATCGGGCCGAAGACATCAAAGGCTTGGTCGAGACGGTCAGGGCCGAATTAGGGGACGATTTTGCCTGATCCGACGGGGTCCGCCCCGGCCCGCTCCGGCTCCGCGTCGGGGCCGGCCTCGGCTTCGGCCGGCGCTCGTCCGCGCCACCGGGGGTTGGGCTGGTGCCTGCTCCTGGCCGGTCTGGCGGCGGCCGGAATCGGCGGGCTGGTCCGCTTCGCCCCCCGGCGCTTGGCCGGCTGGCTGGGCCGTTCGGCCGTCGATCAGACCCTCTGGTTGACCGTGGATCTGTTCGGTTTGGCCGCTCTGACAGTGGTGGCCGGTTTGATTCTGGCCGCCCAGCGGCGGCCCGCCCGGCGGCCGACCCGAGCCGGCCGGACCGATCACGCAGCCGACTCCGCGCCAGCCGCCCCGGCCGCCCTGATCCCGCCCGGCGACCACTGGCCGCCCGACCAGGCGGTGGGGCGGGCCTGGGCCCGGGCGGCCGACGCCGTTCGACCGGACCGACTGGGGAGCTCGGACCAATCTCGCTAAACTAGCTTGATCAATATCTGTCTTGACTATTTTGCGTCACATTGATGTAATTTACGGAAGCTGTCGTGGCCGGCGGGTCCGCGGCGGCCGGTGAGGCTGGCGTCCATCGAGAGGAGGAAGCAAGATGACATCCCTCCTCAAGTTGGTGGGCGGCGAAGACGACGAAGGTGAAGTCGCTTGGCAGGCTTCCGCTCTCTGCGCCCAGACCGATCCCGAGGCCTTCTTCCCCGAAAAAGGCGGCTCCACCCGTGAGGCCAAAGCGGTCTGTCGGAGTTGTGAAGTCCGCCAGCCCTGCCTCGATTACGCCCTGGCCCACGATGAGCGCTTCGGCATCTGGGGTGGCCTGAGCGAGCGCGAACGACGTAAGCTCAAGCGTCGAGCGTAGAAAGTCTGCGCCGCTGCTCGGGCTAGGTGTTCATGGAGTTGACCTCGTTAGAGACAGCTAGTTGGTTCCTCGACAAGCCGGAACCCAGTGCGGTCGACCCGACCGGGCAGCGCGTCACCGCCATCCTGGTCTCCCGTAACGGCGCCGCTTGGCTGCCCGAGACCCTGGCCGGTTTGGCCGCTTCCACCATTCGTCCGCACCAGATCATCGCGGTCGACAATCGGTCGGAGGACAATTCGGCCGAACTGCTGCAGGAAGCCCGTCGCCAAGGCGTGGTCGACGTCGTCCTGACCGGTTCGACCTCGGCCTCCTTCGGCGACGCCGTCCACCAAGCCCTGGCCGAGGCGGCCGGGCGGGACGACTGGATCTGGCTGCTGCACGACGACGCCGTGCCCGACCCGACCGCCCTGTCCGAACTGCTGACCCTGTCCTTGCGCACGCTGGGCTTGGCCATCGCCGTGCCCCTGTCGGTCCGGCCGACCCGGCGGCGCCACGCCTCCATGACCTTGGAGCTGGGGGCTTCGATCTCCGGCACCGGCCGGCGCCACGTCGACGTCGAGGCGGGCGAGGCCGCCCAAGGCCAGTACGACCCCCAGGTCTCCCTGGGCGGCTCGACCTGCGGCATGTTGATCCGCCGGGAGGCCTTCGAGGCCTTGCACGGCTTCCACTCCGCCATCCCGTCCTACCGGGACGGCGTCGACCTGGGCTGGCGGGCCAACCTGTCTGGCTACCGCGTCATGACCTGTCCCGAGGCCCGCTTCGTGCACCATCAGGCCGGGCGCTCCGAACGCCGGGTCGGCACCATCGCCCAGGGCCGGCGGCGCAGCGAGGTGGCCTGGGACCGCCTGATGGGCATGCGCCTGGTGGCGGCCCACACCGTGGGCCTGGCTCGCTTCCTGGTCTGGCTACGCCTGGTCGGCGGGTCCTTGCTGCGCGGCCTCGGCTTCTTGCTCGACAAAGCCCCCGACCAAGCCTTGGACGAGCTGCGCGCCATGGTCGACTTCGTCCGTTCGCGCCGGCCGGTGGCCCGGCTGCGGCGGCGGGTGGAACGGATCGAGGCCAGCCCGACCGACCGCCAGCGGGCCAACGCGCTTCGGCCGCCTTGGTGGTCGACCTTCGTGCTGTTGGGCGAGACGGTGGCGGACAACATCCGGCAGGCCCTGTCCTCGGGCCGGGACGAGCAGATCTCCCTGGGCGACTTGCTGGGCGACGAGTACGAGTCCCGGCTGGGCGACCGCCCGGCCCGACTGCCGATCTGGGTCTGGGTGGCCGGGGCGGCCGCCCTCAGCCTGATCGCCGGGCGCCGCCTGCTGGCCTCCGGCCCGGTCCGGGCCCACCAGCTGCTGGCCGCGCCGGACAGCCTGGGCCAGGCCTACGAGGTCGCCTTGACCAGTCCGCCCGGCCTGTCCGGGCGGCCCTCGGCCTGGCTCCTGCTGGAGGCCCTGGGCTCGACCTTGGCCCTGCGGCCGACCTGGTTCGTGGTCGCCCTGCTGATGGTGGCGGTGCCCCTGACCGGCCTGGTGGCGGCTTGGTACCTGCGTCATCACCTGGGCCAGCACCGGCGCATCAGCTGGGTCATCGCGCTGGCCTACGCCCTCCTGCCAGTGCTGTTGGGCGGCCTCAACCGAGGGGCCCTGTGGCTGGTCGTGTTGGCCATCGGCCTGCCCTTCTTCGTGGCTTGGCTGCACCGCTGGCCGACCCAGACCGAGGGGGTGCGGGCTTGGCAGCCGGCCGCCGGCGTGGCCCTGGCTCTGGCTTTGGCCGTGCCGATCCTGCCCCTGCTGTGGGTTCCGGCGGCGGCCGCCGTGGTGCTGACGGTGGTGCGAGGGGGCCAAGGGGCCTGGTCCTGGGCCCGGGCCGTCCTGGCCCTCGGCTTCCCCCTCCTGCTGTGGGCCGACTGGTTGATGTCGTTGCGTTTGACGCCGGGCCGCCTCATGACCACCCCGGCCCCTTTGCTCAACGGGGCCACCAACGACGTCGCCTGGCAGATGCTGCTGGGCCGCACCGGTTCGACCGGCCAGCCGCCGTTGTGGATCTCGATCGTGGTCTTGGGAGTGCTCTGGGTCGCCGCGCTGATCGCCGCCCTGCGCTTGCCCTCCCGCTCGCCGGTCCTAGTCACCGGCTTGGTCTTCATCGCCGTCGGCGTGGCCCTGTCCCGTTTCTCGGTCCGGATCGACACCAGCGAGGCCATGCCCGACCCGTCGCCCTGGCTGTTGATCGGCTTCGCCGCTTTGTTGTCCTTGGCCGTGTCTTGGCTGAGCGAGGCCTCGACCAGTCTGGCCCGGCGTGACTTCGGGGTCGCCCAAGCCCTGGTGGGAGTGGTCTCGATGCTCCTGACCGGAGCCACCTTGGTCAGCTTGGCCTGGTGGGTGGTCGGCGGCATGACCGGTCTGACCCGGGGCGACAGCGCCGCCACGCCGCTCTACCTGGCCCAGAACGAACGCGCCACCGGGGCCAGCAGCCTGATCGTGGACCAAGCCCAACCGACGCCGGCTTGGGCCCTGCGCTCGGACGGCCGGGCGACCTGGGGCCAGGGCGAGACCAGGACCGGGGCGTTGGCCTCGCCGACCGGTTGGGAATGGGCCCAACAGGCGGTGGCCCAGATCGTGGCCGGCCGTTACGACGAAGACTTGACCGCCCATCTGGTCACCCTCGGAGTCGGCTACATCGCCGTCATCGAGCCGCTTCCGGACACGGTGGCGGCCTTGGACGCCTCGGTCGGGCTGAGACGCTCCTCGAACGAGGACGGGACCGTGGTCTGGGCCCTGGTCGACCTGCCCACCCGGACTCAGGTGATCGGCTCGGACGGCGCGGTGCTGTCCCTCACGCCGAGCGACGAGGTGGCGACGACCGCGCCCGAGACCAGGCTGGCCCTCAGCCTGCCGGTCGACCCGGACCTCAGGGTCACGGTCGGCGGAGTCCGCTTGGAACCGGTCGAGTCGGTCGACTGGCGGGCCACCTACGACCTCGGCCAGGCCGTCGGGCTGGTCGAAGTCCGTCAACCGGTCCCGGACCAGTGGTGGCGCTGGATCCAGTTGGCCGGCGGTTTCCTGGTCGTCTTGTTCGCTTTGCCCAGCTTGCACTTCCGGGCCGGGGCCGACCGTTCCCCGCGGCGGGCGCACGATCTGGAGGAGGCGCTGTGAGAGTCAAAGACTGGATCTGCCTGGCGGTGGCGACGGTGGCGGTGGCGACGGTGGCGACCGCCGTGCTGGCCCCCCAAGGCGGCGCCGCCCAGCCCGTCATCCCGGTCCAAGGCCAGCGCCAAGTGGCCTGCCCGGTGGGCGACCCGGCCTTCGGGCCCACCACGGTGGCGGCGGCCGCCCAAACCGAGCTGACCGTCTGGCAGGTCGGCTCCGAGGCCACCGCGCCGGCTTTGTCGGCCGAACTCGAAGACCCGGCCCAGCCGGTGGTGGCGGTGGGCGACCAGAGCCTGGGCGCGGTCTCGACCTCGTCCCAGCACGGCAAGGTGCAGGCTGTGGTGTGCCGGCCGCCCATATCGAACGGTTGGTGGAACGGCGTCTGGGTGACCGAGTCGCAGCGCAGCAGTTTGATCTTGACCAACATCGACTCGACCGCCGCCGTCGTCACGATCTCGCTGCAGGGCGAGGCCGGCCCCTTGGAGACGACCGGTTTGCGCGACCTCGAGATACCTCGTTTCTCCACCCGGGTGGTGGCTTTGAACTCCTACCTGACGGCCGAGGAGCCGATCTCGGTCGTGCTCAAGGCCAGTCAGGGGCGCCTGATGGCGACTCTACGTAGTCAGGGCGATCTGGGCACGGACTGGCAGCAGAGCGCCGCCGCTCCGGCCGTCCTTTCGGTCATCCCCTGGTCGCCAGCCGGCGAGGGCAACCGGCTGCTGTTCTTGACCAACCCCAGCTCGGACCGCCGGGCCGAGGTCCAAGTCGAGGCCTTGGGCCTGGAGCAGAGCTACGTCATAGCCGGGGCGGAGGAGGTCTCGGTCGCCCCCGGGGCCACCGCCCGGGTCGAATTGAGCCAGGCTCTGCGCGGCCAAGGGGTCGGTCTGAGGGTGACCTCGACCCAGCCGGTCAGCGCCACCTTGGTGGCGACCGGGCCCGACCTGGCCGGACTGTCCGCCCAGCCCGGGCTGGGCGGCGGCATCGTCTTGCCGGTCGTCCCCGGGGCCTCCCTGGCTCTGGCCAATCCGACCCCGGACCCGATCACCTTGACCATCGCCCGGCGCGACGCCGAAGGGTCCGAGGTCGGCCTAGAGGAGATCGTCTTGGCCGAGGGCAGCCTGGAGGCGCCGTTGGCCGGCGACGCCGGATCGATCATGTTGACCGCCTCCGGACCGGATCTCAGAGTGGCTCTGGTCCTGTCCCGGATCGGCCAAACCGAGGGCTTGGCCCTGGCCCCCCTGGGCGTCGGCGGGGCGGCCGGGCTCAACATCGCCATCGCCTACCGACCCACCGTCGGCTGAGGCCGGCCGGGGCCGGATCAGTCCTCTTCCAGGCCCTCGTCCGGGTCCAGCCGCTCGACCGCGATGCCGGTCAGTTGGGACAGTTGCTCGACCAGGGTGCTGTGGACCAGGTCGTGTTGGTGGGCCCGGCTGTCGCTGCGCAATTCGATGGGGCGGCGGTAGAGCACGACCTGGGCCAGCCGGTCCAAGGTGGCTTCGCGGGCCACCGCCAGCGGGGCCTGGGTCAGCCAGGGCTCGGACAGGTCGGGCACGTCCTGCACGTCGATGTCGACGTGGGCCAAGGCCTCGGGACAGTGGTGGGCCACCTGTGAGATCGACTTGGCCACGCAATGCAGGAAGAAATCGCTGGGCAGGGCGGGCCGGCGCAGCCGCAGCCGCTGACCGGCCGGGCAATTGGGCGGCGCCAACATGCCGCGCCAACCGCGCTGGTGCCGATCCCGTTTGGCCATGGCCGAACTGTAGCGCCTCGTCGCGTCGTGGGGGCGGTCAGCCGTTTCCGGGATACGCTGCCGCCGTGAGCACACGATCATGTCGCCGTTCGGGCTGCTCCAACCGGGCCCGGGCGACCTTGACTTTCTCTTACGCCGACCGCGCCGTCGTGGTCGGGCCCCTGTCGCCCGCACGGTCGGCCGGCGGCCAGGACCTCTGCCTGGCCCACAGCGAGAGTCTGTCCGTGCCCCGGGGCTGGAGCCTGTCGCGGCTGCCCTTGGACGACCTCGGCCAAAGCGCCGCCGACCCCGGCGACCTCAGGGCCTTGGCCGACGCCGTGCGCGAGGCGGCCGGCATCGAGCCGGTTCCGCCGCCACCGGCTCTGCCGCCTTCGATCGTGACCTTGGCCGAGCGCCGTCACCTCAAAGTGGTGGCCGACGCCTCGGGCCCGGGCCGTCCCGGGCGACTCGGCTCGGTAGGCTGACGCCATGCTGGCTGACGGGATCTTCAAGGCCAACGACATCCGGGGCTTGGTGATCGGCCCCGGGGTCGAATGGGACACGGCCGGGGCTCTGGCCCTGGGCCAGGCCTTCGGTCGACTCAGTTCGGACGGGGCCATGGTGGTGTCGCACGACATGCGGGCCTCCGGCCCCGAACTGATGGCCGCCTTCGTGGCCGGCGCCACCAGTCAGGGCGTCGATGTGACCGAGATCGGCCTGGCTTCGACCGACCAGCTCTGGTTCGCCTCCGGCTGGCTGGACCGACCGGGCGCCCAATTCACGGCCAGCCACAACCCGGCCGCCTACAACGGGGTCAAACTCTGTCAGCGCCAAGCCCAGCCGGTCTCGCCCCGCTTCTTGGTCGAGTTGGCCGATCTGTCGCGTCAGATCGACTCCGGCGCGGTCAGCTTGGCCCCAGCCGCCCGGATCGGCCAGGTCACCCAGCGCGACCTGCTGGGCGACTACGCCGACTATCTGCGCTCCCTGGTCGATCTGGAGGGGATCCGGCGGCTCAAGGTCGTGGTCGACGCCGGCAACGGCATGGCCGGTCTGACCGTTCCGGCCGTGCTCGGCTCCTACGACCTCGACCTGATCGGTCTCTACCTCGACTTGGACGGCTCCTTCCCCAACCATCAGCCCAACCCGTTGATACCGGAGAACCTGGTCGACGCCCAGCGGGCGGTCATCCAGCATCAGGCCGACCTGGCCCTGGTCTTCGACGGCGACGCCGACCGTTGTTTCGTGATCGACCAGCGGGGCGAGGTGGTGACCCCCTCCACCATCACGGCTCTGATCGCGGTCGAGCAGTTGAAGCGTGAGCCGGGCGGCGTCATCGTCATCAACACCATCACCTCGGACGCGGTGCGCCAGATCGTGTCCGAACAGGGCGGCCGGGTGGTGGAGTCACGGGTCGGCCACACCTACGTCAAAGCCAAGATGGCCGAGCACCAGGCCATCTTCGGCGGCGAGCACTCGGCCCACTACTACTTCCGGGACTTCTGGGGGGCCGACACCGGCCTGTTGGCCGGATTGCACGTGCTGGCCCGGCTGGGACGTGACCACCGTCCCCTGTCCGAACTGGTCGTTGACTATACTCGTTTTGTTGGTTCGGGCGAGATCAACTCGACCGTCCAAGACCAGGACCGCTGCCAGGCGGCGGTGGCGGCGGCCTTCGCCGGCCAGGGTCAGATCGAATGGGGCGACGGGGTCAAGGTCAAGGGCGACGGTTGGTGGTTCAACCTCCGCCCCAGCAACACCGAACCCTTGCTCAGGCTCAACGTCGAGGCCGGCGACGCCGCCCAGATGGAAGCCTTGCGCGACCAGGTTCTGCAAGTCATCGCCGGCGAGGAGGCCTGATGAGCGTCGAAATCGACTCCACCCTGCTGCAGATCCTGGCCTGTCCGCAGTGCCACTCCAACCTGATCGTGGACTACGAGGCGGACGAGCTGGTCTGCTCCTCGCTGGCCTGCGCCCTGGCCTACCCGGTGCGTGACGGCATCCCCGTCATGTTGGTGGACGAAGCGCGCTCCACCCGACGCCAGGGCCCGACCGGCCCGGCCCAGCCGGCGCCGCTCGAACCGCCCGAGTGGTCCGACCCCTCGGACCTGCCCCCGCCCCAGGACACGGCCGGCTCCGACCAGGGCTGACCGTGTTCGAGTTCGACGACAGCCGTCTGGACGACGTCGACTGGCTGCTGCGACGGGGACAACGCCTGCGCCACCTGGCCTTGGCCGGCTCCCGCCTGCGCCAGGCCGTGGCCGCCGCCGATCCGTCCGCCTTGGCCCGGGCGGCCGACGGCTTCCGCCCCCGCGCCGTCATCGCGCTGGGGCCGGAGGCCCGCCTGATGCGGGCGGTGGCCGAGCCGACTTGTCCGGTGCCCTTGGTGGCCTGGCCGACCTCGCGTCTGCCGGCTTGGGTCGGCAGCTTGGACTTGGTGGTGGTGCTGGCCAGCCAGCCCGAGGTCATGGTCGAAGCCATCGAGCAGGCCGTCCGGCGCGGCGCCGTCACCTTCGTGGTCGCCCCCCAGCCCGGAGCGGTGGCCGAACACGCCGTCGGCCGTTCCACCGTCAGCCTTTGGACCGGCTCGGACGACCACTTCGTGGCCGCCGTCATGGCCCTGGCCGGTTTGGAGTCCCTGGGCTTGGCCCCGCCGGTGGCCCCGGCCCGGGTGGCGGACAGCCTCGACCAGGTGGCCGAGCAGTGTTCGCCCCACGTCGCCTTGGGCTCCAACCCGGCCAAGGACGCCGCCGTCTGCCTGGCCGACACCGTGCCCTTGATCTGGGGCGGCAGCGTCTTGGCCGCCCGCGCCTCGCGCCGGCTGGCCGAAGCCTTGCGCCAAGTCACCCACCGCACCGTTCTGGCGGCCGACGCCAGCGAGCTGTTGCCAGTCCTGACCGGGGCCACCCGGCAGGACCTCTTCGCCGACCCCTTCGACGACGGTCCCAGCCAGGGTTTGAGCCTGGTCTGCTTGGACGACGACTCGCCCGACCCTCTGATCGAGCGGTCCCGCCGCCAACTGTCCGACTTGGCCGACCGCCACGGCGTCCGTCTGGCCACGGTCCGCCACGGCCAGGGCGGCGCGGTCGAACGTTACGCCTGCCTGTTGCAGCGCGGACTTTTCGGGGCCGCCTATCTGGGCTTGGGCTTGAACCGGGCGGCTGAGGCTTGAGCCAGTCAGGGAAGGAGTCAGCCATGACCAAGGTGCTGGTTTTGAACGGAGTCAACCTGGGCCGACTGGGGCGCCGCGAGCCGGCCGTCTACGGTTCGGTCAGCCACGACCAATTGGCCGACCATCTGGTCGAGACCGGTCGCGGGTTGGGACTGGAGGTCGAAGTGCGGCAGACCGACAGCGAGGCCGAGCTGGTGTCCTGGCTGCATCAGGCGGCCGACCAAGCCTGGCCGGTGGTGCTCAACCCGGCCGCCTGGTCGCACTACTCGCTGGCCGTGGCGGACGCCGTGCGCGAGGTGCCCCAGGTGGTCGAGGTCCACATCTCCAACATCGCGGCCCGGGAGCCGTACCGTCATCACTCGGTCGTGACGGCTCAGGCCGAGGGCGTCATCGCCGGTCTCGGCCTGGGCGGTTACGACCTGGCTCTGGCCCACGTGGCGGCCAGCCGCCGGACCGTCTGAGCCCGCCCCGCCGGCGCCGATCCGAATCCGCTCAGCCTTGTATCGACAGCGGGCCCCCCGCCCGTGGCGGATCGCCGCCCCGCCCCTGGGCCACCGGGCGCGGCACTAGGCTGGCTGGCCATGGAGTATCGCGTGGCCGACTTGGGCCTGGCCGAAGCCGGCCGCCGGCAGATCGAATTGGCGGAGCACGAAATGCCGGGGTTGATGGCCATGCGCCGTCGGCACGGCCCGGCTCAGCCCCTGCGCGGCGCCCGGATCGCCGGCAGCTTGCACATGACCGTGCAGACGGCGGTTCTGATCGAGACCCTGGTGGCGCTGGGGGCCGAGGTGCGGTGGGCCTCCTGCAACATCTTCTCGACCCAGGACGAGGCCGCCGCCGCCGTGGTGGTGGGTCCGGGTTCGGCCCAAGAGCCCCAGGGCCCGCCCGTCTTCGCCTGGAAGGGCGAGTCGCTGGAGGAGTACTGGTGGTGCCTGGAGCAGGTCTTCGCCTGGCCCGGCTCCGGGCCGACCATGATCTTGGACGACGGTGGCGACGCCACCGCCTTCGTCCACCTGGGTTTGGAGTGGGCCCGCTCCGGCCAGCCGCCGGTTCCTGCCGGGGCCGGTTCGGCCGAGGGGGCCGCCCTGCTGGAGCGTCTGGGCCAGGCCCAGGGCCGGATCGACTTCGAGGCTTTGGCCGGCTCTCTGCGGGGGATCAGCGAGGAGACCACCACCGGGGTCCACCGGCTGCGTCAGATGGCCGGGCGGGGCCAGCTGCTCTTCCCCGCCATCAACGTCAACGACGCCGTCACGAAGTCCAAATTCGACAACACTTACGGCTGCCGCCACTCGCTGATCGACGGCCTCAACCGGGCCACCGACGTTCTGATCGGCGGCAAATTGGCCGTCGTCTGCGGTTACGGCGACGTCGGCAAGGGCTGCGCCGAGGCCTTGCGCGGCCAGGGGGCCCGGGTGGTGGTGACCGAGATCGACCCCATCTGCGCCCTCCAGGCCGTCATGGACGGCTACGAGGTGCGCCGGCTGGACCAGGTCCTGGAACGGGCCGACATCGTCGTCACCGCCACCGGCTGCAACCGAGTGGTGACGGCCGAGCAGATGTCGCGCTTGAAGGACCAGGCCATCCTGGGCAACATCGGCCACTTCGACGACGAACTCGACATGGCCGGCCTGGCGGCCTGGCCGGGCGTGGTCAAGGCGCCGATCAAGCCCCAGGTCGACGCCTGGCGTTTCGCCGACGGGCATCAGATCATCGTCTTGTCCGAGGGCCGACTGCTCAACCTGGGCAACGCCACCGGGCACCCCAGTTTCGTGATGTCGAACTCTTTCACCAATCAGGTGCTGGCCCAGATCGAGCTGTTCCAGCACGGCCGCGACTTGGCCGTCGGCGTCCATGTCCTGCCCAAGCGGGTGGACGAAGAGGTGGCCCGGCTCCACCTCGACGCCCTGGGGGCCAGCCTGACCGAACTGACGCCGGAGCAGGCCGACTACCTGGGCCTGCCCCTGGAAGGCCCTTACAAGCCCGACTCCTATCGCTACTGATCCGGTCGCCGACCGGGTTTGGTCCAGCTGGTCGAGAAAGGCAATCAACCGTCTAAGATTGGCCCCGGCAGGCCCGCCCACGGCGGGGGCCGTCCGATCCAGACTCGAGTGAGGAATCCCAACATGCGACGTCGACTCACCCTGGCGCTGGCGCTGACCGCCGCCGCCACCGTCGCCCTGTCCGGCTGCACTAGCACCGCTTCCGACGGCTACACCATCAAGCAGGGCCAGCTGACCACCTGCGCCGACGTGCCTTACCCGCCCTTCGAGGACTTCGACTCCAGCACCGAGTCCGGTTTCACCGGTTTCGACGTCGAGATCGTGGGCGCCATCGCCGAGCGGCTCAACCTCGAACTGGTGGTGCGCGACGTCGACTTCGACGCCCTCCAGTCCGGCATCGTGTTGGCGGCCGGCGAGTGCGACATGGGCTCCTCCGCCATCACCATCACGGAGGCCAGGCAGGCCAACTTGGACTTCGCCGACCCGTACTACGACTCCCTGCAGTCCCTGTTGGTGCCGAAGGCCTCCGGCATCACCGGCCTGGCCGACCTGGAGAACGGCGTCATCGGCGTCCAGGCCGGCACCACCGGCCGTAACTACGCCTTCGAACACGCGCCCAAGTCGGCTCAGCTGAAGGAGTTCCCCTCCGACGGCGAGCTCTGGCCCGCCCTCCAAGCCGGCCAGATCGACGCCATCCTGCAGGACCTGCCGGTCAACAACTTCCACCTCCAGGCCGACTCCAGCTACGTCATCGTCGAGCAGTACAACACCGACGAGCAGTACGGCTTCGCCTTCGCCAAGGGCGAGCGGACCAAGCTGATCGCCGACATCAACGCCCAGTTGGCCGCCATCCGGGCCGACGGCACCTACCAGCGGATCTACGACAAGTGGTTCACGACCGGTGGCAATTCCTGATCTGAGCCGATGACCGACTCTGAGACTGGCCTGTCGGGCTCGAGCAGGACCTTCCGCCTGTCCGACATCCGGCCCACCACGCGGCGACGGCTGTCCCGCGGGGCCAGTTACGGCGTCGCCCTGATCGTCGTCCTGCTGGTGGTGTTCCTGACCGACTGGGACAAGATCCAGCGCAACTTCTTCAACGCCGATGTGGCGTCCGACCTGGTGCCGGCCATCTTCCGGGCCTTGGGCAACACTCTGCTCTACACCCTGGTCTGCTTCGTCCTGGGCACCTTGCTGGCGGTCGTCTTCGCCTTGATGAAGATGGCGCACGGCCCGGCCCGCTGGTTCGCCGTGGCCTACATCGAGCTCTTCCGCGGCCTGCCCGCCCTGCTCACCATCTTCGCCTTCGCCTTCATGATCCCGATCGCCTTCCGGGTCCGGTTGCCCGGCGGCACCCTGGGGGGCGGCTTGATCGCCCTGGTCATCGTCACCAGCGCCTACAACGCCGAGGTCATCCGCTCCGGCATCGAAGCGGTGCCGAAGGGGCAGCGCGAGGCCGCTCGCTCGCTCGGCATGCCGCATCTGACCACCATGTTGCACGTCATCCTGCCCCAGGGCCTGCGCATCGTCATCCCGCCCTTGACCAACGAGTTCGTGATGCTGCTGAAGGACACCGCCCTGCTCTTCATCGCCGGCCTGACGGCGGCCGAGCGGGAACTGACCACCTTCGGCCGCGACGGCATGACCACCCACGGCAACTCCACGCCCTTGATCTTGGCCGCCGTGTTGTATCTGATCGTGACCGTGCCCTTGACCGCCTTGGTGGGCAAGTTGGAGAAGAAATTGGCGGTCAAGAAATGAGCCCTCGCCCCGGCCTCCCCTCCCGCTTGCACGCCCGGGACACGCCCGACCCCTCGGCCCCGCCCATCCAGGTGGTCGGTCTGCGCAAGAGCTTCGGCCACCACGAGGTGCTGAAGGGCATCGACCTGACGGTCGAGCGGGGCGAGGTGGTCTGCGTCATCGGGCCGTCCGGCTCCGGCAAGTCGACCCTGTTGCGCTCGATCAACCTGTTGGAGTGGCCGACCGCCGGCCAGGTCCGGATCGAGGGCATCGACGTGCTCGACCCGGACGTCAACCTGGACCGGGTGCGCACCCGCATCGGCATGGTCTTCCAGTCGTTCAACCTCTTCCCCCCCATGACGGTCCTGCGCAACACCACCATCGCTCAGGAGAAGGTGCTGGGCCGCTCCCGCTCTCAGGCCGAGCGGGTCGGCCGCGACATGTTGGAGCGGGTCGGCTTGCAGGACAAGATCGACGCCCACCCCAGCCAGCTGTCGGGCGGCCAGCAGCAGCGCGTCGCCATCGCCCGTTCCCTGGCCATGAACCCGGACATGATGCTGTTCGACGAGCCGACCAGCGCCTTGGATCCGGAGCTGGTGGGCGAGGTGCTGGAGGTCATGCGCTCTTTGGCCGAGTCCGGCATGACCATGATGGTGGTGACCCACGAGATGGGCTTCGCCCGCGAGGTCGGCACCCGCTTGATCTTCATGGACGACGGCCTGATCGTGGAGCAGGGTCTGCCGCGTCAGGTCCTGTCCGACCCCCAGCAGCCGCGCACTCAGCTGTTCTTGTCCAAGGTCCTCTGAGGGGCCGGCCGGGCCGGGGGCCGGTGTCAGCCCGCTTCGGGCGCCACCGCCGTGGAGTCGCGCACCTCCAAGCCAGCCAGCCCGAAGGGGCCGGACTCGACCAGGGCGCCGGCGGCGAGGGCGTCCAAGGCGCTGGCCACCCGCATGCCATAAGCGTGCACGTCGACCTTGATGGAGGTCAGTTTGGGGGCGGTCAGGCGGGCGATCATGGAGTCGTCCCAGGCGATGACGGACAGTTCGTCCGGCACCTTGAGGCGAAGCTCGCGGGCCACTTGGAGGGCGGTGGCGGCCATGACGTCGTTGTCGTAGATGATGGCGGTCGGGCGCGCTTCGCCGATCAAGAGGGATCGGGTGGCGTCGGCCCCCTGCTCCTGGCTGTAGTCGGTCGAGCAGATGACCGGTTCGGGCAGGTCGAGACGCTTGGCCTCCTGGCGCAGGGCGGCCGTCCGGGCCATGGTGTGGGCGTAGCTGGGGGTGCCGGCCACCCGGGCGATGCGGCGATGGCCCAGCGCCACCAGGTAGCGCAGGGCCAGGCGCATGCCGTCCACGTCCTCGGTCCACAGCCAGGGCCAGGCGGTGGGCTGGTCGGGCGGGCCGAAGTCGGACGGTCCGGCGTTGGAGAAGGGCGGCGACAGGACGACGGCGGGCAGGCCGAGGTCGCGCAGCAGGGCCAGCCGGGGGTCGCGCTGTCTGACGTCGGTCACCACCACGGCGTCGACCTCGCGTTTGGCCGCCCAACTGCGGTAGACGGCCTGCTCGTCCGGGGGGGAATCGACGATCTGCAGGGCCAGGGCGATGTCGAGCGGACCCAGCACCTCCTGCATGCCGGAGATCAGCTCCATGTAGAACGGCTCCAAGCCGAGCAGGCGGGCCGGCCGGTTCAGGACCAGTCCCATCAGGCCGACCCGGGTGCCCATCAGGGCGCGAGCCGCCCCGGAGGGCTGCCAGCCCAGTTGGGCGGCCACCTGGAGGATGTGACGGCGCTTCTCCTGCGACACCCCGGGCTTGTCGTTGAGGGCGTACGACACCGCGCTCTTGGCCACGCCGGCCGCCCGGGCCACATCGCTGATGGTGGGACGGCGCTTGCTGGGCGTGGACGGGGATCCACTCGGTGGAGCCATGTGTTCCCTTATCTCCGATCTGCTTCGCTGGCACCGTACCACTCCAAGCCTCTTGTGGCAGTCCCGCCCACTACCTAGTCAGAACCGGTTCAGTACATACTTTCTGCGTGCTTCTGATAACTACTTGAAAAAGTAACTGAACCGGTTCTTGACAGCTTGGGAAGAGAACCGGCAAGATGGCCGGAGATGGTCCAAGGCGCCGGCAAGGACGGCCGGCGCACCGGGCGATCATCCGAAGGCCCCCTTCGAGAACAAAGGAGTCAATCAAAGTGAGACCTTTCAAGAGACAGACCGTCGCCTCGGTGGCGTTGCTGGCCGCCCTGACGCTGACCTTGGGCGCCTGCGGCGCCGATAATCCCGACGACGGCGGATCGACCGCCGCCAGCACCTCGGTGTCAGTCTTCACCGGCCAAGTCGGCGACTTCACCGCCCCCAATTTCAACCCCTTCAACACCACCGGGTCTTTCCTCCAGCCGACCCAGGGCGTCATCTACGAGGCCCTCTTCTATTACAACATCGCCCGGGCCGACGACCCCCGTCCGGTCCTAGGCACCGCTTTCGAGTGGAACCAGGACGGCACCGTGCTGACGGTCGAAGTGCGCCAGGGCGTCAAATTCTCCGACGGCTCGCCCATGACGGTCGACGACGTCGTCTTCTCGCTCGACCTGGTCTCCGGCAACCAGGCCCTCAACACCTCCGGCCAGGTCTGGCAGACGGCCAAGGTCGACGACCAGACGGTCAGCTTGACCTTCCCCAAGCCGGCCTTCACCTTGGAAGCCCAGATCCTGGGCCGGGAGCCGATCGTGCCGCAGTCGATCTGGCGCGACATCGCCGATCCCACCGCCGGCACCAACGACAGCCCGGTCGGGACCGGCCCCTACATGTTCTCCGAGTACACCCCCCAGGCCATCATCCTGCAGAAGAACCCCAACTATTGGGGCTCCGGCGCCGAAGCCCCGGCCATCGAGTACGTGCGCTACATCTCGCTGGCCAACGCCGACGCCGCCACCACCGCCCTGCAACAAGGCGTGACCGACTGGCAGGGCTCCTTCCTGCCCACCCTGAAGGACCTGATCGCCGAATCCAACGGCACCTTGTCTTACTCCAACACCCCGCAAGCCACCACCGGTCTGTTCACCTGTTCCAACGCCGCCCTCGGCTGCACCGGACCGCAGACCGATCCGGCCGTGCGCCAGGCCATGTACTACGCCATGGACCGCAGCCAGCTCAACACCCAGGCGGCGGCCGGCTTCTCCTTGCCCGCCTCGCCAACCTTGTTGCCCAATTTCATCAACCAAGCCGAGATCATCGACCCGGCCCACCAGGAGGTGCCGCAGACGGCCGACCTGCCCCGGGCCAAGTCGATCCTGGAGCAAGCCGGCTGGACCATGGGTCCGGAGGGCTACTACGTCAAGGACGGCCAGACCCTGGAGATGACTTTGAACGACGTCTCCGGTTGGACCGACTACAACACCATGTGTGAGCTGATCGCCGGCCAGTTCAAAGCCGCCGGCATCAAGCTGACGGTCAACCACGTGGCCCAGAACCAGTGGTCCCAAGCCGAGGTCTCGGGCAACTTCCAGCTGTCCATGAACTCCGTCAACATGGGCGCCTCGTCCAACCCGTATTACGCCTACAACCTCTATGTCAACGGCGTCGGCACCCGCCCGGTCGGCGAGGCCGCCGTCACCACCAACACGCTGCGTTACCAGAACCCGGCCGTCGACGCCGCCGTCGCCACCTTGGCCTCGACCAACGACCTGGAAGAGATGAGGGCCCAGTACGCCATCATCCAAGACGCCCTGGCGGCCGATCTGCCGATCATCCCGATCTACGTCAACTCGGCCCTGTGCGAGTACAACCTGACCCATGCCACCGGTTGGCCCTCGCAAGACAACCTCTACGCCTTCCCGCTGCCCTGGGGCGGCAACTGGGGCACAGGCATCGTCCTGAGGACGATCCGTCCGGTTTAGCGGACCGCGGGGTCGGCCCGGCTCTGCCAAGCTGGGCCGACCCTTCTCCGCGCCGGTCGGTTCCAACACCGTCGAAGCCTAGAAGTCGACCCCGACTATGAGGTTCTACGTTCAAAAGTTGTTGTTCTACCTGGCCGCCTTCTGGGCCGCCCTGACCCTCAACTTCTTGATCCCGCGCATGATGCCGGGAGATCCCGTCTCCATCATCTTGATGAAGCTGGCCGCCTCCGGCCAGCCCGTCACGCCGGAGACCCGTCAGGCCATCGCCATCCAGCTGGGCGGCGTCGGCCAAGGCTCCTGGTGGAGCCAGTACTGGCACTACCTGGGCAACCTGGCCCACGGCGACCTCGGCGTCTCGATCGCCAACTACCCGGTCAAGGTCAGCCACATCTTGCAACAGGCCCTGCCCTGGACCATCACCTTGATCGGCCTGGCCACCGTGGTCGCCTTCTTGATCGGAGTCGGCCTGGGCGTCTTCGCCGGCTGGAAGCGGGGCTCCTGGCTGGACAACTTGATCCCAGTGGCGACCCTGTTCCAGTCCGTGCCCTACTTCTGGCTGGCCCTGGTCCTGTTGCTGCTGTTCAGCCGCGCTCTGCGATGGTTCCCCTTGGGACAGGGCTACGACACCATGGCCTTCCCCATCCTCCACCCCGGTTTGAACTGGCCCTTCCTGTCCAGCGCGGCCTACCACGCCTTCCTGCCGGCCTTGACCATCGTGCTCTCCTCGGTGGCCGGCTGGATGCTGGGCATGCGCAACATGATGGTCTCGACGCTGTCCGAGGACTACATTCTGACCGCCCAAGCCAAGGGCCTCAAACCGGGTCGGGTCCGTTTCACCTACGCCGCCCGCAACGCCGTCCTGCCCTCGCTGTCCGGTTTCGCCATCTCACTCGGCTTCGTCGTGGCCGGTTCGATCGTGACCGAACAGGTCTTCTCCTACCCGGGCATCGGCTTCCAGATGTGGAAGGCGGTCTCCAACAACGACTATCCCCTGATGCAGGGCACCTTCCTGGTCATCTCGGTGGCCGTGCTGGGCGCCAACCTGCTGGTGGATCTCTTGCTCGGTCTGATCGACCCCCGCACTCGAGCCCGGTCGTGAGGGAAGGAGTCATCATGTCCAACCCGACAGACCCCGGCGCCGTCGACCTGGTCCAAGAGACCGGGGCGGTCGAGCGTCGCTTCGAACAGCGCCGCAGCGTCGCTTCGCTGCTGCCCAGCCGGTCGGCCAAACTGATCGCCGGGGTCTCCATCTTGATCGTGCTGGTCCTCTACGCCGTCTTGATGCCCCACTTCGTGATGGACCCCAGAGCCATCTCGACCGACATGCTGAAGCCGCCCGGCTTCGGCGGCCACCTGCTGGGCACCAACCAGGCCGGCCAGGACATCTGGGCTCAGCTGGCCTACGGCACCGGCGGCTCGCTCGTCATCGGCGTGACGGTCGGACTGTTGGCCACCGTCCTGTCGGCTTTCTTCGGCGTCTTCGGGGCCTACGTCGGCGGGGCCGTGGACGAGGGCTTCGCCTTGTTCACCAACGTCATCCTGGTCATCCCGGGCCTGCCCTTGACCATCGTGATCGGCAACTACGTGCCGGTCCAACAGCGCGGTCTGTTCCTGATCGCGGTGGTCTTGGCCATCACCAGCTGGGCCGGCTCGGCCAGAGTCCTGCGCTCGGTCACGATGTCGCTGCGCAACCGCGACTACGTGGCGGCGGCCCGCATCTCAGGGGAGCGCACTTGGCGCATCCTGGTGGTCGAGATCTTGCCCAACCTGATCCCGGTGATGGCCTCCCAGCTGATCTTCTCGGTCATCTTCGCCATCCTGGGCGAGGCCGGCCTGTCCTTCCTCGGCCTGGGCGCCAATGGCACTTACACCTTGGGCACCATCCTCTACTTCGCCAACCAATCCCTGGCTCTGACCCAGGGGGCTTGGTGGTGGTTCATCCCGCCCGGGCTGATGATCGCCCTGCTGGGCATGGCCTTGTCGCTGGTCAACTTCTCGATCGACGAGATCATCAACCCCAAGCTGCGCCAGTCGACCAGGGCCGCGCAGCGTCAATGGGGGCTGACGCCGGCTCAGATCAAGCGACTGCAGAAGGACAACCTGAGATGAGTGATCGGACCACCGGGCCACGCCACCGGGCCAACCCGGTGCTGAGCGTGCGCGACTTCAGCGTCGACTACCTCGGCCCGCACACCGTGCATGCCGTCCAACAGGTCTCCTTGGAATTGGGTCGGGGCGAGATCCTGGGCCTGGCCGGCGAGTCCGGCTGCGGCAAGTCGACCCTGGCCTACGGCGTCACCCGGCTGCTGCGGCCCCCGGCCATGATCACCTCGGGCCAGGCCGTCTTCCACTCCCGGGAGGGCTACGAGATCGACATCTCGGCTTTGAGCGGCCAGGAGCTGCGCCAATTCCGCTGGGACAAGATCGCCATGGTCCTGCAAGGGGCCATGAACTCGCTCAACCCGGTCATCTCGATCCGCAGCCAGCTGGAGGACGTCTTCACCTGCCATCGGCCCAACATGGGCCGGCGCGAGCGCTTGGACCGCTGTGGCGAGCTGTTGGAGCGGGTCGGGGTCGAGCGGCGCCGTTTGCGGGCCTTCCCGCACGAGCTGTCCGGCGGCATGCGCCAGCGCGTCATGATCGCCATGGCCTTGGCCCTCGACCCCCAGGTCTTGATCATGGACGAGCCCACCACGGCCTTGGACGTGGTGGTGCAGCGCGAGATCCTGGACGAGATCGCCCGACTGCGGGCCGAGTTCGGCTTCGCCGTCGTCTTCATCACCCACGACCTGCCTCTGCTGTTGGAGATCGCCGACCGCATCGCCGTCATGAAAGCCGGTCGGATCGTGGAGTTGAACGACTCCTTCGAGTTGTACACCAAGCCCGAGGACGCTTACACCAAGCGCCTGCTGGCCTCCTTCCCCTCTCTGCTGGGGGACCGGGGCGACTTCATCCGCACCGGGGCGTCCGACGCCCGCCTGGGCGCCACCGATCAGAAGGCGGACTGAGCCATGTCGACACTCGAATTGACCAATGTGGTCAAGCGTTACCGGCTGCGCAGCGGTTTCAGACAGGAGAGCCTGATGGCGGTGGACGACGTCAGCTTCGAGCTGGAGTCGGGCCAGACCATCGCCCTGGTCGGCCAGTCCGGCTCCGGCAAGTCGACCATAGCCAAGCTGATCCTGCGGCTGGAGCGTCCGACCCGGGGCCGGATCCGCTTGGACGGCGTCGAGCTGCCTCAGATCAAGCTGAAGCAGTACCGCCGCCAGGTCCAGATGGTGTTCCAGGATCCCTTCGGCTCGCTCAATCCGTACCACACCGTGGCGCACCACCTGGAGCGTCCTTTACGCATTCACTTTCCCGACCAATCCCCGGTCCAGCGCCGTCAGGAGCTGTGTTCCCTGCTGGAGCGGGTCCGCTTGACGCCGGTGGAGGACTTCGCCCGGCGCCATCCGCACGAACTGTCCGGCGGCCAGCGCCAGCGCGTCGCCATCGCCCGCGCCCTGGCTCCCCAGCCGCGGGTCCTGATCGCCGACGAGCCGGTCTCGATGCTGGACGTGTCGATCCGACTGGGGGTGCTCAACCTGCTGGCCCAGCTGCAGCGGGAGGAGAACCTGGGCGTCCTCTACATCACCCACGACCTGGCCACGGCCAGGCATTTCTCCGACCAGATCATGGTCATGCACCAAGGCCGGGTGGTCGAGCGCGGCCAATCCGACGACGTCATCTTGCGGCCTCAGGCCGACTACACCCGCCGCCTGGCGGCCGCCGCTCCCAACCCGGAGCGCCGGCTGGCCCAGGTCGTCCGCACCACCCCTGGAAGGGACCTCTGACATGCTCACCGCCATCCCCTTGCAAAACTGGCGTTTCAGTTTGGCTGGACCGGGCCATCGGCCGCCAGCGACAGCCTCGGTCGAGGGGGCGGCGCCGGCCGAGGCGGGGGGCGGATCCGTGCCCCCCGCGGTGGCGGCGGCCTTGGCTCCGGGCCTCGAATTGGCCGCCCGGGTGCCCGGCAACGTCCACGACGACCTGCTGGCGCACGGTCTGCTGGCCGACCCCTATCTGGGCCGGAACGAGCTGGCGGCGGCCTGGGTCGGACGCCAGGACTGGCGCTACCGGACCGAATTGCCCCAGCTGTCCCCGGACCGGGTCCGGCTCGACTTGGTGGCGGACGGGCTCGACACCTTCGCCAGGGTGCGACTGGACGGCCACCAGGTGGCCCGGACCTGCGACCAACACCGCTCGTACCGTTGGGACGTCACCGAACTGGCCCGCGACGGGGCCGAGTTGACGGTCGACTTCGAGTCGGCCTACGCCGTCGCCGCCCGGGCCGAGGCGGCCTGGGGACCGTATCCGGCGGCCTACGACGAGCCCTTCCAATACGTCCGCAAGATGGCCTCCAACTTCGGCTGGGACTGGGGCCCGACCGTGGTGACGGCCGGGATCTGGCGCGACCTCAGGCTGGAGGCCTGGGACACCGCCCGCTTGGCCCAGGTCCGGCCCCGGCCCCGGCTGGACAGCCCGACCGGCCAAGTCGGGTCGGTCCTGATCGAAGTCGACCTGGAGCGGGCCACGGCGGGGGAGACGGGGCCGGTGCGGGTGGCGGCGGTCCTGGTCGACCCGGCCGGGCGGACCGTGGCCTGGGCCGAGCGCGCCACCGCCCGCCAGCGGGTCGAGCTGACCCTGGAGGCCGGCCCGGTCCAACGCTGGTGGCCGCACGACCTGGGGGGCCAACCGCTCTACCGGGTCGAGGTCGAGCTGACCGAGGGCTCACGCCGACTGGACGCCTGGTCGTCCCAGATCGGCTTCCGCCAGATCGAACTGGTGGCCGAGCCGGACCAGATCGGACGTTCCTTCGGTTTCACCGTGGCCGGCCGGCCGGTCTTCGCCAAGGGCTTCAACTGGATCCCGGACGACCTGCTGGTCACCCGGGTGACGGCCCAGGCCTACCGGGCCCGCCTGGCGGAGGCCAAGGCGGCCGGGGCCAACCTGATCCGGGTCTGGGGCGGCGGGCTGTACGAGCAAGACGCCTTTTACGAGGCCTGTGACGAGTTGGGCCTGATGGTGTGGCAGGACTGTCCTTTCGCCTGCGCCGCCTACCCGGAGTCGGACGATTTCGCGACCCAGATCGAGGCCGAGACCCGCGACAACGTGGCCCGCTTGATGCCGCACCCCTCGCTGGTGCTGTGGAACGGCTGCAACGAGAACCTCTGGGGCTATCAGGACTGGGATTGGCAGCCGGTCTTGGACGGCCGGGGCTGGGGCGAGCGCTACTACTTCGACCTCTTGCCGCGCGTCATCGCCGAACTGGACCCGGACCGGCCCTACTGGCCGGGCAGCCCCTACTCGGGCGACCGCCAGACCCACCCCAATGATCCCGACCACGGTTGCAGTCATTCCTGGGCCCCCTGGAACGAGACCGTGTACACCGATTACGCCGCCACCCGGCCCCGTTTCGTGTCCGAGTTCGGCTGGTGCGGCCCGGCCGCCCAGGCCACCTTGAGCCAAGCCGTCGGCCCGGAGCGTCTGGCGCTGGACGACCCAGTCCTGCTGTGGCACTACAAAGCCCAAGACGGGCTGGACAAGCTGCGGCGGGGGTTGGGCGACTTCCACCAGCCGACCGACTTCGACACCTGGCACTATCTGACCGCCTTGAAGCAGGCCCGGGCCACCCAATTCGGCCTCGACCACTGGCGCTCGCTGTGGCCGCGCTGCCAAGGCGCGCTGGTCTGGCAACTGAACGACTGCTGGCCCGTCATCAGCTGGGCGGCGGTTGACAGCGCCGGCCGGCGTAAACCGGTCTGGCACGCCATCCGGCAGTCCTTCGCCTCCCGGCTGGCCGTCCTGGGCACGACGGAGCAGGCCTATCAGCTCAAACTGGTCAACAACACCGACCAGATCTGGTCCACCCAACCCCTGGTGCGGCGGGTGGCCCTGGCCGACGGATCGGTCCGGGCGGCCTGGTCGCAACCGGTCGAGGTGGGGCCGGGCCGAGTCGAGGTGATCGACCTGCCGGCCGATTTGGCCGGTCCGCCCGGCCCGGGCCAAGAGCCCGGCCGCGGTCTGGGCTACGACGAGACGTTGCTGGTGGACGCCGCCGCCGACCGGATCGACCCGGCCAGCCGACGGGTCTGGGCCCAGCCGGACCGTCTGCTCGAGCTGAGCCGGCCGGCCTGGCGGGTCGAGACCACGGCGGCGCCGGACCCGGCCGGTCCCAAGGCCGAGGCCAGCTTGGTGCGGGTGACGGCCGACAGCTTGGTGCGCGACCTGGTCCTGCAAGCCGACCGTCTGGGCGGGGTGGGCGAGTCCGCCCCGGTCACCTTGCTGCCCGGCGAGTCGTACCAGTGGCTGGTGACCGGTCTGGACCATCAGCTGACGCCCCCGGAACTGGTCACCCCAGTCCTGCTGGACGCCGCCAGCGCCGAGTTGGCGGCCCGGGCCGGCTAGCGGTCGCTGGAATCCGGGCCTCGCGCCGCCCGTGGGCCGGCCGAGGCCCGGGGGCGGGGCCGACGGTCCGTCGTCGACTCGGGCGCCGGAGTGCTTTATTTGTTCATCGTCAGATTAAGTCTGACCAGGCGTTAGGTCTCACGCGGTCCATCGACCCCTCATTCGCGTTATCGAATTGTTACGGCTAGCCGTTTGACAGCCTCTCAGCGGACTTCTAGTCTGATGCTACTTTATTCAACGCTGAACTAAGAAGGGTCGATAGATGCAGTCCTCTGCTCGCACAGACATGACCCGTTCGGCCGTCCTGACCCACATCGGCGGACACGGTCCGACTTCGCGGGCCGACCTGGCCCGACGGCTGGGCGTCTCACCGGCCTTGATGACCCAAGTGACCAAAGACCTGATCGCCGACGGCCTGCTCTCCGAGACCGAACTGTCGCCTTCGCGCGGCGGTCGGCCGGCCCGACTGCTGGGTCTGGTGGCGGCCGCCGGCGGCGCCATCGGCGTCAAGGTGGTGGCGGACCACGTCACCATGGTCGAGCTCGGCATCGACGGTTCGGTCTTGCGCTCGGCCACCGAACCCTTCCTGGCTCGGTCCGCCAGCGCGGCCGACGATCTGATCGGTCTGTTGGGCGGCTTCTTGGCCGGCGCGGTCTCCGGCCGTTTGCTCGGCATCGGCGTGGGGGCTCCCGGCAACGTCGACCGGCAGGCGGTCGGCACGGTCGAGTCGACTCAGCTGGGCTGGACCCATGTCCCGCTGGGGGCCGAACTGCGCCGGGCCTTCGACCTGCCAGTCTTGGTGGACAACAACGTCAACGCTCTGGCGGCGGCCGAGATCCTATACGGCCAGGCCCGCGGCCACGCCGACGCCTTGGTGGTGACCATCGGCACCGGCGTGGGCGCCGCCATCATCGCCGACGGCGTGGTGTGGCGCGGCCACTCCGGTGCGGCCGGCGAGATCGGACACATTCCGACCATCGAGTCCGGTCCGCTCTGCCAGTGCGGGGCCCGGGGCTGCCTGGAGGCCGTCATCGGACAGGACGCTCTGGTGGCCCAGGCCCGCCAGCGAGGCGGGCTGACCGGCCGGGAGTCGATCGACGTCCTGCGCCAGCGGGCCGACGCCGGTCATCAGGACGCCCAAGACATCTTCGCCCAGGCCGGCCATCGTCTGGGCCGGGCGGTGGCCGGCCTGGTCAACACCCTCGACCCCGAGGTCGTGATCGTCTCCGGCGAGGGCGTGGCCAGTTGGCGGCACTGGATGTTCGGTTTCGAGCCCGCCCTGCGCTCCGGCTTGATCCCGTCCCGGCGCGGCGTGCCGGTCTCGGTCGAGACCTGGCAAGACGACCGTTGGGCCCAAGGGGCGGCTTGTCTGGTCTTGGCCACCCCCTTCGACCAACAAGGCCTGTCCGGCGACCAAGGCCGTCTGGTGCGTGAGCGTCTGGCCCAGGCCGGGCCCGCCCTGGGCCAGCCGACCTCCGCCGAAGCGCTCCGGTGATGGCCGCCTCCGATTCTGCCCTCAGTCCCGCCCAGCCCCGGCTGGACGGCCCTCACTCGGCGGGAGCGGCCCAGAAAGTCGCCCTCAGCCCCGCTGTCCGGCCTTCCGGCCGCTCTGGTCGAGTCAAATATGCCTTGACGGTCTGTCTCTTCCTGCTGCCTTCGGCCGTCCCTCTGGCCTGTTTCACGATCTATCCCATGTTCTCGGCCCTGTGGACCTCGCTGCACGAGTGGAACCTGCTGTCGCCCATGCGCTGGGTCGGCTTGGACAATTACCGCCACTTGCTGAGCGACCCGGCCACCCGGCGAGCCTTCGGCAACACCATCTACTACATCGTGGGCTATCTGCCCCTGGTCTACATCGGCGGCTTGGGCCTGGCCCTGGCCCTGAACGCCGCCATCCCCTTCCGCAACTTCCTGCGCGGTGTCTACTTCCTGCCCGTGGTGACGAGCTGGATCGTGGTCGCCCTGGTCTGGCGCTGGCTGCTCAACCCGTCGGTCGGCGTCGTCAACCAGGTCTTGGGCCTGATCGGCCTGGACGGACCGGGCTGGTGGACGGACCCGGCCTGGGCCATGCCCTCGATCATCCTGGCCTCGGCCTGGAAAGACCTCGGCTTCGTCATGATCATCCTGCTGGCCGGCTTGCAAGCCATCCCCCAGGACCTTTACGAGGCCGCCCGGGTGGACGGGGCCGGTTGGTGGTCGCGCCTGCGCCACGTCACCTGGCCGATGTTGTCGCCCACCACCTTCTTCGTGATCGTGATCTCTTTGATCAACGGCTTCCAGGTCTTCGACCAGGTCTACGCCATGACCGGCGGCGGGCCAGCCGGAGCCTCCACCGTGGTGGTGCAACAGGTCTACGACCTGACCTTCCGCTATTACCAGGCCGGTCTGGCCTCGGCTCTGTCCTGGCTCCTCTTCCTGGTCGTCCTAGCGGTCACGGTGGTCCAGATGGCAGGCCAACGGAGGTGGGTCGATTATGGCTGACCAGTCGCGACTGAAACTGTCCAGCCGCCCGGGGCCGGCTCCGACGCCGGTCAGATTCCGGCGCAGCCGCCCGACCTGGAAGCCGATCCTGGTCCTGGCCGTCGTCCTGGGCGCCTTGGTCATGTTCTTCCCCTTCCTGTGGACCCTGGTCACCTCGGTCTCGCCCGGGGCCGGGCTGACCGCCACGCCGAAGCTGATCCCGGACCAGCTGTCCTGGTCGGCCTACCTGGAGCTGTTCCGGAACACGCCCTTCGCCCGGGTGACCTTGAACTCGCTCGGGCTGGCCGTCGTCGTCACCGGGCTGCAGTTGACGACCAGTTCGATGGCGGCCTACGTCTTCTCCCGTCTGCCTTTCCCCGGCCGCGGGGTGGTCTTCGCCTGCTACCTGGCCACCATGATGGTGCCGATGCAGGTCCTGATGGTGCCGCTGTTCGTGCAGATGCGCGACCTCCACTTGGTGGACAACTACCTGGGCGTGGTGCTGCCCAGCATGGCCAGCGCCTTCGGCGTCTTCCTGTTGCGGCAGGCCATGAACTCGGTGCCCCGCGAACTGGACGAGGCCGCCCGGATCGACGGGGCCGGCCACCTGCGTATCTTCGGCCGCATCGTGCTGCCCCTGGTGGGGCCGGCTCTGGCCACCTTGACCGTCTTCTCGTTCATGAGCAGCTGGAACGCCTTCCTCTGGCCGCTGGTCATCTTGCGCTCGCCGCAACTGAAGACTCTGCCCTTGGCCTTGGCCTCGATGCAGGGCCAATACACCACCCAATGGGACGTCATGATGGCCGGTTCGGTCATCTCCATCCTGCCCATGCTGGCCATCTATCTCTTCGCTCAGAAGTACGTCATCCAAGGCGTGGCCAGCACCGGCATCAAGTGACCCGATCAACCCACTCCCAACGACCCACTCAGCCCAATCCCAACAGATAAGGAAATCGACCATGTCCCGTTTGACTCGTTCGGCCAGCCTTGGCCTGATAGTCGCCCTCGGACTCGGCTTCTCCGCTTGCTCCGACCAGGGCTCCGGCGGCGATCCGACCAGTGACAAAGTCACTATCACCTATTTCAACTTCATCTCCAACGGTGGCAACGAAAGCAACCTGGCGGACATCGTGGCGGCCTTCAACGTAGACAATCCGGACATCGTCGTCGAGGTGGAGACCCTGCCTTACGCCGATTACTTCACGGCTCTGCAGACCGACCTGGCGGCCGGTTCGGCGGCCGACGTCTTCGACATCGAATTCGCCAACTACGCCACCTACCAAGCCAACGGCGCCCTGGCCGCCTTGGAAGGGGTCGACCAGTCGGTCTACCAGCGCAACCTGGTGGACGCATACGCCAGCGGCGGCGTGCAATACGCCCTGCCTTCGTCCTTCTCCAACGTGGTCCTGTTCTACAACAAGGACCTCTTCGACGCGGCCGGGGTGGCCTATCCGACCTCGGACTGGACCTGGGCCGACGAGAGAGCCGCCGCCGAGCGGATCGTCAACCCGGCGGAGGGCGTCTGGGGCGACTACCAGCCCATCTCCTACAACGAGTTCTACAAGGCCGTGGCTCAGGCCGGCGGCCAGTTCCTGAGCTCGGACGCCAGCTCGGTGGCCTTCGACTCGGCGGCCGGTTTGGCGGCCGCCAACTGGCTGACCCAGAAGTCCGGCACGGTCATGCCGACGGTCGAGCAGGGCGCCGGCACGCCTGACTTCGACTCCAACCTGTTCTCTCAGGGCAAGCTGGGCATGTGGCACACCGGCATCTGGATGTTCGGCACTTTGGCCGACGCGCCGTTCCAGTGGGACATCGCGGTCGAGCCGGGCGACAGCCGGCCCGCCTCGGCCATGTTCTCCAACGCCCTGGCCGTGTCGGCTGACTCCCAGCACAAGGCCGAGGCTCAAAAGTGGGCCGAGTTCATGTCCAGCTCCCTGACCATGGTCGATGTCCGACTGCGGTCCGGTTGGGAACTGCCGCCCATCTCCGACCAGTCCCAGCTCGACGCCTACCTTCAGGCCGGCCAGCCGGCCAACCGTCAGGCCGTCTTCGACTCCCTCGACGCGGTCGTGTTGGCCCCGTCGATCGGTCAGAACCAAGCCCAGATGCAAGACATCGTGACGGAGGAGCTGACCGAGGCGGCGGCCGGCCGCAAATCGGTCGAGGAAGCCGTCCAGTCGGCCGCCCAGCGGGTGACGCCCTTGCTCAAGAAGTGAGGTCGGTGGCCGGAGCCAGCCGGGAGACCGGCCGGCTCCGGCCTGGCCGCCACCCTCTCACAGCCGAAAGGAACCTAGACGTGACCACCGTCACGGTCCACCGCCGCATCGACTTGGTCGAACGCTCGCGCCAACTGATCCAGGACCTGCAAGACCCCAGTGGGGCCTACCCGGCCAGCTCCGATTTCTCGGCCTATCAGGGCTATTGCTGGTTCCGCGATGGCTCTTTCATCGCCGATGGCATGTCGGCCGTCGGCGCGGCGGCCTCGGCCAGCGCCTTCTTCGACTGGTGCGCCAGAGTGTTGGAAGCCAACCGGCCCCAGATCTGCCAGGTGGTGGCCGCCGCCCGAGCCGGTCGGCCGCTGCCGGACCGGGCCATGCTGCCGGCCCGCTTCCACTTCGACGGCAGCCCCGGGCGGGACGACTGGTGGGACTTCCAGCTGGACGGTTACGGCACCTGGCTGTGGGCGGTGGTCGAACACGCCGAACGCCACCGGTTGGACCTGGCGCGCTGGCGTGAGGCCATCGAATTGACCACCGACTACCTGGTCAGCTCCTGGGACAGACCCTGTTACGACTGGTGGGAGGAGCACGACGACGAGATCCACATCTCCACCCTGGGCTGTGTCCTGGCCGGACTGAAAGCGGTCGTGGCCCGGTCGGCGGTGACCGGGGAGCGGGCCGAACAGGCCCGGTCGGCGGCCCAAGCGGTCGAAGACACCATCTGGCGCCAGGGGGTGGCGGACGGCCATCTGGTCAAGTGGATCGGCAGCCAGGAGCTGGACGGCAGCCTGTCCGCTCTGCTGGCTCCGCTGGCGGTGGTCGATCCGAACTCGGAACTGGGCCTGGGCACGGTGGCGGCGCTCGAAGACCAGTTGCTGGCCGACGGCGGGGTCTATCGTTTCCGGGCCGACACTTTCTTCGGCGGCGGGCGCTGGCCCCTGCTGACCTGTTTCTTGGGTCTGGCCCGCCAGGCTCAGGGCGACCGTCGAGGGGCCCTGGACTGTTTGGACTGGGCCGGCGGCACGGCCACGCCGTCCGGCGACCTGCCGGAGCAGGTCGACGGTGGTCTGCTCTTGGACCGGTCCTGGAAACAACCCTGGATCGATCGTTGGGGAGCGGTCGCCACGCCCCTGCTGTGGAGCCACGCCATGTATCTGCGGCTGGCCGCCGCTTTGGATTTGGTCCCGCCAACAGATCCGACCGACTCAGCCCCCTCGTCCGATCCGACCTCTTCCCGTCGGCCGGTTTCCCCGGATGATCCGGCCTCTTCCCGTCATCCTGCGCCTAGTCGCAGGATCCAGTCCGGTCCGGTGGACGCCGCCACCACGCGCAGCAGGACGGGGCCGGCCCGGACGGCCGAGACGGAGGTCGAGGCATGATCAGGCATCGTCCCTTCGGCTCGGGCCACCCCTACGCGCCCGACACCGAGCAACGTTGGCCGGTCGTGCCGGTGGTGGGGGAGCCTTGGCGGCTGGGGGTCAGGACCTCGGGCCAGGTCGAGGCGGTGACGGTGGAGATCCGGTGCGACGACCTGCCCCAGGCCGAGTTGGAACTGGTCCAAGTGGTCCGTTCCTCGCGGGGACAGGCGATCGACGGCGGACATCTGGCCTCGGCCCAGGCCCGCCAGGCCCGCCGGGCCGGCGGCTGGCAGGTCGAATTGGATCAGGTCCCGTCGGGGCTGATCAGCTACCGTTTCATCGCCTGGCTGCCCGACGGCGGCCAGCGCGGCACGGCCTGGTTCACGGTCGCCGCGGCCGCTTGGCGGCCCGCGCCCGACGCGACGCTGGGGTCCGGTTCGGACCAGCCCGGGGAAGAGATCGCGACGCTGGGGTCCGGCTCGGACCGCCCTGGGGAAGAGGCCGCGGCGCTGAGATCCGGCCGTCCCGGCTTGGTCCCCGGCTCGGTCGAGGTCTTGGACGACGGCGTCCGCCTCCATCGAGTCAGATTCGATCTGGGTCTGGCCCCGGGCGAGCACGTGGTCGGTTTCGGCGAGCGTTACGACGCCCTCGACCAACGCGGCCAGACCCTGGACGCCCAGGTCTTCGAGCAGTACAAAGGCCAGGGCCGAAGCCGTAAGACCTATCTGCCGATGCCCTTCGCCCACGTCGTGGGCGGGGTCGGCTGGGGTTTCCACGTCCACACCAGCCGTCGGGTCTGGTTCGACGTCGGGGCCAGCCAGCCCGATCGACTGACGATCACCGCCGAGGTGGACCAGCCCTCCGACTCGGACCGGCCGCTCGATTGGAGCTTGTACGTCGGTTCGCCGACCGCGGTGCTGGACCAGTTCTTGGACCAGGTCGGTCGGGCCCGCCAACTACCGGACTGGGTCTTCCGGCTGTGGGCCTCCAGCAACGAGTGGAACACCCAGGCCGAGGTCGAGCGCCAGGTCGACTTGCACCGGAAGCACGGCCTGCCGCTGGGCAATCTGGTGATCGAGGCTTGGAGCGACGAGAAAACCTTCACCTGTTTCCGTGACGCCCAGTACGAGGTCAACCCCGACGGGGCGCCGCACCGGCTGGCCGACTTCAGCTTCCCGCCCGACGGGGCCTGGCCCGATCCCAAGGGCCTGGTCGATCGTCTGCACCAGCAAGAGATCAAGGTCCACCTGTGGCAGATCCCTTTGTTGAAGGCCCGTCCCCACCCGGTCGGCCAGGCCAAGGCCGACCTGGCCGCCGCCGTCCAGGCCGGCGTCTTGATCCGCCAGCGCGGACCGGACGGCCGGCTGCGGCCGTACCGCAACCGGGGCTGGTGGTTCCCGCTCTCCGCCATGCCCGACTTGACCGCCCCCGAGGCGGCCCGCTGGTGGACCGAGCGGCGGCGTTACCTGGTCGAGGAGGTGGGCGTGGACGGCTTCAAGACCGACGGCGGCGAACACGCCTGGGGAGCCGACCTGGTCTATCTGGACGGCCGATCCGGCGCGGTCAAGAACAACGCCTACCCGGTGGCTTACGCCCGGGCCTACGGCGACCTGTTGGAGTCCTGCGGCAAGGCCCCGGTCACCTTCAGTCGGGCCGGCCATGTCGGCAGCCAGGCCCACGGCGCCTTCTGGGCTGGGGACGAGGACTCGACCTGGCCGGCCTTCCGCTGGTCCATGCTGGCCGGACTGAGCGCCGCCGCCTGCGGGATCGTCTACTGGGGCTGGGACATCGCCGGTTTCTCCGGCCCCGTGCCTCAGGCCGAACTGTACGTCCGGGCCATGGCCGCCAGCGCCTTCCTGCCCATCATGCAGTACCACTCCGAGTTCAACCACCATCGCCGGCCCTGTCGCGACCGCACGCCTTGGAACGTGGCGGATCAGACCGGCGACCCGGCCGTCCTGGACGAGGTGCGCCAGATCGTGCGGCTGCGGGAACGTCTGCTGCCCTATCTGGCCGCCCAGGCCCGTCTCACCGTCGAGACTTCCCGGCCTCTGATGCGTCCCCTCTTCTTCGACCATCCCGGCGATCCGGCGGTCTGGGAGCATCCGATCCAGTGGCAGTTGGGCGACCACATCCTGGTCGCCCCGGTCACCGCCCCCGGCGTCGAGTCGTGGCCGGTTTATCTGCCGGCCGGCCACTGGGTCGAGGCTTGGAGCGGGCGTCCGGTCTCCGGCGCCGCCCTGGTCCAGGCGGTGACGGCCCGTCACCAGACCCCGGCCTGGGTGGCCGCCGCGGCCTGGCCGGACTTGAGGACGGTTTTCGACGGTTGAGCCGAGGGCGGACGGTCGGGCCAGGCTTCTGACCGCTCGCAGCCGGCTAGGGCTCAGCGTCGTTTCACCAGTGCGTACCCTCGGCCATAGTCGGTCTCGATGTCGAAGTCTCGGCCGGCCGCGCCGCCCAGTTTGGCCCGGATGCGGGAGACGTGCGTGCGGACCGCCCGGACGTCGTCGTTCGCGTCCAGGCCCCAGGCCATCTCATAGAGGTGGGCGGCGGTCACCGGTTCGCCCTGGGCTCGGGCCAGCGCCAGCAGGAGCGCGAACTCGCGTGGCGTCAGGGCGATGTCGCGGCCGCTGAGGAAGGCCCGCATCGTCGCGGTGTCCAAGCTCAGCGACCCGAACTCGACCACTGCGGCCGACGAGCCGGCGCCAGTCCCTTGACCCGCCCGGCGCAGCAAAGCCCCGATGCGAGCGATCAGCACCCGGATGTCGTACGGCTTCGGCAAATAGTCGTCCCCGCCGGCCCGCAGGCCGTCGACGATGTCCTCGGTTTGGTTCTTGGCGCTCAGGAACAAGACCGGCAACCCCTGGAGGCCGCTGCCAGGTGCGCGCAGCTGGCGGCAGAATTCGATCCCGTCGCCGTCCGGCAACATGATGTCCAGGACCAACAGGTCCGGCGTCTTCGCTTTGAGGGCGGCCCGGGCTCCCGCCAAATCCGTCGCCGTCAGCGCTCGGTGGCCGGCCCGTTCCAGCATGGCCTGGTTGACTTTCAAGATGTGGACGTTGTCCTCCACCAGCAAGACGGTCCGGGTCACGGCTCGACCTGTCTCCCCGATTGGTCCCCCCGGTCGGCCAGCGGCAGCGTGAAGGTGACCGACGTGCCCTGGCCGGGCGCGCTCTCCAGGGTGATCAGGCCGCCGTGGAACTCCACCACGTCCCGACAGATGGCGAGACCGAGACCGGTCTCCTGGTCACCGCTGACCCCCCGCTCGAAGACTCGTTCCAGCAGGTCCGGGCGGACGCCTTCGCCATCGTCCTCCACGCTGAAGGCCACGGCGTCAGCTCGGGCTCGGGCCCCCATCCGCACGCTCCCGCCTTCGGTGTGACGGTTGGCGTTGACGCACAGGTTCGTCAGCACTTGGATGACCATGTCCTCGTTCGCCAGCACATCTGGGCAGCCGGCCGCGACGGCCCAATCGAGCCGGTTGCCTCGGGTCTGGAGGATCGGGCCGCAGATGGCCGCCGCACGGGCCAGCAGTCTCTCCGGCGCCACCGGCTCTAAGCCGGCGGTCCTCGGCGGCGAGGCCGAACTCGTCAGCAGCTGCCCCGCCAACAGGGCCAGCCGGTTGGCCTCCAGCGAAATGGTCAGGAGATTCTCACTCGTTCCCTGGTCGACGGTGCCGTCTTCCAACTGCGCCCGGGTGTACTGGGCGTAATTGCTCATCACCGTCAGCGGCGTCCGCATCTCATGGGAGATATCGGACAAGAAGACTCGTCGCATTTGTTCTTGCCGTTCCAGTTCCTCCGCCTGCCGCCTGGTTCGCGTCAGCGCCTCCTCGGAACGGGAGAAGTCCAACGCTAGCGCCAGCATGTTTGTGAAGACGAACACCATCATGCCGGCCTGGAGCAGGTTGAGGTCGTCGTATCGTCCGGTGAAGCGGTAGCGCGTGACGTCCGCCGCGGCCAGAACGCCCAGCGCTCCCGCGCCGGCCAAGACCAGGCACTGCTCGACGCCTCGCGGCGCCCGCGCCTTCGTCATCAGGCGCAGCGTCCAGGCGAAGGCCAGGACCAACAAGCCTAGGTAGACGATTTGCAAGGTCGGAATGAGCCGTGTGTAGACGGTGGAGGGTAGGAATAGAACCAGGGACAGGCTGAGTGAGGCCAGTGCCCAGTTGGCCGCCAAGAGCGCGCGCGGCAGCTGCCGGTCCGTCATCTGGTTCAGATAGAGCAGCACGAAGAAGGCGAACCCGACCATGGCTCCGGCCTCGATCCCGTGCGACATCCGCCAGCTCAGGTCGGGGAACAGCACCATGATCAGCTTTTGGTCGGTGATCAAAGTGCGCACCATGATGGACAGACAGGCCAGAGAGAAGTAAAGGAAGCGTGGTCGTCGCGAAACCACGAAGAAACCGAGCAGGAACATTCCGGCCGCCAGCATGGAGCCCGCGATGATACCGCCCCGCAGTCTGGCTTTGTCCACCATCGTGGTTATGGATTGTTGGCTACCGAGGTACTGGGGATAGAGCTGGCCTCCCTGGGCGTGGACGAATTCGGACCGCTGCACCACTATCTCGGAGCCACCGGCCTGGGCTGTGAAATAGACCGTGTAGTAAGAGGTTTTCGGGACGCTGGAGGCGGCGTCGGTTCCCGGACGGCCCACTTCGGAAAGCAGCCGACCATCCACCCACAGACTTTGCGCGTAGGTGGCGCTATAGGCCGTCAGCCCGTAGACCTGGCCCGGCGTCAAATCCACCACCAGGCGGTAGGTGCCGTACTGCCCTGAGCGCCTCGTGATCGGGCTGGGGGCGGCGCCGACGCCGCGGGCGAAATCGTCCGGCGTGTAAAGCTGGGAGGGATACCAGTCGAAGCAGGTCGCCTCGATCCGCGCGATCCGCCCGTCGAAATCGAATCCGATCAGGTGATCCGCCCGCTCCACCGATCGTGTGGCGGTGGCCGTCTGCGCTTGCGCCAGCATGATGACGCCGGTCAGCAGACAGACGCAGAGGGCGGCGCTGAGCGCCGGACGACGGTTCAGCCGGGGCGTTGGCCCCACCGGGTCGCTCACCTCGGGCGGTCGCGACGGCCGCCAGGTCGCAGGCGTCATGGCGGCAGATTCTATCGTCGTCAGGCCTTCCCAGCTTCGGTCGGAGGCCAGACGACGCCTGCTTTCCCTCTTTCCGGCCAGCCGGCGTCGCCGCGGCTAAGCGGTGTCACAGCGTCATCGGTCGGCCTCGGCGGGCCCCGGCCGGCTCGACGAGGGACGAACGTTACATTTCAGAGACCTTCTCTCGCCCTCGGGCCGGACGTTTGTACGGTCCAGTTGGAGTGTCATGACTCCGGCCGGTTCCACCCGCCGGCCTGGTCCAGCCGATTCCGACTCATCGGCTCCAACGGACCCGGCCAGGCGCGCGCGACCGACAGCCAAGGCCGCCGCTGAAAGGCGGTTCCATCAAGGAGCGTTGAGGTGAGGAGCACAAGCCACGGGCGCCGCGGCCCCGGCCCGCCTCGACGGCCACACCGGCGCTAAGGAGCCACTGTGTCCCGATCTCCCCGTCAGATCGCCTACCTGACCGCCTTCGCCCTGGCTGCCATGGTCGTGCCTTGGGCGGCCGCCCCGCCGGCCGCTGTCGGAGACGAACCTTCGCTGGTGGCCGAGGAGCCCCGGACTGACCTTCCGACCCCGGTCGACGCCGCCAAGGCCGTGTCGGTCCGCGTCTCAGCCGAGCCGACGGGTCAGGCTTCGGCCCAGAACGGATCCGGTCCGTTCGTCGTGATGGCCGCCGACCAGGTCCTCATCACCGCACCGGTGATCCTGGGTCAGGCTGAAGTGGGCGCCACTCTGAGCGTGGACCCGGTCTCGACGGACCCGGAGAGCGCCGTCGTGCTGTACGCCTGGCTGGTCGACGGCCTGCCCGTCAAGCAAGGGACGGGCTCTGAGGCGCGGTCTTGGACCCCGACGCTGAGCGACCTGGGCAAGGAGATAGTCGTACGTGTCACGGCGGTCAGCGAAGGCCACTCCACGGCCGTCGCCGAATCGGTGGTGGTGACGGTGGGCGTGGTCCAGCCCCAGATCAGCGGCGATCCCCGGGTCGGCTCTGAACTGACGGTCGCGGCGGCGAGCGATGTGCCGGCCGGTTGGACGGCGACCTACACCTGGTTGAGGGATGACGGCGTGGAGTTGCGGTCCGGGACCGACCAGGCGGCCCGGGCTTACACCCCGGCTGTGGCCGATGTGGGGAAACAGATCACCGTCGTGGTGTCCTTGGCCGGCGCGGGTCTGACGGCGGCGGCCGAATCCGACCCGGTCCAGATCGGCCTTGGGATCCTCGCCATCGACCGGCCGGGCTGGTCGGCCACCCCCCGAGTCGATCAGCAGTTGGCGATCTGGAAATACGCCAGCCGTCCGGCCCATGCTCAGGTGACCTATTCGCTTCTGCTCGACGACCAAGAAGTCTGGTCAACTGTCACCGGCAGCACGGCTGGGTTGTTGTATTACACACCGACCGGCCAGCAACTCGGCCAATCGGCCGTGCTGCGCCTGTCGGCGGCGTTGGACGGCTATGCCACCGTGGTGACTGAAAGCGATCCGCTCACCGTCCTGCCGGGCCAATTCGGGTTGACCCGGCCGCAGATCGGCGGCGACCCCATGGTGGGCGGCGTGCTGACGGCCGGCCTGACGGGAGCGCCATCGGACGCGACATTGACTTACACCTGGCTGGCGGACGGCGCCGTGATCCAATCCGGCGCCGGGGCCGACCAGCACACCGTCAGGCCGGCCGACTCGGGCAAGGCGATCCAGGTGCGGGTGGCGGCGGAGATGCCGAACTACACGCCGGCCACCTCCACTCTGTCTCCGCCGGTGCTGGCCGGGCAGCCCTGGGTCGGCCAGCCGGTGGCCGCCATCCGATCCTCGGCCACCGCCACCACGGGCGCCCCGGGCACTGCCCTGCAAATCCAACCGGAGGGACATCCCAGCCAGTTCCAGGCCGCGCCGGTGGTGGCGCTGCCGCCGGGCGGGACCATCGTCTACACCTGGTTGGCCGATGGTGTGCCGACCACGTCGCCGTCGATCGCGGACGGAGCCACCTCCGGGACGTTCGAGCAGATGAGCTGGTTCCAAATCGGACCAGAGCACGCCGGCCGAGAACTGACGGTGCGGGCCACGGCGACCTGGGACGACCTGCCCCAGGCGGTCAGCGAATCGGCTCCGGTCGCGATCGACCCAGCGGTGATAGAAGCCATCGCGCCGGTGATATTCGCCAACTACGGGGTGGGCGAGACGATCCGGGTCGGCCCCTCGAACTTCACTCCCAACGGAATCTCACCGTCCCCCAGCCGGACCTTCGAGTGGCTGGTGGACGGTGTGGTGGTGAAGACCGGCCTGGAGACCTTCTACGACGGCTATGACGCCCGGGCTTACACGGTCAGGCTGGAAGACCTGGGCAAGGAGATCACCGTCCGGCTGACCGTCGCCAGCGAGGGCTACCAATCCATTCCCGCCACCTCTGCTGCGATCATCGGCGGCGACTTGACCATCGCACCGGCCGTGATCAGCGGCGTCCCCAAGCCCGGCAGCCTGCTGTTATGCAACGATCCTGTGGCCAGCCTCTACGGCGGAGAGACCACCTTCACCTGGCTGGTCGACGGTGTGGTGATGAAATCTGGCACGATCCGGGGGAGTGCCGACAGCCCACGCGCTTACCGACCGACCGTGGCGGACGTCGGCAAGAGCGTGGTGGTCAGATTGGAGAACCGGCTGGCCGGCCACATCGTGGCGGTCAGCGAAACCGAGCCGATAGTGGTTCTGCCCGGGGACAGTTGGGTCGATCGGCCGGTGATCTTGGGCCAACCCCGGGTGGGCGCCGCCTCGACGGTGGACCAGGTCGCGACGTCGAACGCGGACGCGACGGTGGCCTACACCTGGCTGGTCGGCGGCCGGCCGGTCAAGTCCGGGACGGACGCCGCCGCGCGGACCTACACTCCGGCCCCGGGGGAGGCGGGCGAACGACTCACGGTCAGGGTGTTGGCGACTGAGACGGGCTACGCGCCGGCGGAGAACCAGTCCGAGCCGGTCACGGTCCTGTCGGATGACCAGTTGACGGTCGACCGGCCGGTGATAAGCGGGGCGGCCCAGGTGGGCGGAACATTGACGGTGGCTCAGGTGGCGACCTCACCCATCGGCGGGGCGGTGACCTACAACTGGCTGGCCGACGGCGTGACGGTCCAGTCCGGGACGGACCCGCAGGCGAGGTCCTACACGCCAGTGGCCGGGGATTTGTTCAAACAGGTGACCGTGCGGGTGACAGCGGCCTTGGCCGGGCGGACCGAGGCGGTCAGCCAGTCGACGCCGGTCGTGATCGAGCCCGCTGACGTGTTCACGGTCGAACGGCCGGTCATCGAAGGCGTGGTCAGAGCGGGTGCGGCGCTGGAAGTTTCTCCCGTCCAGACCAGCCCGGCCGGCGGAGCAGTGGTCTACAACTGGCTGGTCGATGGCGTGGCGGTCAAATCTGGCGATGGTCCTGACGCCCGGTCCTATCGACCGGCTGGCGGCGACGTCGGCCACCTGCTCTCGGTGCGGGTCCAGGCGACGGCCCCCGGCCAGGTCCGGGCGACGGCGGAATCTGATCCGGTCACGATCGGCGCTGGGACGTTGACGATCGGACAGCCGTGGTTCGAGGGATATCCCAACCCCGGCGGCAGCCTCTCTGCCCGGACGCCCGAGTCTGACCCGCCGGGGGCGGACTTGTCCTACAGCTGGCTGTTGGACGGTGTCGTGGCCCAGCCCTGGGTCCAATACATGCCCAACCGGTACGCCCCGACCGAGGCTGACACGGGAAAAGAATTGGTGTTGCGGGTCGTGGCCCGGATGGACGGCCACACGACCTCGGTGGCGGAATCAGATCCGGTCGAGATCGGCCTGCCGCTGCTCAGGATATTCAAAGTGTTCTCGCTCCAACCCTTTCCCTTCAGAGTGGGCGCCACCGTCACCGCCGGCCAGGTGATGCTCTACGACGAGGCGCCCGCCGGCGTGCCGGTGACCTACACCTACAGCTGGTTGATCGGCGGTGAAGAGAGGCAGACCGGAGACGGCGTGGCGGCGGCGAGCTACACGCCGGTTCCGGCCGACGTCGGCCAGACGATCAGTCTGCGGGTCACGGCCTCGGCGCCCGGTCGCACGAGCGTTCCTTACACCTTGACCACAGTGACTTTGATCCAGCCCGGCTGGTTGGGGGTGGGCCAGCCCGTCATCAGCGGCGACCCTCGAGTCGGTTCCAGCTTGACGGTCGAGGAAGCGACGACCACTCCAGCGGGCGTTCAGGTGACCTATCTGTGGTACGCGGACGAACAACTGAGAAAATCCGGATCCGACGCGACGGCCCGTTCCTACACGCCCGACGTCGACGACCTGGGCCGGGACATCACGGTCAGGGTGGCGGCCGAATCGACTGGTCACGCGCCGGCCCAGGCCACCTCGGATCCGGTCATGGTGATGGCCGGGTCGTTGACGGTCGACCGGCTGGTGATTTCCGGGGACCCGCGGATGGGCTCTGAGCTGACTGTCGCCGCCGTGGCCACCGACCCGTCGGGGGCGGTGGTGACCTATTCGTGGTTGGTCGACGGCGTGACGGTCCGCTCCGGCACGGGCGCGGCGGCGCGTTCCTACACGCCGGTTCCGGAGGACGTCGGCGCCGACGTCTGGGTCGAGGCGGCAGCGACCCTGGCCGGTCACGAGGCCGCGCGCAGCCAGTCCCAACCGGTCAAGATAGTCGCCTCCAACCAGTTGATGATCGAGACCCCTGTCATCATCGGTTTCCCCAAGGCGGGTGTGGATGTGGAGGTGGGAGCGGCGGTGACGACGCCGGACTACGCCATGCCGTGGGTCCACTATTACTGGTTGGTGGACGGCGAAGTGCGCGCTTCCAGTGATCTCATCAGCCAGATCTGGGCCTACCGGTTGGATCCGGCGGACGTGGGCAAGCCAGTCCAGGTCAGGATCACGGCCGAACTGGGCGGTTTCGAGGACGCCGAGGCTTACAGCGCGCCGGTGACGATTCTTCCCTCCAACCAGTTGGAAGTCGCCCCGCCGACCTTCTACCGCGAAAGCGTGGTGGGCAGTGAATTGCTAGTCAACCCGGTGATGACGAGCCCGGAGGGAGCCTCGATCCACCTGACTTGGCTGGTGGGCGGCCAAGAGGTCATGTCCGGTCCGTACGAGACCGCGTCGAGTTACCACCTGCGGGGGAGCGCCTACGGGGAAGACATCGTCGTCGTAGCCTCAGCGACCAAAGACGGTTGTCTGCCGGGGCAGAGCGAGTCGGAGCCGATCAGGGTGGGACTGGGCGCCATGACGGTCGGCCAGCCGGTGATCGGCGGAGACATCCAGATCGGCGGCAGGTTGACGGTCGGCCAGGTGGCGACGACCCCCGACGACGGCGCCCAGGTGACCTACACCTGGCTGGTGGGCGGCCGGCCGGTCCATTCGGGGGTGGGCGCCGCCGGCCTCAGCTACACGGCGGCGGCGGCCGACTTCGGCCAGGTGGTCGAGGTGCGAGCCTTGGCCCAGGCGACCGGCTACTTCGACGCCGTCAGCCAGTCGGTTCCGGTCACTCTGGCGGCCTCCGACCAGTTGACCGTGGACCAACCGGTGATAAGCGGCGACCCGCGGGTGGGCGGCTCGCTGGCGATAGACCCGGTGGCCACGTCCCCGCTGGGCGGCGAGGTGCTTTACGAGTGGCTGGTGGGTGGCGCTTCGGTCAGGTCCGGGTCCTGGCTGACGACGCGGACTTACAGTCCGGTCGTGGGCGACCTGGGTCAAGTCGTCACCGTCAGGGCGGTGGCGACGTTGACCGGCTACAACCAGACAATGATCGAATCGGATCCTGTGACGGTGCTCGGCGCCGAAGAGCTGATGGTGGGTCAGCCCGTGATCAGCGGAGTGCCCAAAGTCGGCTCCGGGTTGGCGGTGGACGAGGTCGCCACCGACCCGAGCGGCGGAACGGTCACCTACACCTGGCTGGCCAACGGCGTGGTGGTGAAGTCTGGGACCGACTCGGCGGCGCGGTCCTATCTTCCGCTGGCGGGGGACATAGGCAAGCAGATCGTGGTCGAAGCGGCCGCCCAGCTGGACGGCTACGAGTCGGCTCTGAGCACGTCTGACGGGGTCACCGTGGCGGCCGGCGACTTGGCTGTCGGCCGGCCGGTGATAAGCGGCGACCGGCGAGCCGGTTCAACTTTGACGGTCGAACCGGTCGAGACGGACCCGGACGGCGGTGCGGTCACCTACAGATGGCTGGCGGACGGTCTGGAGGTCGGGTCCGGCCCGTACGCCGACGCTTCGCGGCACAGCCTCACCGCGGACGACGTGGGCAAGGAGATCGTGGTCGAGGTGTCTGCCACGCTGGCGGGGCACAACGACGCCGTCAACCGGTCAGAGCCGGTGCTGATCGCCGCCGGGAACATGACGGTCGGCCGACCGGTGATCGTCGGCTCGCCCCGGGTCGGCGCGGCCTTGACCGTGGCCCCAGTCGTGACCGACCCGTGGGGCGGGAGCGTCACCTATGTCTGGCTGGTGGGCGACAGACCGGTCAAATCAGGCCTGGACACCGCCGCCAGGTCGTACAGGCCGACTGTGGGAGACCTGGACCAACAGATCACGGTCCAGGTCACGGCCACGTTGGCCGGGCGCATCGACGCGGTCAACCAATCCGATCCGGTCACCGTGGCCGCCTCCGATCAGTTATCGGTCGGCCAGCCGGTCATCGCCGGCGACCCCATGGTGGGCTCAGTTTTGACGGTCGTCCCGGTCGGGACGCAACCCAGCGGTGGGACGGTCACCTACACCTGGCTGGCGGACGGGGTCCCGGTCAGTTCCGGGACCGACACGGCGGCGCGGAGCCACACCCTGGTCCCGAGTGACGTCGGTCAACAGATCATGGTCCAGGCCTCGGCTGTGTTGGCCGGGTATCGGGACGCGGTCAATGTGTCTGATCCGGTCGTGGTGGTCGCTTCCGATCAGTTATCGGTCGGTCAGCCGGTCATCTCTGGTGAGCCCATGGTGGGCTCAGTTTTGACGGTCGTTCCGGTTGGGACCGTCCCGGTTGGTGGGATGGTCACCTACACCTGGCTGGTGGACGGTTCGGTGATCGGATCGGGGGATTGGTTGACCGCTCGTAATCACACTCCGACGGCTGGTGAGGTCGGTCGAGTGATCACGGTCCAGGTCACGGCCCGGTTGGCTGGGTACGAGGACGCGGTCAACGTGTCTGATCCGGTCACAGTGGTCGCTTCCGATCAACTGTCGGTCAGTCAGCCGGTGATCGGCGGAACCCCCATGGTGGGTTCCGTGCTGACGGTCGCCCCGGTCGTCACCAGTCCGGCGGGTGGGACGGTCACCTACACCTGGTCAGTGGGCGGTGTCCCGGTCAGTTCCGGGACTGACCCGGCGGCGCGGACTTATATTCCGGCGGTCGGTGATCTCGGTCAACAGATCGTGGTCCAGGTCTCGGCCCGGTTGGCTGGGTACGAGGACGCGGTCAACCGGTCCGACCCTGTCACGGTGGTCGTTTCTGATCAGTTGTCGGTCGGGCGACCGGTGATCGCTGGATCGCCTCGGCCTGGTTCGGCTTTGATGGTCGATGAGGTCGTCACCGTGCCGGTTGGTGGAGTGGTCACCTACACCTGGTCAATGGGCGGCGTCCCGGTCAACTCGGGGGCCGACGCGGCGGCGCGGAGCTACACCCCGACGGCCGGTGATCTCGGTCGACAGATGGTGGTCCAGGTCTCGGCTGTGTTGGCCGGTTATCAGGACGCGGTCAACGTGTCTGATCCGGTCACGGTGATCGCTTCTGATCAGTTGTCGGTCGGTCAGCCTGTCATCGCTGGTGAACCGCGTGTGGGTTCCGTGCTGACGGTCGATGAGGTGGTGACGGACCCGGTTGGTGGGACGGTCACCTACAGTTGGCGGGCGGACGGGGTCGAGCTGAAGTCAGGCGTCAATGCGGCGGCGCGGAGCTACATCCTGGTCCCGAGTGACGTCGGCCAACAGATCACGGTCCAGGTCGCGGCCACGTTGGCCGGGTATCGGGACGCGGTCAACGTGTCCGACCCGGTCAGGGTGGTCGCTTCTGATCAGTTGTCGGTCGGTCAGCCGGTCATCTCTGGTGGGCCCATGGTGGGTTCCACGTTGACGGTCGCCCCGGTCGTCACCAGTCCGGCGGGTGGGACGGTCACCTACAGCTGGCGGGCGGACGGGGTCGAGTTGAAGTCCGGTGTCGATGCGGCGGCGCGGAGCCACATCCTGGTCCCGAGTGACGTCGGCCAACAGATCACGGTCCAGGTCACGGCCACGTTGGCCGGGTATCAAGACGCCGTCAACGGGTCCGACCCGGTCACGGTGATCGCTTCCGATCAGTTGTCGGTCGGTAAACCGATCATTGTTGGATCTCCTAGGCCGGGTTCCCTGTTGACTGTCGGCGAGGTCGTCACCGTCCCGTCCGGTGGGGTGGTCGTCTACACCTGGTCGGTGGGCGGTGTCCTGGTCAGTTCCGGGGCCGGCGCGGGGGCGCGGAGCTACACCCCGACGGCCGGTGGCCTCGGTCAGGAGATCGTGGTCCAGGTCTCGGCCGCTTTGGCCGGGCACATCGACGCGGTCAACGTGTCCGACCCGGTCAGAGTGGTCGCTTCCGACCAGTTGTCGGTCGCCAAACCTGTCATCGTTGGCGAGCCCAGCGTGGGTTCCGTCTTGACGGTCGACGAGGTCACGACCGATCCGCCTGGTGGGGCGGTCGTCTACACCTGGTCTGTGGGCGGTGTCCCGGTCAACTCGGGGGCCGACGCGGCGGCGCGGAGCTACACCCCGTCCGTCGGTGACGTCGGCGAACAAGTCACGGTCCAGGTCACGGCCACGTTGGCCGGCTATCAGGACGCCGTCAGTCTGTCCGCTCCGGTCACGGTGGTCGCGGTTCCTCCGCCCAGCTCCGCCAAGGCTGTGACAGCTGTGGCGGCGCCGGCCGGCGCGCGTGTCAACGGTCTGAGGATCGAGGCGAACGTGGCCAGCGGCCTGACCAGGCAACTGATCGACGTCACGGTGAGCGCGGCCGCGACCTGGCAGCTTTGCGACGACCAGGCCTGCGTCGGGCCGATCGCGGATCGCACCATGACATTGGCGGTGGGAGAGAACACCGCCTACCTCGAAATCAGCGCGGAGGACGGCAGCCGCCAGATCTACACCGTGGTGGTGACGCGGGCCAACCGGGCTCTGGTGGTGGCGGCCGTCAAATCGCCGCCGGCCCAGACCGCCTACACGGTCGGCCAAGCGCTCGACTTGACCGGACTGGTCGTCACCCTGTCCTACGACGACGGGGCTGACGAAGAGGTGGAACAGGCCGGCTTGGCCGCCAGGGGTCTGGCCACCAGCCTGGCCCACGGCGCCGCCTTGGCGGCCGAGCACGACGGCCACGTCCTGACGCTGACCGGCGCCGGACTGGCCACCAGCCCCGTCCTGGCGACACTGGCTGTGGCCGCCGCAGTCATTTGCCCGGCCGGCCAGCAGTGGGATCCCGGCCTGGGCCAGTGCGTGGCCGATTCCACTGAACCGACCACACCCGCGGCGCCGGATCCGACCGGCCCGGGCCGGAGCGGTCTCCCCTACACCGGCTCAGTCGATGGCCAGCTGGCCGGCCTAGCGCTGTTGCTGGTGGCGGCGGGAGCGGCGGTGGTGCTGTCACGGCGGCGCCGGCGGTTCAGCGGCGGGCGAAACCTGAAACCGACCAGTTAGAGGGGACCGGCGGGATGCTGGCCGCGCGAGAGAATCCGGCGCCGACGTCCCGAGCGGACGGAAGCCGGCTCGGCGCGGCCTGAGCCGCCGGCGCCGGCCACCGCTCCGGCGCCGGCTGTTGGTCCGCGCTGAGCCGGCCGGGCCAGGCTTCTTCTGAGTACAATCACAACGAGCGCCCGCTCCAGACGTCCAGTCGAACGAGGCGAATAATGGCATTTCAGGCCAAAGCCCTGGTCAGGCCACTGCTGGTGGCCGGTGGGCTGGTCTGCGTTGGAGTGGGGACCGTCGGCGTGTTCGTGCCGCTCCTCCCGACCGCGCCGTTCTACCTGTTGGCCGCCGCCGCCTTCGCCCGCAGCTCCACCCGCTTCCACCGCTGGTTCCTGTCCACCAAGCTCTACCGGGACCACCTGGCGGGTTTCGTGGCCAACCGCGCCATGACGATGCGCACCAAGTTGAGCATCTGTCTGCCTGTCACGGCCATGCTGGCGGTGGCCTTCTGGCTGGCCCCGAATTGGCACGTCCGGGTGGTGATAGCGCTGGTCGCCGCCGCCAAATGGTATTACTTCCTGGCCCGCATCAAGACCATCCCGGCGCCGGACTCGGCCCGGCTGGACCAGGCCGCCCTCGGCCCTCGACCGCCTCGTCAAGGGCCAGCTGGCGGTTCTAGCGTTGTCGCTGGCGGTGGTGGTGGCGACGCTGTCGTAGCACCGCCGGCGGATCGATTGGACCCGCCAGTTGGCGGGCCTGGCGGCGCTGGCTCCGCCTCCGGGTTGACCGGCGAGTTCGGCTTCCGGGTCGGCCCCGCCGTTCTGGACGGGTATGCCGTCGCCGTTCAGGCTGGGGATGGGCGGCCTGGTGAGTGACCTGACTGGTTTGCCCGAGATCGGCCGGGTCACCGCCGCCCAGCTGCAAGCGGTCGGCATCCCCGATGCGGCCACTTTGCGTCGGGTCGGCGCGCGGGAGGCGTTCTCGCGTATCCGCGCCGAACTCGACCCCGGCGCTTGTGTCCGCTTGTTGACTGGGCTCGAGTGCGCGGTCCGAGGCGTGTCCGCCCGCACGCTCAGCGAACAGGACCGAGCCGATTCGCGCGACTGGTTCCGCGCTCTCAGCCGCCTGGAGGCTCGTCCGCGTCCCGGGGCCGCCGTCGATCCAGCGGCTGATCGTTTCGCCTTCTCCGACGGTGAGCGCGTGGTCGTGATCGAGCGGATCGACGGCTGAGGGGCAGGCCTTCTGGGTCGACCTTCAGACCAGTGCCCAAGGGGAGTGGGAGCGGCGGGGCGAGTCCCACCAGTTCGGCCACCTCGCCGGTTTTCAGTGGCAGGCCGGCTTGTCGCATCCGTTCCAAGATGGTGGCGGCGGTCTTGGGCAGCCCGCTGGCGCCGTGGGCACGACCAACCCACTGTCGGTGCATCGGGCCATAGCTTCGCGAGGCCAGATGGCTGAGGGACTAGTGGCCGGTTCGGCTTCCAGACGACGACTGGCGGAATGAGAGGTCAGACGGAAAGATGAAACCCCGGCCGCTTGCACCGCTCGAGGCGGGAGAGGCGAATCCGGGGATTACGTTGTCATTGTGCCACTTCCGCCGGCCGCCATCAAAGCGGCTCACGTCGCCGCGCTCCAGCGTGCGGCGTCCGTTCAACGCTTCTGGTGGCAAAGCCGCGGCGAGGGCCGTCCAGTCCCGTTACAACCGAGTATGGGTGTTGGCGCAGCTGCGGGCCGTCCGATTCCTGCGCAATCGCTGCGCTCATCACGAACCGCTGATCCACGGTTTTCCTCTGCCCGGCCAAGCGCGGCGCATGGGCGCGGTGGAAGGTGTTGAGACGTACATGCGTGTCCTGGATATGCTCGACCGCGACCTGGCCGACTGGATGGTCGATGACTCGGCTGTCGGTGACATCATCGCCCACCGGCCACATATCTAAGCGTCTTCCGGCGCTTTGCCCAACGTTTTCATTTCGGTACGCTGGGCCCATGGCGCAGACGAACCACCGTCCGCCGGTGTTATCCGACGTGGCGCGGGAGGCCGGCGTGTCGGTGCCGACGGTGTCGCGTGTGCTGACCGGGTCGACGCCGGTCAGCGAGGCCAAACGACAGGCGGTGGCGGAGGCGATCGAGCGTTTGGGTTATCGTCCCAACGCCGCCGCCCGGGCGCTGGTCTCGGGCCGGCGCTCGATGATCGCGGTGCTGGCCGGGCGCACCAGCGACCCTGGCTCGGCCGGGACCATCCAAGGCATCGTCGATGTCGCCCGCGAGGTGGACTTCAACGTGGTGATCACCGTGGTCGAGGACGACGACCCCGGTCACGTCAAGGCGGCCGTGGACCTGGCCTTGTCCCAGCCGGTGGCCGGGGCCATCGTGCTGGAGTTCGACCGCCCGGGCATGGCGGCGCTGAAAGCTCTGCCGGCCACGCTCCCGGTGACGGTGGCCGGAGCGACGCCGACCTCGCCCCGCGATGTGCCGGTGTCCTCGCTGGACGCCCGCCAGGCGGCCAAGGAGGCGACCCGTTACCTGCTCGGCTTGGGGCACCGGACCGTCCACCACATCGGCCGCCCGCCCTCCTCGGGCCCGGCCGGGCGTTCGGCCGGGTGGCGAGAGGCTCTGATCGAGGCGGGGCTGACCCCGTACGGAGTGCTGCGCGAGCAGGACGATCCGGCCGCCGGCTTCGAGGCGGCCGGCCTGCTGCTGCGCGACCACCCGGACATGACGGCGCTGTTCTGCGCCAATGACAATCTGGCGTTCGGGGCGATGCGGCGCATCCTGGAGGCGGGGCTGCGCATCCCTCAGGACATCTCGGTGATGGGTTTCGAGGGGTCCGCGCCCAGCGCCTTCTGGAATCCGCCGCTCACGACCACGTCGCTGAACTTCGAGCACATCGGCCGCGGCGCGGCGCGGCTGCTGTTCGAGCTGCTGGAGCGGGGGCAGTGCCCCATGACCATGACCGGCGCCCCAGAGCTGATCATTCGCGCCTCCACCGCCCCACCGTCCCCGGGCTGACCGACGGGGTGCGCCCCACAAGTGTGAAAACGTTATCAAACCGTTACGCCCAGCTCTTGCGCGAAAGGTCTGATCAACGTTTTCATAGAAGCAGTCGTCTCACCAGACGGCTCCAGCGGTCGCCGCGGATCCACTGCGGGGCCATCGGACGTTCAAAGGAGAACTGATGCTGAAACGGCTTCGCTCATCCACGCTTTCCGCGGCCGTCGCCGCCGCCCTGCTTCTCTCCCTGGCCGGTTGCGGTGGCCAGGACACGCCACCGACCAGCGGAGAACCGGTCGCTCTGCGCATGACGGTGTGGACCGGCAACGAGAACCACCTGGCTTTGTTCAACTCCATCGCGGACGCCTACGTGGCCGCGAACGGCGACCAAGTCTCCTCGATCACCTTCGAGACGCTCCCCTATGACGAATACACCCAGACGCTGACCACCCAGATCATGGGCGGAAACGCCCCCGACCTGGCCTGGATCCTCGAAGGATCCGGCCCGGAGTTCGTGGACAGCGGCGCGCTGGTCGACCTCAAGCCGACCCTGCAGGCGGTCGAGGGCTACGACCTCGACGACATCCTCGGCTCCGCCTTGGCCCTGTGGGAGAAGGACGGCGGCGTCTACGCCTATCCGTTCTCCAACTCCCCGTTCGGGATCCTGGTCAACACCACCATGCTGACCGCGGCCGGCCAGCCGTTGCCCGGCGAACTCCTAGCATCCGGCCAGTGGACCTGGGACAAGTTGTTGGAGATCGCCACCGGCGCCGCCCAGGCCACCGGCAAAGCTGGCTTCTACGTCGGCGGCTACGAGTCCTACCTGGCCTGGCAGTATCTGGCCGAGGCCTGGGACGCCTGGGGAGCCGCGCCCTGGAGCGAGGACGGCTCCACCTGTACCTTCACCGATCAGGCGATGGTCGACTTCATGACCTGGTACCACGACGGCGTCTATGAGGCCGGCGCCATCACCGAAGCGGGCGTGCGGGCCGATTTCTACGCCGGCGAGTCCGCCCTGACCACGGCCCAGATCTCCAAGGTGGCGGGCCTGGACGGCTCCTTCGAATGGGACATGGTGCCGCTGCCGTCCGGCCCGGCCGGGCTCCAGCCGGTGATCGGCCAAGCCGGCGTCGGCGTGCTCACCCAAAGCGACCACTCAGAGGTGGCGGCCGACTTCCTGGCCTTCTTCACCAACCCGGCCAACTCGGCCAAACTGGCCCAGTATTTCCCGCCGCCGCGCCAATCGGTCTTGACCGTTGAGGTGCTGGGGGCGGCCAATCCGCTGTTGACGACGGAGCAGATCGAAGCGGTCGTCATCGGCCAGATGTCCGACGCCGTCACCTTGCCCAGCCACGTCAAGTTCGCCCAGGTCTCGGACGCCGCCAAGATCGCCTTGGACGGCCTGTGGACCCGGGGGGCCGACGTGACCCAGGTGATGGGGAATATCTGCACGGCCATCCAGCCCCTCCTAGGGAGCTGACAACCCGATGGTGTCCGCTGCGACGCCGCGCACCGGCCGGCGGGCTGCCACCCGCCGGCCGAGCGGGCGGCCCCGCAGCGCGATCCGCCGCCGTGACGCGCTGGTGGGCTATCTGTTCATCGCGCCCCAGTTGCTCGGCGCGGTCGCGCTGGTGATCGCGCCGCTGATCGCGGTGCTCTACCTCTCCTTGCACGATTGGAACCCGCTGGCCTCGACCTTCACCTTCATCGGCTTGGACAACTACACCAAGATGTTCTCCGACCCGTCCTTCTTGGACTCCTTGGAGGCCTCGGGCTACTTCTCCCTCGGGCTGGTCGTGCTCAACGTCACCTTGGCGCTGGCCTTGGCCGTCTTGCTCAACCAGAAACTGCCGGGGACCACGGCCTTTCGGACCTTCTTCTTCTCGCCGGTCGTGGTGTCGCTGGTGGCCTGGTCGATCGTGTGGAGCTTTCTGCTCCAGTACGACGGCGGCATCAACGGCTTCCTCTCGGCCATCGGCGTCCAAGGGCCCAACTGGTTGCGCAGCGGGCCCACGGCGATGGCCTCGGTCATCGTGGTGCAGGTGTTCAAGAACGTCGGGCTCAACATGATCTTGTTCCTGGCCGCGCTCCAGGGGGTGCCCATGGAGTTGCGCGAGGCGGCCCGCATCGACGGGGCCCGGGAGTGGCGGGTGTTCCGCTCGGTCACATTGCCGATGATCAGCCCCACGGTGCTGTTGGTGTCGGTCATCACCGTCATCGGATCGCTGGAGGTGTTCGCCCAGATCGCGGTCCTGACCGGCGGAGGGCCGGGCAACTCGACCACGGTCCTGGTCTATTACCTCTACCAGCGGGCCTTCAAGTATCACCAGTTCGGGTTCGCCAGCGCCATCGGCGTGGTCTTGTTCCTGATCGTGTTGGTCCTGACGCTGGCGCAGTTCCAGACCAGGAAACGGTGGGTGCACGATGAAGTCTGAGACCCGCCGCCGTCCGCGGGCCATCTGGCCCAAGGTGGTCCTGTACGCCTTGATGGCCGTCATGTCGGTGCCGTTCGTCTTTCCGACCTTGTGGATGATCCTGTCCTCGTTCAAACCCCAAAGCGAATTGTTCCGCAAACCGCCGGCCTTGTGGCCGGAGCGTTGGACCGTCCAGCCCTACATCGACGCGGTCACCACCCAGCCGTTCCTGCAGCAGTACTGGAACTCGGTCTACATCGCCACCTTGGTGACTTTGGGCACCATGCTGTTCGCCTCGATGGCCGGCTACGCCTTCGCGCGGATCCGCTTCCCCGGCGCGAACGCGATGTTCCTGGTGGTCCTGGTCGGCATGATGATTCCTTCCGAGGTCACCATCGTGCCGCTGTTCCGGGCCGCCAACGCCCTGGGTCTGTTGGACACCCACGTGCCGTTGATCGTCATCCCCATGCTGGGCGCGCCCAGTGTGCTGGCCACCTTCATCATGCGGCAGTTCTTCCTCGGGCTGCCGACCGAGTTGGAGGAGGCCGGCCGGCTCGACGGTCTGGGCCGGGCCGGGATATTCACCCGGATCGCGCTGCCTTTGGCCAAGCCGGCCTTGAGCGCGGTGGCGATCATCACGTTCCTTAAATCTTGGAACCTTTACTTAGAACCATTGGTTTTCATTTCCACGAAGACCAAGTTCACACTCCCCGTGGGGCTGACCCAATACCAAGACGCCTACGGCGAACTACAGTGGAACACCCAATTGGCGGGCACGACGATGACAGTGATCCCCGTGCTGCTGGTGTTCCTGTTCGCCCAGAAGCAATTCGTCCAGGGCCTGGCGCAGACTGGATTGAAGGGATGACAACACCAATCATGCGAGAAATGCGGACGGATATCCTCATCTGCGGGGGTGGTCTGGGCGGGATCGCGGCGGCGCTGGCGGCGGCCCGCCACGGCGCCCGGGTCGTCGTGACCGAACCGACCCGCTGGATCGGCGGTCAGCTGACCAATCAGTTGGTCCCGCTGGACGAGCACCGGCGGATCGAAAGCACAGGCGCCAACGCCTCCTACCGGCGGTTGCGCGCGGGCATCCGCGACCACTACCGCCAGTGGTACCCGCTGACCGACCGGGCCCAGGCCCAAGCCCACCTCAACCCCGGGGCGGCCTGGGTCAGCCCGATCTCAGCCGAACCGCGGGTGGCGCTGGCCGTCCTGGAGGCGATGATCGCCCCCTTTCAAGCCCAGGGCCGCCTCACCGTGCTGTTGGAACGGGAGGTGGCAGGCGTCATCGTCGACGGCGACAAGGTGCGCGCCGTCGAACTGTCCGGGCCGGGCTCCGCCGCCGATCTGGTGGTCGAGGCGGACTACGTCCTCGACGCCACCGAACTGGGCGATGTCATCGGGTTGGGCCGGGTCGAGCACGTCACGGGCCGCGAGTCCCAAGCCTTGACCGGCGAGCCGTCCGCGCCCGCCACGGCCGATCCGCTCGACATGCAGTCGGCCACCTGGGTGTTCGCGGTCGACCACCGGCCGGGGGAGGACCACACGATCGACCGCCCGCCGGACTACGACTTCTACCGCGATTGGCGTCCGCCGGCCTGGGGCGGGCGGCGCATCCTCGACTTCGTGGGGCCAGGCGAGGAAGGCGGGTCGCGGCGGCACTACCAGTTCCATCCCGACCTGGACGACGATCCGTACGCCATCGACACCGACCACCGCCACATGCCGTCCAATCCTGAGCTGTGGAACTACCGCCGCGTCATCGCCAAGCAGCTGTTCGCGCCGGGGGCCTTCGACTCCGACATCGTGCTCATGAACTGTCCCCAGAACGACTACACCGGCGGGCCGCTGTTCGCCGTCCCCGACGCCGCCCGCCACTGGACCGGGGCCAAGGACTTAGCGGCCGCCTTCCTCTACTGGCTGCAGACCGAGGCGCCGCGGCCGGACGGCGGGACCGGTTGGCCGGGGCTGCGCCTGCGGCCCGACGTGGCCGGCACCGCCGACGGGTTCGCGATGATGCCGTACGTCCGCGAGTCGCGGCGGCTCCAGGCGTTGTACACCATCGTCGAGCAGGACGTGTCCGAGCCGCACCGTCCGGACGGCCAGGCCGCCCACTACGCCGATTCAGTGGGCGTGGGCCACTATTACTGGCTCGACCGCCATGCCACGACCGGCGGGCGGGGCGGCGCGGCCGACCGTCCGCTGCCGTTCCAGATCCCGCTGCGCAGCCTCATCCCCAGGCGGGTCCGCAACCTGTTGGCCGCCTGCAAGAACATCGGCACCACCCAGATCACCAACGGCTGCTACCGGCTCCATCCGGTCGAGTGGTCGATCGGGGAGGCGGCCGGCGTGGTGGCCGCCCTGGCCGTGGCGCAGGGCCACGAGCCGCACCAGATGGCCGAGCGGGCCGACCTGGTGGCCGACCTGCAGCGGGCCCTGACCCAGGACGGCGTACAACTGCGCTGGCCCCCCGGCCTGGGTTATTAGACCCCACCCTTCCGTCATTCAGCCCGGGGCCGTCAGGCCACCCCTTCCGTCATTCTGCGCGGGGCCGTCGGGACTGCGTTGGGTTCAGGCTCCCAGCTCGACCGGGCCGCCCTCGGCCCACCAGGTGCGGGCCTTGGGACGGGAGGGCAGGTAGGTGGCTCGGCTCTGGGTCCAGCCCTGGCGGACGAAGGTCTCCAGCATCAGGAGGGAGGCTTGGGCGGCTTCGACCACCGGGACGGGGTGGCCGTCGGCCCGCAGGCGAGCCTCGACCGCCTCTTGGACGCCGACCATGGCGGTGCAGCCCAAGACGATGGCGCCGACGCCCTCGCGCTCGATCGCCAGCTCGGCCTGCTCGACCAGGGCGTCGGTCAGACGTTCCAGACCGCTCAGGTCGAGCACGGCGATGTCGACGTGGCGCAGCGAGACGACCCGGTCGCCCAGGTGGGCCTTGGCGATCAGACCGTTCAGGAGGGACACCACATGGGGCAGCACCGTCACGACGCCGATCTTGTCGGCTAAACCGAGGGCGTAGTGGACGGCCGGTTCGAAGCCGCCGAAGACGGGGATGGAGACGACCTCGCGGGCGGCGCGCACCCCGGGGTCGCCGAAGCAGTCGACGAAGACGGCGTCGAAACCGTCGCGCTCGGCTTGGCGGCAGGCCATCACCACCTCGGGCGCGGCCAGGACTTCGTCGTACTCGCCTTCGATGCTGGCCGGGCCGTGCTCCAGCCAGCGCGGCACGACCTCGGTGGTGGGCAGCAGAGGCCGGGTGACGTAGGCGGCCACCTGGTCGGTCCAAAGGTTGGTGGTGATGGGCACTAGGTCGAGGATGCGCATGGACAGCTCCTGGTCGAAGTCGGTTGGCGGGCCGGAACGGGGCGGCGGTTGGAAGCGGGCTGGTGGGTTTGAGTCGGGCGGCGGTTGGAAGCGGACCGGTGGATTTGAGTCGGGCAGCTGGTCACAGCGGGACGGCGGGCCAGGTCGGTCCGGGCCCGGGCCGGTCGGGATGGCTGAGGATGGCGCGGCAGGCCAGATGCAGGGCCAGCCGGGTCTCGGAGTCCTCCAGATCGACTCCCAACAGAGTCTTGATCCGGCTCAGGCGGGCCGCCACGGTGTTGCGGTGGACGCCCAGCCGGGCCGCCACCTCGTTGGCGTGTCCGCCGCTGGACAGGTAGGCCTCCAAGGTCGCGCTGAGCGGTCCGTCGACCGGTCCCAACGGAGCCAGGAGGGCTTTGGCGCTGGTCAGGAAGGTGTCGGTGCGGGCCAGGGCCAACAACATCTGGGCCAGGCCGAGGCGGTCGACATGGACGAAATGGCCGGTTTGGGGCCGGGTCATGGCGATCCGGGCGGCGTCGGCCGCCTCGCCCAAAGAAGCCGCCAAGCCCTCGACTCCGGCCCGGACGTGGCCCAGGCCGATGGCGGTGGCGACCTGCTGGTTCCACAGCCGGTGGGCCCGTCTGAGCGAGGCGCTGAGTTCTTCCACCCGGGCCGCGTTGGGCTCCTCGGGCAGGCTGACCCAGCCGGTCCAGCCGTCGACTTGCTCGACCATCTGGACGGTCAGGCCCTGGGCGGCGCAGGCGTCGACGATCTCCTGGCGGCGTACCACCGGGTCGGCTTCCTCGCGCAGGATGAGACGCAGGCCGAGCTGCCAGGAGCCGAGTTCCCAGCCCAAGGCCAGGCTGCGCCGGATCAGGGAGCGCGAGGGCTGGACTCCGGCCGAGACCGCGTCCAAGACCTCGCCCAGCAGGGCCGTGCGGTGGCGGGCGCTCTGCTCGTACGACATCAGCTGGGTGGCCAGCTTGCCCCAGACCCCGAGCCCGCCGACTCGCAGGGCGGTCATCAAGCGGGTCCGCTCCAGCGCCGTCGGATTCTCGGTCAGGGCCCCGATCCAAAGCGTGCCGCCCTTGGGGTGGGGCAGGGGAGCGGCGATCAGCTCGCGTCCGCTGGGCAGTCCGACGATGGCCAGCCGGCCTTTGGCGTCGAAACGCCCGACCGCCTCGGCCTCGGTCGGGCTCAGCACGTCGGGTCCCAGGCTGAATTGTTGGCCGGCGGCGTCCAGCAGCACGAACTCGGCCGCCAGAGCGCCCGACAAGGCTTCGATGACCTGATGGACCTCGGGGCCCGACCGCTCGACGGCGTTCAAAGCCAAGGCGCTGGCCCGCCCGGCGCTGGTCTCGGGGTCGGCGGTCAAAGCCCGGTGCAGGGCCAAACCGGCCGACCAGGGGTCTTGGCACTCCACCAGGGCCACTTCCAAACGTTCGGCCAAAGCCAAGGTGCCCCGGTCGAGCGGGGCCTCGAGCGGGCCCAGGCCGATGGCGACGACGCCTTTGGCACGACAGCGTCTGAGCCAGGAGTCGAGCGGCCAGCCCGGGGTCGGAGGCTGGCCCAGGGCTAGGACCAGGTCGCCTGGTTCAGCCCTGTCCTCCAACTGACTAGGGTCGCTCAAGCCGACCACGCCGGTCACCTGGGCCCGCCGCGAACCGGCCAGGACGGTCAGGCCGCCGGGGCCGACCAGGTCGGTCAACTGGCCCAAGCTGATGGCGTGGGCCCTCACCATGGCGTGCCCCAGGGGCGGGCCGCCGGCAGGGCGTTCTGATCCAGCGTGGTCGGGGCCGGCCCGGCCGCCGGGGCGGTCGTGCCGGGACCGCCGGCGCCGGCCGGGCGGACCGTCAAGCGCGGAGTCTCCACCGTCGCCAAACCGAAGGCGGCCGGTCCGACCCGGGCCAGACGACCGGCTTCGGCCCACCACCAATCCGGCCCCGGCAGGGCGACCACGGCCAAGTCCATGCCGACCCGGATGCCGTCCACCCCGATCAGGTCGCGGGCCCTCAGATCGACCACCAGGACGATGTCCGGGGTGGCCGCCTCCAGGGCGCCGTCACGCGCCACTAACAGGAACTCATTCTCGAACTCGATCCGGACCAGGGCCCCGCTGGCCCGGTCGCGCAACAGGGCGTGGCCGCCGCCGAAGCGGCCCGACCGGCTGCGCCGGGTGATGTCGTCCAACGGCCCGCTGCCGATCAGCCGACCGCCCACGGCGGCGGCCAGGTCGACCCCGTCCACCCCCCGGGGCAGGCTCTTAAGGGCGTGGCCCAGGCCGATGGCCCTGGTGGTGGCGCCGACGATGGCGTAAGGACGGATGGCGGCGGCCGTCAGATGGTGCAAGACCAGCAGTCCCCAGCCGCCCCAAGCCCCCACGATCGAACGCAATAGGGCTTCCAAAGCGACCGCCGTGGCCGCAGCCACCAACAGGACCTCGCCGGTCGGCGAGACGAAGGCGGCCGGCGTCAAGGGCAGGCCTTCGGCCAGGGACAGCTGCTCCAGTCGGGGCAGGGCCCGGCCCATGAAATCGGCGTCCACCAAGGGCAGGCCGGAACTGGCGGCCACGTAGGCGGTCAGCAAGCCGTTGACGCCCGCTCCTTCCAGCGGCATGACGGCCCCGGGTCGAGGCAGGCCGTACTGGCTCAGAGCCTGAGCCGCCGACTCGTACTCATCTCCAGACGGCAGCAACTCGCCGACGAAGGAACTGGCTCCGACCAGGCCGATGGCGGCCACCGTCGCGGCTGGGTCCAAATCGGCCAAGGCGAGGACCGGCAGACGGCGCCGCCGCAGCAGCGGCCCCAGGGCGTCCGCCAAAGAATCCAGGCGACCGCCACCGCCTGAGCCTAGGATCTGCTGTCCCAAGGTCAGGTCGGCCAGGTCGTCAGGCCCCAGACAGTCGATGGACGCCGCTCACCCCTCCTCGCCGCGGACGTGGAACATCAGTGAGTATTCCAGCGCACCGGATCGATGTCATAGCCGAAGTAACGCGGTCCGACCAGGTCGAGTCCGGCCGGCGTCTGCCAACGCTCGTCGCAGGGCGCCACGACCAGGGCCAGACGGTGGCCGAAACGCAACCCTTCGGTCGTGATCGGCTCGCCGGTGTCGGCCTCCAGTCCGATGATCAGATCGGGGGCCGTGGCCACCACCTGGCCGTCCCGGACGACCACGATGTTCTCGTTCTGGAAGCTCATCTCGACCACTGTCCCGAGGTCCGGGCCGACGCCTTGGAAAGTGGCCTCGCCGCGGGCGAAACCGGCCGTGGTGCGCCGCACGATGTCGACCACTTTGCCTTGGTAGACGACCCGTCCGCCCAACTCCCGGGCCACCTGCGCCACCGGGTCGGCCAGATCGGCGCGGGCCTGTCGGACCGCCCGGCCCAGACGCACGCACAAAGACAAGGTGCCGGCCACCGCCGACTGGGCGGCCTGGGCGCCGGTCATGGGATAGAGCGAGACGATGGCCGAGGCGCCCATCTCGACGGTGGCGGCCCGGGCCAGCCGTTCGGTCCACAGATTCGACACCGTCGTGAAGATGCCGGCGTTGCCCTTGTCGTCCGTGATCGACATCGGGCTGGCGGCGATTCCGTAGAGGCTGGCCGTCACCATCTGCAATTCGGGGAAGGCCCGCCCCATGAAGTCGCCGTCGATCAAGGGCAGGCCCATGCGGGCGGCCGTCACCACCGGGATGGTGGAGTTGACCCCTCCGGCCTCCATGCAGACGATGTGGGTGGGCTGTCGGCCCAGATAGGTGGCCAAGGCTTCGACCGCGTTGGTGAACTGGTCCACCGCCGGCAGCTTCTCGACCATGACGGTGGGCGCGCCCATCATGGCGATGGAGAAGACCGCCGCCTGGGCCGGCACGTCGGCCGGCGCCACCAGCTGGACCGGGCCGTGCCGCTCGATCGCCTCCAGGGCCATCAGGGCCCCGATGTGAGGGTCGCCGCCGCCGCCGGTGCCGAGGATGGCGGCCCCGCGGGCCAGGTCGGCCACATCGTCGCGGGCGATGGCGGAGAGGTTGGTCTGGGTCTGGTTCACGAGCGGGCCTCCATCGCCAAGTCGCCGACCGCTTTGACCCGGATCCGGGTGGCGTTGCCGGGTAGATACGGGATCGGCACTTCGTCGAAGTCGACCACTTGGACGCCGGCCGGGTCGGCCCCGGCCGCCACCGCCCGCTCGATCGCCTCCGCCTTGGCCGCCTCGACCACCTTCAAGCGGTCGCCGTCGGCGATGGTGTGGATGCGGTCGACCTCGCCCGAGACCTGGGCGATGGCGGCCCCGATGGCGTTGGCCACCTCGAAGTGGTCGGGCCGGCGGACCTGGCCCAGGCCCTCCAAGACGTCGGGCAGCAGGATGGAGCCGCCGCCGACCGCCACCACCGGCAGGGGGTCGGCCGTGGTGCGCATGCGTTCGACCGTCTCGGCCACCCGTTCCGCCACCGCCCGCAGCGCCCAATCCACCAGGCCGCGGTCCAGGCCGGCCACCAGGGCGGGGTCGCCGACCTCGGCGTAACCGGCCGCCACGGCGATGTCGGTGGCGGTCAAGGTGTCGCCGCCGAAGACCAGAGCCTGTTCGGTCAAGGCGAAGCCGACCGAGGTCGGCCCCACGCGCCGGGCCGTCGGGTCGATCAAGGAGCCGCCGCCCAAACCGATCGAGAGCACGTCGGGCATGCGGAAGTTGGTCCGCACCCCGGCCACGGCCACCTCGCCGGTGGCCTCCCGGGGGAAGCCGCCCTGCAGGACGCCGACGTCGGTGGTGGTGCCGCCGATGTCCACCACGGCGCAGGCCTCCAGGCCAGACAGCACGGCCGCCCCCCGCATCGAGTTGGTCGGCCCAGAGGCGAAGGTGGCGACCGGGTAGCGGCGGGCGTAGTCGACGTCCATCAAAGTGCCGTCGTTCTGGCTCAGATAGACCGGGGCCAAGATGCCGTGCAGACGGATCGAGCTGATCAAGGCGTCGGTGATCTGAGCCGCCAACTCGCGCAGGGCGGCGTTGACGATGGTGGCGTTCTCCCGTTCCAGCAGGGAGATCCGGCCGATCTCGTGCGACAGCGAGATGGCGGTGTCTGGCCCCAACTCCTGGGCCAGGATCTGGGCCGCCTCGGTCTCGAAGCTGGCGTCGATGGGTGAGAAGACCGACGAGATGGCGACCGAGCGGACGCCGTGGGCGGCCATGTCGGCGGCGTGGCGTTTGATCTCGTCCGGGTCCAAGGGCGCGATCTGGCGGCCGTCGAACTCATGGCCGCCGTGGGCCAGGTAGACCCGGCCCCGGATGGCCTCGACCACCCGGGCCGGCCAGCCGATCATGGGCGGCAAGGCGGCCGTGGCCGGCAGACCCAGGCGGAGGGCGGCGGTCGGGGCCAATCGACGGGCCTCGATCAGAGCGTTGATGAAGTGGGTGGTGCCGATCATGACCCCGCTGACGGCGGCCGGATCGAAGGGGTGGCTGGCTTGGAGGTCGCCTAAGGCGGCCACGATGCCCGGGGTCACCTCGGGGTTGGTCGGTTGTTTGACGGCCGCCACCACGCGGGTCCCGTCCATCAAGACGGCGTCCGTGTTGGTGCCGCCGACGTCGATGCCGATACGCATAGGCCGATTCTCACTCATCATGGGCGGCGGCCGGAGCGGTCGAGCCGGACTCGGTGACGGTCAGCCCGACCGGGCGGAGCAGATTGACCTTGCCGGCCAGGAAGTAGAGCACGAAGGCCAGCACGACGCCGTTGATGGCGGACGAGCCCAGGGGCACGAAATAAGCCACCGCGGCGGCGGCCGCCCAAACCACCAGGGTGGCGGGCACCCAGGTGGGCGAGGTCGGCGGCATCTGCTCCGACTCACGTGTGGCGTCCAACTCGGGGCGCCAGCGCTTGATGAAGAAGTACTCGGCCAAGATGATGCCGATCAGGGGCGGGAAGATGGCGCTCAACACGGTCAAGAAGCCGGTGAACAGATCCAGGATGCCGGCCGCCGCCAGGCCCGTTCCGACGACGCCGACGACGCCGGTCATGACCGGCCGGGACAGCTTCTTGCCGGTGATGGCGTTGATGGCGTTGACGAAGCCCAGGCCGCCGGCGTACAGGTTCCAGTCGTTGATCTTGATGGTGCCCATGACGATGACGACGATGCCGACCCAGCCGACCGAACTCATGATGATGGCGTTGATGTCGGCGCTCTTGATGGCGTGGGCCAGCAGGACGCCGGACAGGCCGACGGCGTATTCGCCCAGGGTCAGGCCGACCACGGTCTGCTTGACCACGTCGGCCGGGGTGCGGTTGAAGCGGGACATGTCCGGCGTGATCAGGGCACCGGCGATGAAGGCCCCCGCCACCAAGGTGGCGCCTTGGACCACGGTCATCCCTGGCTGCGGGGGCGGACCGGTCACCAATTCGCCGAAGTCATGGCGGTTCAACTCCGCCACCACCGCCCAGCCGACCACGATCAGGAAGGAGGGCACGGCCAAGTTGGCCACCCACTGCATGCCGTGGAAGCCGAGCAGTACGACGGCGGTTACGATCAGTCCGAAGATGACCGACCAGGCCCAGATCGGCAGACCCGGCATGATGCCGTGCAGGCCGGCCGCCGAGACGCCGGACTGGATGCCGAACCAGCCGATCAGGGAGATGGCGATGGTCAGGCCGATCAGAGCCGAGCCGCCGGAGCCGAAGCCGGTCCAGCGGGTCAGAAGCGACGTGTTCAGGCCTTCTTTGACCCCGATGATGCCGACGAAGATGCACAGCACCTCGATGATGACCGACCCGATGGTGATGGCCCAGAAAGATTCCCAGAAGGTCAGGCTGAAGCCGAGGGCGGCTCCGAGCAGGAACTGGGACAGCGCCGAGATCTGGCCGAAGCGTTGGATGGCGATGGAGAACCAGCCGTAACGCTGGGATCTGGGCACACGGGAGAAGGGGTAGTCATTGGCCACGGCGCCGTGTTCGGCGTCCGTCGCGGTCGAAGCGGACATGGGACTCCTCAGAGCAGACGGAACGTCCACACGCTAAAGCTCCGGTTCACGCCTGAGAATGGGCCAGACGCACAGTCAACGGACCCAGACCTCGCATCATGCACTGAAATGCCGCAGTTGTGCCGCCGCGGGCCGGCGGCGGTCGGCCAGGGAGCCGGCCGGAGCCTCGTACGACCGCAGGATCAGTTGTCGTACGACTCCCAGATCTCTTTGCACTCGGGGCAGACGGGGTATTTCTCGGGGTCGCGGTTGGGCACCCAGATCTTGCCGCACAGCGCCACCACCGGCGTGCCCAAGACGATGGCCTGAGTCAACTTGTCTTTGTCGACGTAGTGTGAATAGCGCTCGTGGTCGCCGTCCTCGGCCGACACCGGCGGGTGGTCGAGGACGGTCTGAGAGCCGGGGGCCAGACGCGGAGCTGTGGTCACGGGCCTCAGTCTATGGACCCGGACCCGGGCTCTCCAAAGCCGGGGCTCCCACGGTCGGCCCGGCCGCTGCTGGGGCGCCCGACAGTCTGGGACCGGTTCCTTAGATAGGGCAGACTAGGAGGCGTGACGACGCCCTCGGAACATCTGCCCGCCCATCTGCCGCCGCGGGGGTGGTACCCCGACCCGAGCGACCCGACCCGGGAGCGTCACTGGTCGGGCCAAGCCTGGACCCAGCGGGTGCGGCGGCGGACCGAGGCGGTGCCGCTGCCCGTCCACCATCGAGTCGAGCCGTCGGCGGTCCAGAAGGCCCACCCGGTCGCCCCGCGGACTGGCCCCGCGCCGAGCCCTGAGGCCCCCCGCCCGGCGCCGACCGGCCTGCTCCCTGGCCCGGGCTCGGGCCAGGGCCGGCCGCCGGCCAGTCCGACCGTGCCGCTGGCCGGTTGGTGGCGACGGGCGGTGGCCGCCGCCATCGACTATCTGATCGAGTCAGCCATGTTGGCGGTGGCCCTGATGCTGGTGGCGCGTGACTTCGTGGATCGTCTGAGCGTCGCTTACGGCGACTGGTTCGGCCAGGCCTTCTCGACCTTGCGGGCCGGCCGGACCGATCTGCCCGAGCTGCCCGACCAACTGCTCACCCAACTGTCTTGGCTGTCGACCCTGATCGCCGTCGTCACCTTGGTCTACGCCGTCGTCTTCCTGGGCGCTTGGGGGGCCACTCCGGGCCAGCGTCTGCTCGGGCTCCGGGTCATCCCACTGCCGGAGGGCAGCGAAACGGTCAGCGGCAAGCTCCGTCAGGTCGACGGGGCCCAGGCGGCCGGCCGAGTGGGTTGGCGGCGGGCCGTCTGGCGGGGCCTGATCTGGTCGATCCTGTTGTCCGGTTCTTATTTCACCGTGCTGCTGGTCTTCTCCGCCCTCATGCCGTTGTGGCAGTCGCGCCGTCAGACCGTGCCCGACCTGCTGGCCCAGACCATCGTGGTCAGACACCGCTGAGGCGGTCCGTCCGCGCGACCGAGGGTTTTTGGAGGCAGGAGCGCCAAGCCGTCGGGCTCGAACCGGGCTGAGACGGTCCCGCCGCCCGGTGGGGGTCAAGGTCGCTGGGCCAAAAGTTCGGCCAGCTGGGTCCGGTCGGCGTAGCTGGCTTGGGCGCCGGGGCGGGTGGCGGCCAGACCGGCCGTCAGGCTGGCCAGATCAGCCGCCGCCAGCAGGGTGGAGCCCGAGGCCAGGGCCGCCAACAGGGCTCCCAGGAAGGAATCGCCGCAGCCGGTGGTGTCGACCACCCGGGGGATGGCCAGCGCGGGCCAGGCGGTGGCCGCGCCTGACTGGATGATCAGCGAGCCGGCTCCGCCCAGGGTCACCACGGCACGTTCGACCCCCCGGTCGGCCAGGCCGGCGGCGATGGCGGACTGGGTCCGCCGGTCGCGCGCGATGGCCTCCGCCGGATGGGGCGTCGCCAGCAGGTCGGACAGCTCGCCCTCGTTCACCACCAGCAGGTCGGTCAGCTCCAGCAATTCGGCCGGGACCTCGCGGTAGGGCGAGAGATTGAGCAAGACGGCGACGCCGTGGTCGCCGGCCACGCGGGCGGCCGCCAGCACACCGTCCAGCGGCGTCTCCAGGCAGAGCCCGAGGGTGCTGGCTCCGGCGATGGCGGCGCTGTGTCGGCGGACGAACCCTTCGGTCAGACTGGCGTTGGCGCCGGGGCTGACGACGATGGTGTTCTCGGCCTGGGCGTCCACCGTGATGATGGCGGAGCCGGTGGCCCCCTCGACCCGACCGCAGTCACTCATGTCAACTCCCGCTTGACTCATGGCCGAGTGGAGCAGATCGCCGGAGGCGTCGCCGCCGAGGCAGCCGACGAAACGGACGTCGGCCCCGAGGAGGGCGGCTTGGACCGCTTGATTGGCCGATTTGCCGCCTGGCAAGGTGCGCAGGGGCGACCCGGGGACGGTCTGCCCGGGTCGGGGCAGAGTCTCGGTCAGGACGGTGAAGTCGACGTTGGCCGACCCCACCACGGCGACCCGGCCGGATAGGCCGCGCAGGGTGGTGAGCGGGTCGCTGTCGGCTTGGGGGCCAGATTGGGAAATCACGCTGGGACTCTTCCGCATTCGATGGATGGGCCGGTTGGTCGGGGCCGATCCTCCCGTCCGGGGACGGGAGCCCGCTGGCGCCGCCTGGGGCGGGGTCGAAGGAGGGTCGATCAGCCCTTCTTCGAGGAGTATATGGAGCGCTCGGAGCGGCCGGGAAGGCCGTCGGGAGTCGGTCGGGCCGGCCGCTCCGGCCGGCGCCGTTAGGTTCCGCGCCGTCGGGAGGCCGGAGCCAGACCCGGTCCGGGCCGTTCCAAGGCCGGGTCCAGGGCTCGGTCCAGGGCCGGCTCGGTCCCAGACCCGGCCGCCGGATCTCCGCTGGGCGGGATCTGGCGGCCGGATCTAGAGGCGCTCCCCGGGGCCGTCACGAGGGCGACCGTCCCGGGACGGTCAGCGGCTCGACCACCGGCTCAGGCAGCCGGCGACCGATCGGCCCCTGGTTTGGGGATCAGGCAGCTGGCCAGGAGGGCCAGAGCCAAGATGCCCGCTCCGGTCAGGATCCCGCCGCGGTAGCCGGCGGCGGCGTCGCCCGACCGGCTCAGCACCGTCTGCACCAAGGGCAGGACGACGAAGGACAGGCCGGCCCCCAGGTTGAAGGCGCCGGCGTTCAGACCCGGCAGATAGCCGGGGTTGTCCTGGGGCGAGAGCACCACGCCGAGGCCGTTCAACATGATGTTGGCCATGCCGGCGTAACTCAGGCCGACCAAGATGGACAGGCCGGTCAGACGAGGCAGGCTGCCGGAGTCGATCAGCAGCAGGGTCGCCGCGACGCCGACCACGCTGATCAGCAAGCCCACCCGCAAGACGCGCAGGTAGCCGAAACGGCCGGCCAGGAAACCGGCCAACGGCCCCATGGCCAGACCGGCCAAGGCGTACGGGGTCAGGGTGGCCAAGGCGGCCTGAGAGGCGCTCAGACCGGCGCCGGCGTCGGCGTCCTGGGCGATGGCCGGGACGATCTGGTTCATGACGGCGAAGACGCCGATCATGGTCAGCAAGGTGGTCGAGAGCAAACCCCAAGTCGCCCGGCGGCGCAGATACCTGGTCGTCACCAAGGGGTGGGCGACGCGCGACTCCGTCTTCCAGAAACCGACGAAGGCGGCCACCGCCACCAGCGCCAGCAGTCCGATCAGGATCCAGTTGGCCTGAGACAGGGCGGCCAGCTGGTCGAAGGCCAGGTAGAGGCCGCCGACCGCCACCACCAGCAGGGCCGCGCCCAGCCAGTCCATCCGGGGCGGGTCCACCACGGTCGACTCGTTGGTCAGGGCTAGGACGGCCCACCCGGCCAGCAGGGCGACGACGGCCATGACCCAGAAGAGGGAGGCGAAGCCGAAGCGGTCGAACAGCCAGCCGCCGGCCAGGGCGTCGACTCCGGCGATGCCGCCGTTGACCGAGGTGATGACGCCCAGCAAGGTGGCGTAGCGCTTGGGGTCGGTGACGTGAGTGCGCAACATGATCAGGCACAGCACCACGGTCGGGCCGGCCACGCCCTGGACGACCCGGCCCACGAACAGCCAGGTCACGTCGGGCGCCAGGGCGCTGACCAGACAGCCCACGGCGGTGCCGAAGAGCATGGCGGTCAAGACCCGGCGGCGACCGCGTAGATCGGCCAGCCGGGGCAGGAAGAGGGAGAAGACGGCCGCCGAGGCGAAGAAGGCGGTCTGGGTCAGGCCGATCTCGGCCGTGCTGGCGTGCAGGGCCGCCTCCATGCCCTTGAGGGCGGGCGACAGCATCGAGGCGTTGAGCTGGAAGGCGAAGCAGGCCACCAGCAGGGCGAACATCAAGGCGGCGGTGCTGGTGCGCTTGACCGTCACCAGCTGGCCGGCCACGACGACGCGGTCGCCCCGCCGCTGGTCCCCGGAATCGGTCTCAGGCATCGGTCTTGGCCTTTCCCAGTCGGTCGATGGCGTCGACCACCAGATCCCAGAAGCGGTCGGCCGCCAAAGCGGTGGCGGCTTGGGTGTGGCAGTCGGCCGCGGCGGTGCGCCTGAGGTCGGTCACCGTCATGCCCAAGGTGTGCTCTCCGACCGTCTCCACCACGATGGGGGCGCGGACCACCGAGACGATGGAGGGGTCGATCACCCGGGCCACCGCCACCGGATCGTGGACGGGCGGGAAATCGAAGCCCTGAGTGTCGCGGTAGGCCTGGCGGAAGAAGCGGAACAGCCCCAGCACGAACTCGGCCAAGGGCGTCCCCAGAGCCGCGATACGGTCGTTGACCTGATCGGTGGCCAGAGCCTGATGGGTGACGTCGAGGCCGACCATGGTGACTGGCCAGGCCGCCTCGAAGACGATCCGGGCCGCCTCCGGGTCGGTTTTGATGTTGAACTCCGCCACCGGCGACCAGTTGCCGACGTGGACGCCGCCGCCCATCAGCACGACCTCTTGGACCCGGTCGACCAGTTCGGGCCGCTGGCGGATGGCCAGGGCGATGTTGGTCAGCGGTCCGGTCGGGACCAGGGTGATGGTCCCCGGCGGGGCGGCCATGACGGTGTCGATGATCAGGTCGACGCCGTGGCGGGGGTCCAAGGCGACCGTTGGCGGGGGCAACACGACCCCGTCCAACCCGGACTCGCCGTGCTCGGCCGCCTCTTCGACCTGGCGCAACAGGGGGCGGGTGCAGCCGGCCGCGATCGGCACGTCGGTGATGCCGGCCATGGTCATGACCCCCAGGGCGTTGCGGGTGACCTTGTCCAAGAAGGCGTTCCCGCCCACTGTCGTGACCGCCACCAGATCGATGTCGGGATTGCCGTGCGCCAGCATCAGCGCGATGGCGTCGTCGTGTCCTGGATCGCAGTCCAGGATGATCTTGCGTGTCATGGAATGATCATGCCTCCTCTGGTTGTCCCATTCCCCTCAGCTCACGATCGGTCCTCCGGCCGGCCACCGGCCGGCTCAGGGCCTGGGGCTCAGCGGCGCCACCGGGTCGTCGGCGGCGAACCGCCGCTGGACCGGATCGGCGCCGGGCGAGAGCCCAGGCCGTTCATCTGCAACCTCGTCGTTCCAGATGCGCAATCGATTGCGCATCGAGCTGTGATTGGAACCTATACTTCAACTGGCAGCCTGTCAACCAGTGGCTCCGACGACGAAGGGGGGCCGATCCGAGCAGATGTCGAAGGTGACTTTGAGCGATGTGGCTCGGGCGTCCGGCGTCTCGGTCGGCACCGCCTCCCGGGCCATGACCGGTCGGGGACGGGTCTCGGCCGACACGGTCGAGCGGGTGCGGACAGTGGCCGAAGGACTGGGCTACGAGCCGAACGTGATCGGACGGGCCCTGCGGCTGGGCAGCTCGGCCACCATCGGGATGCTGGTGCCGCACCTGGAGAACCCCTTCTTCGCCGACTTGATCCGGGCCGTCGAGTCGGAGCTGCACCGCCAGGGCTACCAGCTCATCATCGCCGACTCGCACGGGGACGTCGCGGTCGAAGCCCGCCGTCTGCGCCTGCTACTGGCCCGCCGGGTCGACGGGGTGGTGATCGTGCCGGCCGACGTCGATGGGTCGATTCCGGCTGTTCGGAGCACGGTGGAGGACGTGCCCTTGGTCCAAGTCGACCGTCGGGCCGGCCACGATCTGGCCGATCACGTCGGCGTCGACAATGGCTTGGGGATGCGCCTGATCGCCCGTCACCTGGCCGGACTGGGAGCGGGCACGGCTTTGTACATCGGAGGCGACGACGCCACCGCCCCGGGTCGGGAGCGGGCCGCTGCCTTCCAGCGGGCGGCCGAGGGCGAGGGCATGACGGTGGTGGGGACGTGTCGCGGGCGGTTCGACTTCGAGACCGGGGTCGAGGGCGTCCGGCGGAGCCGACTGATTCCGGACGCCATCGTCTGCGGCGACGACATGATCGCCCTCGGCGCCTTGGGGCAGTTGCAGCGCCAAGGCGTCCGGGTGCCGGCCCAGACCATGGTCACCGGCTTCGACGGCACCGTCCTGGCCACGGTCGTGGAGCCGACCGTCACGACGGTCCAGCAACCGGTGGCGGACATCGCCCGGGCCGCCATCGAGGCCCTGCGGGGTCGGCTGGAACGGGGGACGGCGGGGCCGGTGGCGCAGCAAGAGTTCCCGCCCTCGCTGCGCGTCGGCGGCACCACCGACCCGCTCCACCGACGAGACTGAATCGGCTCCTGCCACCTTCGGCCCGGTCCGGGGCCGTCCCGCGAGCGGGTCATACCGTCCAGGGGCGGCGGTGTCGGTAGGATGCTGGCCGCACCGACGCGGCGGAGGCCGCGTTCGACCGGAGGGACCGCCATGGCCGTGATCGACCCTGAGTTGCACCGCTTGGCCTCCCAACACCAGATCGCGACCGAGTTCTGGGACTGGAAGGGCAACCACGTCGACATCCCGGAGTCGACCCTGGTGGCGGCCTTGGCCGCCCTCGACGTCGACGCCTCCACGCCGGAGCGGATCGCGGCCGCCTTGGGCGACCACGAACTCCGACTGTGGCAACGTACCCTGCCGGCTTGCGTCGTCACCGAACGGGGGCGGACCAACCGGGTCGAGGCCCACGTCACGGCCGGGGCGCCGGTCAAGGTCTGGATCGAGTGCGAGTTGGGCGACCGGGTCGAAGTCGAGCAGGTCGACAACGACGTGCCCGACCGCGAGATCGACGGCCGCTGGCTGGGCCGGGCCAGCTTCTTGGTCCCGGACCATCTGCCGCTGGGCTACCACCGTTTGGTCCTGCAATCGTTGGACCAGCGGGCCGAGGCCAGCCTGATCGTGACCCCGCCCTGGCTGGGTCTGCCGGCCTCGCTGGGCCAAGACCGGGCCTGGGGCTTCATGGTCCAGCTCTACTCCGTCTCATCGCGTTCGGGCTGGTGTTTCGGCGACCTGCTGGACCTGTCCGACCTGGCGGTCTGGGCCCGGACCAAGCACGGCGCCGACTACATCCTGATCAACCCGTTGCACGCCGCCGAGCCGGTCCCGCCGATGGAGCCGTCGCCGTATCTGCCGGCCTCGCGGCGATACGTCAACCCGATCTACATCCGACCCGAGGCGATCGAGGAGTACGCCCTGATGTCGGAGCGCCGTCGCCGTCGGGTGACGCAGCGCCGGGTGGCCTTGGCCGGCGCCTTGGCCGCCGATCCGGCGGTGCGTCGGGACGATGTCTGGGCGGCCAAGCGGGCCGCTTTGGCCGACATCCACGCGGCCGGCCGCCGACCGGCCCGTCAGATGGCCTTCGAGGAATTCTGTCGGGCCGAGGGGCAGGCCCTGCGCGACTGGGCCACCTGGTGCGTGCTGTGCGAGGACTTCGGGGCCGACTGGCGGCGCTGGCCGTTGCAATTCCGGCGGCCCGACTCCAGCCAGGTGGCGGTCCACGCCCGCTCCCAGCTCAGACGGATCGGCTTCCACATGTGGTTGCAGTGGGTGGCCGAGGCGCAGCTGGCGGCGGCCCAGCACCGGGCCGAGGAGAGCGGCATGCGGATCGGCGTCATGGCCGATCTGGCGGTCGGGGTCAACCCGGCCGGGGCCGAGACCTGGGCTCTGGCCTCGGTCTTCGCCCGGGGCGTGACGGTGGGGGCGCCGCCCGACGCCTACAACCAGGCCGGACAGGACTGGGGCCAGCCGCCCTGGCGGCCGGACCGCTTGGAGGAGCAGGCCTACGAGCCCTACCGGGCCATGATCGAGGCCGCCTTGCGCCACTCCGGGGCCCTGCGGGTGGACCACATCCTGGGTTTGTTCCGGCTCTGGTGGGTGCCGGAGGGGGCCGACCCCAAAGACGGCACCTACGTCCGCTACGACCACCAGGCCATGGTCGGCATCTTGGCCTTGGAGGCCCACCGGGCCGCCGCCGTGGTGGTGGGGGAGGACCTCGGCACGGTCGAACCAGGGGTGCGCGACTATCTGGGCCAACGCGGTCTGCTGGGGACGGCGGTGCTGTGGTTCGAGTACGACCAGAACGACCAGCCGAAGCCGCCCCAGGATTGGCGGGAGCTGTGCATGGCCTCGGTCACCACCCATGACCTGCCCCCCACCGCCGGCTACCTGGCCCACGACCACGTCGCCTTGCGGCACTCCTTGGGGCTGCTGACCGAGTCCTTGGCCGACGAGATCGCCAAGGACGTGCACGAGCAGGGGGCCATCATCGGCCTGCTCGAGCGCGAGGGCCATCTGGCCCCGGGCGAACGCGACCCCCACGCCATCATGCTGGCCCTGCACCGCCATCTGGCCAGCACTCCCTCCCGTCTGCTCTGCCTGGCCTTGACCGACGCGGTGGGGGAGCGGCGGGCCCAGAACCAGCCCGGCACCGTCGACCAGTACCCCAACTGGCGGGTCCCCCTGGGTGGGCCGGACGGCCGACTGCTGCAGCTGGAGGACGTCTTCGCCCTCCCCCAGGTGGGCGAATTGGTCGAGGCCATCGGACAGTCGGACTGATCGGTCCGGTCGGGGGCTCGGTCTGGCTCGGCCGGGGCCGGTCAGCGGTCCGGTCGGGGTCGCTCGGCGGTCCGGTCAGTGGTCCGGTCGGGGTCGGTCGGCGGCTGGGGCCGGCTCGACTCCGAGTCTCAGGCCACTTCCACTCCGGCGGCGGTCAGCTGTCCCACCACCTGGTCCAATCCGGCCGGATCGACGGCGGCGGTCAGGTCGAGCCGGACGCGGGCCCGGTAGCCCAGGCGGGCGGCGTCCAGCGCGGTCGCTTTGACGCAGTGGTCGGTGGCCAGGCCGACCAGATCGACCGTGTCCACGCCGTGGCTGGCCAGGCATTCGTCCAGGGTCAGACCGTCGGCCGAGCGGCCTTCGAAGCCGGAGTAGGCCGCCGAGTCGGCCCCCTTGTCGAAGACGGCGTCCAGCCGGGGCAGGTCGAGGTCGCGGTGGAAGGCTTGGCCGGGCGTGCCGACCACGCAGTGGGGCGGCCAGGAGTCGACGTAGTCCGGCTGGTCCGAGAAATGGTCGCCCGGATCGACGTGGGCGTCCCGGGTGGCCACGATCAGGTCGTAGTCCCGCTGGGCGGCCCAACGGCCGATGGCCCGGGCCACCGCGGCGCCGCCGGCCACGGCCAGCGAACCTCCCTCGCAGAAGTCGTTCTGCACGTCCACCACGATCAAAGCGCGAGCCATCGTCCGCTCCTCTCAGTCAAGTTCGGCCGTTCCGTCAAGTGCGAGCCGTCCCTCGGGACGGCTGGGTCGGCCGGCGCCAGCCGTCGGGTCTGGCCGGGTCGCAGGCCCCGCGGGAGCGGTTCGACCGTTCGAGCGGGACAGTGGCCCCGGTCGCGCTCCGGTCGGCCGGGGTCGCCCGGGGACCGGTCATCCGCCGTACGGGCTGGGCAGGGCCCGGCCGGAGGCGTCCAGGAAGTAGGTCGGGATGGCCGGTTCGCCGCGCGACATCTTGTAGCCGTCGCGGGGCAGCTCGGCCCGGGCCCGTTGGTGGCGCAGCCGGGCCTGCTCCAGCGGCTCCGCGCCGACCGGCTGGCCGTTCCGCACCAGCTCGCGCAGGAGCGGGCGGTCGTCGTGGTCGCCCGGCGGCGGCTGGCCCACGCCGACCAATTCGGCCTCGGCGATGGATTTGGCGTCGAGCCGGCGCAGGGCGTACTTCCGCCCGCCCACGGTCGACTTGCGGCCGGACCGTTTGGCCACCGGCAGGAGGGGGGCCTCAGGGTCGTCCGAGCTGGCCCGGGCCACCAGTTTGTAGACGAAGGAGCAGGTCGGGGCGCCCGATCCGGTGACCAGGGCGGTGCCCACCCCGTAACCGTTGACCGGGGCTCCGGCCAGGGCGGCGATCTGCCACTCGTCCAGGTCGGAGGTGACGATGATGCGGGTGTCGGTGGCTCCCAGATCGTCCAACAGGGCGCGGACCTCGCGGGCGGCGGCGGTCAGGTCGCCGGAATCGATCCGGACCGCCCCCAACCGGCCCGAGGTCAGGCGTACCCCGGTGCGCACGGCCTGCTCGATGTCGTAGGTGTCGACCAACAAGGTGGTGTCTTGGCCCAGGCTGGCCAGCTGGGCCAGGAAGGCCTCCTCCTCCGAGTCGTGCAGCAAGGTGAAGGAGTGGGCGGCGGTGCCGGTGGTGGGGATGCCGTGGCGGCGCCCGGCCTCCAGATCGGAGGTGGAGGCGAAGCCGGCGATGTAGGCGGCCCGGGCCGCCGCCACGGCGGCCTCCTCGTTGGTGCGGCGAGCCCCCATCTCGATGCAGGGGCGGTCCTCCGCCATCAGGGTCATGCGGCTGGCGGCCGAGGCCACGGCCGAGTCGTAGTTGTAGATCGACAGCAGCAAGGTCTCCAAGACGACGGCCTCGGCGAAGCTGGACTGGACTGTCAGGACGGGCGAGCCGGGGAAATAGAGGTCGCCTTCGCCGTAACCCCAGATCGAGCCCTGGAAGCGATAGTCGGCCAGGAACTGGGCCGTGGCCTGGTCGACCACCTGGCGGCTGAGCAGGAAGTCCAACTCCTCGGCCTCGAAGCGGAAGTCGGCGATGGCCCGCAGGGCCCGGCCCACTCCGGCCACCACGCCGTAACGGCGGCCGGACGGCAGGCGGCGGGCGAACAACTCGAAGACGGAGGTGCGGTGGGCGGTGCCCGATTGGAGGGCGGCCCGGATCATGGTCAGCTCGTACTGATCGGTCAACAGCGCCGTGGGGGGGCGTTCTCTCATGGCTGAAGCCTACTGGCGCTGGCGCCGGCCGGCCGGCCTTGACCAGCCGCGACCAGGTGGCCCCGGGTCTGACACAATGCGGTCTGTGACCTCAGCTCCCGCCGACCAGACCGACCTGGTCGAGCGGACCGATCAGAGTCTGACCCAGCCCGGCGACTGGGTCTGTCTGGTCTGGGACGATCCGGTCAACACCATGAACTACGTCACCTACGTCTTCTCGTCCCATTTCGGCTATCCCCGCCCCCGGGCCGAGCAGTTGATGCTGCGGGTCCACCAGACCGGTCGGGCGGTGGTCGCCTCCGGTTCGCGCGAACGGATGGAGAGCGACGTCTCGGCCATGCACGCCTTCGGCCTGTGGGCCACTCTGGAGCCGGCCACATGAGCCCGGACTCGGATCAGCCCGTCCTGCGCCTGTTTCTGGAGCCGATCGAGGTCGACCTCTTGCGGGCCATGGTGGCCGAATTGCGGCTGATGGTGGCCGGCCCGCCGGCCGGGGACGACCCGCTGGAGAATTGGGCGGCTGAATTGACCGCCCCCGAACTCGACTACGACGATCCGGCCATCCGGCGGCTCTTCCCGCCGGCCTACGCGGAGGCCGAGCGCGAGGCGGAGTACCGCCACTTGACCGAAGCCGGCCTGCGGGCCACCAAGGAGGCCGAGGCCGCCCTGGTGGCGCGAGCCTTGGAGTCCGCCCAGGACCGTCTCTACGTCGCGATCCCGATCGATCGCCGCCCGGCTTGGCTGCGCACCGTCAACTCTTTGCGCCTGTCCTTGGCCACCCGCTTGGGCGTGGTGGACGAGGCCGCCGCCGACCGGATCGACGACCTCGACCCGGACGACCCGCGGGACGCCTTGGTCCAGTCCTACCACTGGTTGGGCCACCTGTTGGAGACGATTCTGGACACCTTCGCGGACACTCCCTGAGACGGCGCGGACTCTTGCGTCTGGGGGGACCCGGCCGGGTCGGCCGGGTCAGCGGCGGGAAGGGAACGGTCTGGGTCGAATCTGGATCGATTCCAGATTAGGAATGGCCGATGGGCGAGGTTAGCCTGACTGGCGTGCCTCAGCCGAACCAGGTCTTGAACCTCAGCTCAGCCCCGACCGGGACTCCCCTGACCGTGCTCTCGACCCCCGCCGACCCGGACGTCTCGGCCCGCCTGTTGGCCTTGGGCTGGCGGCTGGGGGCTCAGATCGCGGTGGTCCGGCGCAGCGGCGGCGGGGCCCGGGTGATCGAGTTGAGCGGGGCCCGGGTCGCCATCGGCGGGCCGCTGGCCCGCCACCTGGCGGTCAAGGTGGTGGCGTGAGAGTGGCCCAGTCCGGAGCCAAACGACGCCTGCCGCTCAACCCGGTCGGCGCCATGCCGATCAAACAGTGCTGTCAGCAGGGTTCGGGCCGCATGGCCGGCCCGGACGATCCCATCGTGGCTCTGGTCGGAGCCCCCAACGTCGGCAAGTCGACCTTGTTCAACGCCTTGACCGGCTCGCGCGCCTCGGTCGGCAACTGGCCCGGCACCACGGTCGAGGTGGCGCGCGGGGTCTGGCGCTGGTCCGGGCTCAAGACCTGCGACTGCCAGGACTGCGACTGCGACCCGGCCCAGAGCCGGGGCCAAGCCACCGTCATCGACCTGCCCGGCGCCTACAGCCTGGACTCGTCCTCCCCGGACGAACGGTTGACCGGCGAACTGGTGGTGGACGTGCCGGCCAGCGAGGCCCCCGACCTGGTGGTGGCCCTGGTCGACGCCGCCCATCTGGCTCGTTCCCTCTTCCTGGTCTCCCAGTTACGCGAGCGGCCCCGGCGCCTGGTGCTGGCCCTGACCATGGACGACATCGCCCGCCGCCACGGCGTCGAGGTCGACAGCTACGCCCTGGCCGAGGCGGTCGGCGTGCCCGTCGTGACGGTCGACCCCAGGCGGCGCAGCGGCCTGGAGAATCTGATCCGGGTGGTGCTGGAGACTTTGGAGCGGCCCCTGCCGCCGGCCCGGCCGCGCGACCGGGGCGGCTCGCGTCCAGCAGCCGATCAGGGCCGGCCAGTCGATCTGGGCCGATCGGCCGACGTCGAGCGATCGGCCGATCAGGAGCGATCGACCGAGCAGGGGCGACTGGCGGATCAGGAGCGGTCGGTCGACGACGAGCGCTTCGCCTGGATCGCCCAGGCGGTCGAGCGGGGCACCCAGAGCTCGGGCGAGACCCGGGTGCGCCGTTCGGACAAGATCGACCGGGTGGTGATGGCGCCGCTGCTCGGACCGCTCATCTTCCTGGCCGTGATGTGGGCCGTCTTCCAGATCACCACCGTGGTGGCCGCCCCCCTGCAGGACGGCTTGGACGCTCTCTTCTCCGGTCCGGTGGCCCAGGCCGCGGCGGCCGGCTTGAGGGCGGTCGGCCTGGGCGGCGGCTGGGTCGAGGGATTGGTCGTGGACGGCCTGATCGCCGGCGTCGGCTCGCTCTTGACCTTCGTGCCCTTGATGACCTTGATGTTCATCCTGCTGGCTCTGTTGGAGGACTCCGGCTACCTGGCCCGGGCGGCCGTCCTGACCGACCGGGTGATGGGCTGGCTGGGCCTGCCCGGTCGGGCCTTCCTGCCCATCGTGGTCGGCTTCGGCTGCAACGTGCCCGGCATCGCCGCCACCCGCGCCCTGCCTTCGGCCCGGCACCGGGTCCTGACCGTCTTGCTCATCCCTTTCACCAGCTGCACCGCCCGTCTGACCGTCTTCGTCATGTTGGGCCAGATCTTCTTCGGCCGCTGGGCCGGCACGGCCGTCTTCTTGACCTATCTGGCCTCGATCGTGCTGGTGGTGTTGGGCGGCCTGTTGCTGCGGGCCACCCTGTGGCGGGACTCGCCCAACGAGCCCCTGGTGATCGACCTGCCGCCCTACCAGACGCCGACTCTGCGGCTGACCGCCGCCGTCACCTGGCTGCGTTTGAAGGGCTTCCTGCAGACCGCCTCCGGCATCATCGTGGCCACCGTCATGGTGGTCTGGCTGCTGCAATCGATCCCGCTGCGGGGCGGCGGCTTCGCCCAGGTGGCGGTGCAAGACTCGCTCTACGCCGGCCTGGCCCGCGCCCTGTCCCCCCTCTTCGACTGGGCCGGCTTCGCCCAGTGGCAGACGGTGGCCGCCTTGGTGGTCGGCTTCGTGGCCAAGGAGGCCGTCATCTCGAGCTGGGCCCAGACTTACGCCCTGGCCTCACAAGAGGACCTGTGGGGTTTGGGCGAACAGGTCCGTCTGGCCTTCGAGTCCGCCTCGGGCGGCCATACGGTGGCGGCGGTGGCCGCCTTCATGGTCTTCTTCTTGGCCTACACCCCCTGTGTGGCGACCTTGGCGGCCCAAAAGCGCGAGGTCGGCTGGCGCTGGACCGGCTTCGGCGTGGTCCTGCAGCTGGGGGTGGCCTGGGTCTTGGCGGTGGCCGTCTTCCAGATCGGACGGTTGCTCGGATGAGCGGCCCGTTGAGCGTCGTGCTGGCGGCCTTCGCGGACGGCTCGCGTTCGACCGCCCAGATCGCCCGCCGCCATGGCTTGGCTTTGGACGTGGTCCAGGCCGCCGTCGACCATCTGCTCCGGAACGGCCAGTTGGAGGCCACCGCCTTGGCCTCGGGCTGTCCGGCGGCGGGCTGTGCGGGCTGCGCCGTCCAGCCGGCTTGCTCCAGCCGTCCCAGCCGGCGCCGGCCGACCGGCGGACGTCTCCTCAGCCTGGCCCC